>NZ_CAKKMF010000091.1 GCF_918697925.1 Arthrobacter sp. Bi26
GGGCTGCGCGTCTGGGCGGCGCCTTGGGACTGTGGGGTCCTCGCGCGGCGGGCACAGCTTTGGTGCCCGGGCATTTCACGGCGCGGGCCGTTTCAGGTCAGGGGGCCGGCATTGGGTGACTGCCCCGCCGGGAACCGTCTGATCCCGGCGAAGGGCATCCCTACCGCTTCCTGGGGTCCTTCCGGACGCCCAGGCCCACGAGTGCGCCGACCGCAAGGCCGATCAACATGCCCGTGAACGGTTTGTCGGCGGTGGCGGCTCCGATGGCGAAGCCGAAGGCCGCGCCAAGGAGCAATCCGATCCACAGGGATTCGTACTTCACAGCCTCAGGCTAGCAAGCAACGCCCAGGCCACAAGGGCTCCCGGCCGCGGGCTCCGGAACCACGAATGAGTCCGCCCCGTCAGACGGGGCGGACTCCACTGCGTATTCGGTATTGGTGGATCGGTCTTAGGTCAGGCGGATCTGGCGGTTGACGTCTTTGTACAGCAGGTACCGGAAGTTGCCCGGGCCGCCGGCATAGCAGGCCTGGGGGCAGAAGGCACGCAGCCACATGAAGTCGCCGGCCTCCACCTCAACCCAGTCGTCATTGAGCCGGTAGACGGCTTTGCCCTCCAGGACGAAGAGCCCGTGTTCCATGACGTGGGTTTCCGCGAAGGGGATGGAGGCGCCGGGCTTGAGCGTGACGATGTTGACGTGCATGTCGTGGGCGAGGTCCTCCGGGTCCACGAAGCGGGTGGTGGCCCAGGCGCCGTCGGTGTCGGGCATGGCCCGCGGTTCGACGTCCTGGTCGCGGGTCACGAAGGATTTCGCCGTGAAGCCGTCCAGCGGCTCATAGGCCTTCCGGATCCACTGGAAACTGGCGATCTCCCCGGACTCGTTCGCCACGGACCACTGGGCCCCGGCGGCGAGATAGGCGTAGCCGCCCTCTCCCAGCTTGTGGATTTCCCCCTCGAGGGTCAGGGCCAGGGCGCCCTTGGTCAGGAAGATGACGCCTTCGACGCCGGCCTCGGGCTCAGGCTTTTCCGCTCCGCCGCCCGGTCCCACCTCGACAATCAGCTGCGAGAACGTCGTGGCAAAACCGGCGATGGGCCGGGCAATGATCCAGGAGCGGGTGTTGGTCCAGCCGGGCAGCGTGCTCGTGACGATGTCCCGGAGCACGCCCTTCGGAATGACGGTGTAGGCCTCTTTGACGATGGCCCGGTCCGAGAGGAGCTGGGTCTGCGGCGGAAGCCCGCCCTCGGGGTAGAAATAGTTGCTCATGGGTGCGTTCCTTTAGCTGAGGGGGTGGAGGTGTTGGCCAGCCGGGGATGGGCCAGCGCGGTGAGTTGGGGGAGCCCGACGCCGGCCAGCGCCAGGACTTCTTCGGCACCGACGGCGCCGCATTGGACGCCGCGCAGAACGAAGGCCGCCAAGGCGCGTGCGGTGGCGGGTTCATCCATGACGCCGCCGGCGGTTTGTTCCACGTAATTGCGGAGCCGGGCAGCGGCGGCGGGGAGCCCTTGCCGGTAGAAGGCATAGGTTGCGGCGAACCGGCTGGGCAGCTGGGCCGGGTGGAGGTCCCAGCCCTGGTAGTAACCGCGTTCCAGCGAGCGGCGGACCAGGCGGCCGTGGAGCTGCCAGGCCTGCTCCACGTTCTCGCCCACCGGGATGATGTTGGTGGAGCCGTCGGAGAGCCGGATCCCGGTGCCGGCCACGGCAAGCTGCATGACTTCCTTGGCAAAGTCCGCCACGGGATGCTCCATGGACTGGTATTCGGCGGAGATCTGCAGCGAGGCCGAGTAGTCGTAAGTTCCGTAGTGCAGCCCGCTGATCCGGCCGGGCACCGCGTGCGGCAGGCGCGCCACCGGCGAGGTTCCGTCCGGGCCCAGGATGAGCTGCGGCGTTTCCACCTGCACCTCAAAGCGGAGCCGGCCCGCGGGGAGCGAGTGGACTTCCTCGAGGCGGGACACGGCGAAGGCCATGGCCTCCACCTGCGCCACCGTGGTGACCTTGGGCAGGGTGAGGATGAGCCCGTCCGGCAGTTCGCCAGCCGCGGCCAGCTGCGATACGAAGAGATCCAGGGTCCGCAGGCCCCGGGCGCGGGTGGCGGCCTCGAAGCACTTGAAGCGGATCCCGATGAAGGGCGGCGCGGTCCCGGCGGCGACCGCGGTGGCCACGGCGGATGCTGCGGCCGAAGCGGCGGCGTCCTCGGCGTCGTCGCCCCGGTCCCCGAACCCGTCCTCAAAGTCCAGGCGGAGGTCCTCGATCGGTTCGCGTGAGAGCTTGGCCCGGACCCGCGGCGCGACGGCGGCGGCCAGCTCGGGGTCCTGGCCCTGCAGCGCGCACAGGTTTTCGACTCCGCCGCGGGCGTCCACCGCAGCGAGGGCCTGGGCGCCCCAGTCCGCGGTGAACCCCGGGCTGAAGCGGTCGGCCGGGACGTAGACGGTGTGCACCGGCTGGCGGGAGCCGTCATCGCCAGGGTAGCTGCGCTCCAGCAGCCGGTCGGTGTCGGCGAGCTGCGCATCGATCCGGGCGAGATCGGCCCCCGAGAGGGCCGGCGTCACCGGACCCTGGCTTCGGGGCTGGCTCCGTAGATGACTGCGCGGCTGCGGCCTGGCGCTGGCGGAGGTGGCTGCCATGGCTCAGCCCACCAGCTCGTACGCCGGCGTGGTGAGGAAGTCCGTGTAGTCCTCGGACAGGCAGATGTCGCCAATGAGCTTGCTGGCGGGCAGGTAGTGCTTCGCGAAGGCGTCCTCGCCCACCTCGCCGCGGAGCTTCTCGGTTTCCTCGGCCAGGATCCCGGACACCAGCTCGCGGGTGACGGTCCGGCCTGTGTCGGCCAGCACCGAGTGGTTGCGGATCTGCTGCCAAACCTGGGACCGCGAGATTTCCGCCGTCGCGGCGTCCTCCATCAGGTTGTGGATGGCCACCGCGCCGTTGCCCGAAATCCACACCGCTGTGTAGGCGACGGCGACGTAGAGGTTCAGGCGCATGCCTGCCTCGGTGACCGTGCCATGGGCGGAGGCGACGTCCAGGAGCTGGTCCGCGGTGACCGAGACTTCCGGGCGCTGCCTGTCCAGCTGGTTCGGCCGCTCGCCCAGAACGGCGTCGAAGACGTCCCGGCAGACCGGCACCAGGTCCGGGTGGGCCACCCAGGAACCGTCAAAGCCGTCGTTCGCCTCGCGGGTCTTGTCCGCGCGCACTTTCTCGAACGCCTGGGCGGTCACCTCGGGTTCGCGGCGGTTGGGAATGACGGCCGCCATGCCGCCCATGGCGAAGGCGCCGCGGTGGTGGCAGGTCTTGACCAGCAGTTCGGTGTAGGCACGCATGAACGGCGCGGTCATGGCCACGGTGGCGCGGTCCGGCAGCACAAAGCGCGAGCCGGCGTCGCGGAAGTACTTGATGATGCTGAACAGGTAATCCCAGCGGCCCGCGTTCAGGCCGGAGGCGTGGTCGCGGAGTTCGTAGAGGATCTCGTCCATTTCGAAGGCTGCAGGGATGGTCTCGATCAGGACGGTGGCGCGGATGGTGCCTTGCGGAATGCCGAGGTAGTCCTGGGCAAAGACGAAGATCTCGTTCCACAACCGGGCCTCGAGGTGGCTCTCCATCTTGGGCAGGTAATAGTACGGGCCATGGCCGTTCGCCAGCAGCTGCCTGGCGGTGTGGAAGAAATGCAGGCCGAAGTCCACCAGGGCGCCCACGGTGTGTTCGCCGTCGATCAGCAGATGGCGCTCGCCCATGTGCCAGCCGCGCGGGCGGGCGACAACGACGGCCAGCGGGGCATCGGTCCGGAGCGTATATTCCTTCCCCTCGGGGGAGGTGTAGGCCAGGGTGCCCGCCGCGGCGTCGCGGAGGTTGAGGATCGATTCGATCACGTTGGACCAGGTGGGGGTGCTGGCGTCCTCGAGGTCCGCGAGCCAGACCTTGGCCCCGGAGTTCAGGGCATTGATCGCCATCTTGGCCGGTGCGGCCGGGCCCGTCATTTCCACCCGGCGGTCCTGCAGGGCTGCGGGGGCTGGGGCCACCGTCCAGTCGCCCTCACGGATATCGCGGGTTTCCGGCAGGAAATCGAGCCGGCCGGTGCGGGCCACCTCGTCGCGTTTGACCGCGCGGGCCTTGAGCAGATCCCCGCGGGTGGCGGCGAATCGCTGGTGCAGTTGCTCAATGAAGGCCAGCGCCTCGGGAGTGAGGATCTCTTCCGCACGGTCAACGGGGCGGCGGGCTGAAATGGTGAGGGCCATTGTGGTCCTTCCTGGTCGGTGAATCAGGCGGCGAATCAGGCGTGGGTCGGCGCGGCGGCCGGGGCCGTCGCGTGGGCGGCCGCGGCAACTGCGGCGGCGACGTCGGCGGCAACGTGGGGGTCGAAGACGCTGGGAATGATGTAGCTGGCATTGAGCTCATCGTCGGCCACCCGGTTGGCGATCGCCGCGGCGGCGGCCACGAGCATCTCGGAGGTGATGTCTGCGGCCCCAGCGTCCAGGAGCCCGCGGAAGAACCCTGGGAAGGCCAGGACGTTGTTGATCTGGTTGGGGAAATCGCTGCGGCCGGTCGCCACCACAGCGGCGTGCCGTGATGCGACCACCGGGTCGATTTCCGGCGTGGGGTTGGCCATGGCGAACACAATAGCGTCCTTGGCCATGGATGCCACCTGTTCTTCGCCGATCACATGCGGTGCGCTGACGCCGATGAAGACGTCGGCTCCCTTGAGCGCTTCGTGCAGCGTGCCGGAGAACCCTTGTTCATTGGTGTTCTCGGCAATCCAGGTGCGGTGCTCGTCGTTGTACTGTTCGCCGAAGTGGATCGCTCCCGAGCGGCCGGCGGCGATGATGTTGCGTGCCCCCTGCGCCTTGAGCAGCGCAATGATGGCGGAGCCGGCCGCGCCGACGCCCGAAACGACAATCCGGACCTCGGCGAGTTTCTTGTCCACGACGCGCAGGGCGTTGGTCAGGGCTGCCAGCGTGACGATTGCGGTTCCGTGCTGGTCGTCATGGAAGACCGGGATGTCCAGTTCCTCGCGGAGCCGGGTTTCGATCTCGAAGCAGCGCGGCGCGGCGATGTCCTCAAGGTTGACGCCGCCGTAGACCGGGGCGAGTGCCTTGACGATCCGGATGATTTCCTCCGTGTCCTGGGTGTCCAGGCAGACCGGCCAGGCGTCGACGTTGGCGAACTGCTTGAAGAGTGCGGCCTTGCCTTCCATGACCGGCAGCGCGGCGGCCGGGCCGATGTTGCCGAGGCCCAGGACGGCGGAGCCGTCGGTCACGACGGCGATGGTGTTGCGTTTGATGGTCAGGTTCCGGGCGGCCTCGGGGTTTTCGGCGATCGCCAGGCAGACACGGGCGACGCCGGGGGTGTAGGCACGGGAGAGGTCGTCGCGGTTGCGCAGGGCGACCTTCGGGACAACCTCCAGCTTGCCGCCGAGGTGCATCAGGAAGGTGCGGTCCGAGACGTTCCGGACCGTGACGCCGTCGAGCGCGTTGAGCGCGTCCTTGACGCGTGCGGCGTGGGCGTCGTCCGTGGTGTTGCAGGTGACGTCGACTACCAGGGTCTCGTGGTGGGACTCGGTGACGTCCAGGGCTGTGATCGCGGCGCCGGCGGCTCCGACGGCGGCGGCCAGTTCGCTGGTGGCCGTGACGCTGGACGGAGCCTCCACGCGCAGGGTGATCGAATTTCCGGGGCTGGGATTCGCCATTGAATTTCCTCCTAGTCGGCCCGTTGACGGGCTCTCGCTGAACTCAATTATTTCGTATTATGGATATTATTATCTACTTTGTGGAAATACAAGCCCCGTAGCCCGTCGACGGCGGGCTGGCGGTATTGTATCTTGGGTCCACTAAGCACTTTTTTCACGATGTGGATAAAATTTGTCGTAAGCAACCCCTCAGGAGAGCAAAGTTATGGCGGAAAAAGCCCCCGGAGGCGTGCAGTCCGTTGAACGCGTTTTCGAACTTCTGGAACTGATCACTGATGCCGGCGGCGACGTCACCCTCAGCGAACTCTCGTCCTCCACCGATCTGCCGCTTCCCACCATCCACCGGCTGCTGCGCACCCTCGTCACGCTGGGCTATATCCGGCAGCTGCCGAACCGCCGCTATGCCCTGGGCCCGCGCCTGATCCGGCTGGGCGAGGCGGCGAACAAGCAATTGGGGGCGCTCGCGCGGCCGCAGCTCCAGTCCCTCGTGGAACGGCTCGGCGAGACCGCCAACATGGCCGTGCTGGACTCTGACATGGTGATGTACGTGGCCCAGGTCCCGTCCCTGCACTCCATGAGGATGATCACCGAAGTGGGCCGCCGCGGCTACATGCATGCCACCGGCATGGGCAAGGCGATCCTGGCCCAGCTGGACGATGAGACGGTGCGTGGCATCGTCACCCGAAAGGGCATGCCCACCCCCACTCCGAAGAGCATCGGCGACGTCGAGTCCCTGTTCGCCGACTTGAAGCTGATCCGCAGCCGCGGCTATTCCATCGATGAGGAAGAGCAGGAGATCGGCGTCCGCTGCTTCGCGATTGCCATCCCCAATGCGCCGACCCCCGCGGCGATTTCCGTCTCCGGGCCCGTATCCCGGGTGGACGAGTCCTTCGCGGACCGGGCGGTGCCGTTGCTGCGCGAGGCCGCCCTGGCGATTTCCCAGGACCTCAACAAGAGCTGACCTCCAGCGGCCGTGGCGCATTCTGCCAGGCCACGTTGCGGCCCCTTTTCCTTCCGGGGGAGGGGCCGCAACGCTCATGCCGGCCGGGGGCGCAGGGACTAGTGCCCGGATGTCGCGGCGGACTCCACCGGGACTTCCTTGCCGTCGGAGTCGATCAGTTTGCCGTTCTCATAGCGGTCGCCCTCGGCCAGGCACTGAAGGTCTTCCTCGCGGATGACCCGGCCGGTTCCGGCCACGAAGACCGACTGGTTCTCCGAGTTGCCCTTCTTCAAGTGGTTGAAGAGCAAGTTCAGCGTGATGGCCATGACGGCCGCGGAGCTGATGCCGGAGTGGAAAATCGTTCCGAACCAGCTGGGGAACTTGTCGTAGAAGGTGGGGGCGGCGATCGGGATCATCCCGAAACCGATGGAGGCGGCGACGATGATCAGGTTCATGTTGTTCCGGTACTCCACCTTGGCCAGGGTGCGGATGCCGCTCGCGGCCACAGTGCCGAAGAGCACGATCCCCGCACCGCCCAGGACGGCCGTGGGAACCGCCGCGACCACGCGGCCGAGCACCGGCAGCAGGCCCAGCAGCACCAGGATGACACCGCCGGCCGCCACCACGTAGCGGCTCTTGATCTTGGTGACGGCGACCAGGCCAACGTTCTGGGCGAACGCGCTCTGCGTGAAAGAGCCGAAGACCGGCGCCACGAGGCTGGAAACCATATCGGCCCGCAAGCCCGCGGCGATCCGCTTCGAATCGACCCGGGTGCCCACGATCTCGCCGACGGCCAGGATGTCGGCCATCGTCTCGGTCAGGATCACCAGGACCACGATCAGCATGGAGATGATGGCGGCAGCCTCGAAAGTGGGCGCGCCGAGGTGGAACGGCGCGGGGAAGGCGACGATCGGGCCGTCGCCGACCTTCGAGAAGTCCGCCATGCCGGTCACGACGGCGACCCCCGTTCCGGCCACCATGGCCAGCAGGATGGACAGGCGGGAAATGGTGGCGTTGCCGACCTTGCTCAACAGGAGCACGAGGGCCAGGGTAATGGCCGCCAGCCCGATGTTGGCCACGCTCCCGTAGTCCTCCGCCTTCTTGTTCCCGCCCATGGCCCAGTTGGCCGCCACGGGCATCAGCGTGAGGCCGATGGTGGTGATGACTGTGCCGGTGACCACCGGCGGGAAGAACCGGACAATCTTGGAGAACACCGGGGCGATCAGCAACCCGATGGCTGCAGAGGCAATGACGGCGCCGAAGACGGCCGGGAGGCCACCTCCACCGGTGACGATGGCGACCATGGTCGCCACGCTGGCGAAGGAGACGCCCTGGACCAGGGGGAGCTGGGAGCCGAAGAACGGCACGCCCAGGGTCTGGAGCAGGGTTGCCAGGCCGCCCATGAAGAGGGCCGCGGCGATCAGGACCCCGACGTCGGCGGGCGCCAGGCCGGCGGCCTGGCCGACGATCAGGGGGACGGCGATGATGCCGCCGTACATGGTCAGGACGTGCTGGAAGCCGTAGGCGAAGCTGCTTCCGGCGGAGAGCCGTTGGTCTTCGGGGCGGGGAGTGCCGCCGGAGCCTCCGGTGCCGCCGGTGCGTGGCAGCCGGGCGGTCAGTTTCTTGCGTGCGTTCATGGCAGACCTTCTTGGTTCATGGCGGACGTCGTCGTCCGGCTAACAATGTCTGGCTAACGTTTACTTGAGTGCCGGCGCCGGAAGCCCGGGCCGGCCTGTTCGGGAGTCCTAGCAGAAGCCGGCGATCCCGGACCAGGCGATCTCGGCCGGTGCAGCGTCTTCACGCTGGACCGTGGCCTCGATCAGGCCGTAGGGGCGGTCGGCGGCAAAGAAGACCTCGTTGGGGTTGTCGAGGCCAAAGGGCGAGAGGTCAACGAGGAAGTGGTGCTTGTTGGGCATGGAGAACTTAATCTCGTCGATCTCGGTGTGCGCTTCAAGGACCTTGGCGCCCATGTCGAAGAGGGTCTGCTGCAGGGCGTGGGAGTACTTTTCGCTGAACCCCTCCAGCAGCAGGCTCTTGACGTCCTCGTAGCTCTTGTTGAAGTCGAACGTGCCGAAATCGGTGCCGGCCTTGAAGCGCCAGCGGGCCGATACGTCCGTGGCGAGGATGCGGTCGGACGTTTCCGGGAGGGTGGTGTACTTGTCCCGCGGGAAGCCGCTGAACCCGGACTGGGTCGACTTCAGCACGGTGAGGTCCTTGAGCCCGGCGATGAGGTGCTCGGTACCGCCGTCGCGGACAAGAACCGCGGTGCGGACTTCCTGGCCGCTGCGGACGAAAGAGTGGTCGTGCCCGGCCCCGTGGGCCTGGATCCGGTCCCATTTGTAGGACTCGGCCGCCCAGCGGCCGCCGGTGACCCAGCCGAAGTTCGAGGTAAAGTGCTTGCCCAGCCGCAGCAGGAAGGCTTCCGGGGAGCCGATGCCGTCCCGGGCGAAGGCGTAGATCGTGTTCTTTTGGGTGTCCGTGGCTACCACATGGCTGTTGTCGCCTTCGAGGTGGGCCGCCGCGAAGTCCCCCCGCAGCTGCGAGGTGACGTTCAGGTCTTCGATTTCATGGCGGTCGGTGTCCCTGGTGATCTTGACGACCCGGACTTCGGCTTTTCCGTACTGGTTGTGGCCGAGGACGATCTTGTTGCTCATGGTCTGATTCCCAACTTCAGGTATGTGGCACCAAAGTCCCACATAGAAATTAAGCGCTTGTTTCCTGCGCGTTTCTCATTCCGTCGGCCCACAAAAAAGAGCCGACATCAGTTGATGCCAGCTCATTACGACCCTGCCTGCTGCTCCCAGGTTACGTGACCTGCGCCACGAATTGGGATTAAGCGTAGCCCGGACCCGGCGTGGTGTACATCACTTTTCGAAAAATCCGTTTGTGACCGCGGTGGCCGCAGCCCTTGACCGCCGACTCCGGAGGCTTCTAGTCTTTTCCACACAACAATAAATTATTTCCAAATTGCGGAACTGCACTGAAGTGATCCATCCCGGTGCGAGGAAGCGGCCACACAATGAACGAGGAGGAGTCCATGGACTCGCAGGAGAAGGACAGTGCCATTGAATTTCCGGCGCCCGGGCAGGAGCTGTACCTGCCGTTCGGCGCGACGGACTTCGGTGCTACGGACCCGGACTTCTACATTCCGGCCGACTGCGAGCGGAGGGACCGCGGCTTTTCCCGATGGCTCCGCGCGCTGCCGCTCTTTGGCCGGTAGGCGTTACTTGGGGCGGTAGGGCGTTGGCGTGAAGACCCGGAAATAGAGATTTCACATAAAGAAACCGGGCTTCCATCAACTAGGGCGCGCCGCGCGGACGTCCCGGTGCTACTGTCGATCTTGCCAACGGCGGGCAGCCCGATCCCGGGAAGCTATCTACCAGGCGCAACCTTCAAGGCACATGCTGAAGACTGGTCACCGTCGCGTCCGGCCCTTGCGTTCCCGTCGCGGTGTACCGGCTTCCGCAGGTTAGGGAGTGGCAGCATGACTACAGCCGATACGGCCCGGAAGTTCCTGGCGAGATCCATCGAGTTGGCCACGGCCAACGTCCTGAACGGCGGCGGCCCGTTCGGCGCTGTGGTGGTCACTGCGGACGGGCAAGCGTTCGAAGGCGTCAACCGCGTCACCGCCACCAACGATCCCACGGCGCACGCCGAGGTCACGGCCATCCGGCGGGCCTGCAGCGACCTGGGCAACTTCGATCTCAGCGGAGCCACGCTCTACTGCAGCTGCGAGCCGTGCCCCATGTGCCTGGCGTCCGCGCTGTGGGCGCGGGTGTCACGCGTGGTGTTCGCCGCGGACCGGCACGATGCCGCGTCCGCGGGGTTCGATGACGCCGTCTTCTACGAATACTTCGAAAACGATCAGCGCGACGCGCTCATGCCGGTGGGCAGGCTGGAACTGACAGACCCGCAAGCTCCCGCGGCCCTGGATCCCTTCAACGCCTGGAACTCGTTCGAGTCCAGGACCGACTATTAGCGCCGGTGACTGCGGCCATGTTGGATCTGCTCCCGCACTTAGGCACATGGCGGCCTGCCGCGCCCGGGCAGCGCTGCGCGGTGGCCACCGTGGTGGGCGCTGCCGGATCGGTGCCGCGGCCCGTGGGCACGTCCATGTTGGTCTCGGAGACCGGGGAGGTGCTCGGAAGCCTGTCTGGCGGCTGCGTTGAAGGGGCCGTTGTGGAAGCGGCCCTGGAGGCACTGCGCGACGGCCGGTCGCGCCGGGAGTTCTTCGGCTACAGCCCCGAGGACGCGTTCGCCGCCGGACTGACCTGTGGCGGTGGGCTGGAAATCCACGTCGAGCCCCTGGGCGCAGGGCCCGGCCGGCTATGGCTGGACAGCCTGGCCGGCCTGGCCGGGCGGCATCCGGCCGGCGGGGCGGCGCTGATCCGCAGGGTGGACGCCGGCGGAGGCGGCGCCGTCGTGGTTCCTGACCCGGCGGCTTTCCAGGTACTGGAGTCGGCCGAGCTCGCCGCGCTGCTGGGAACGGGAGGTTCCGCCGGTGCCGGGCGCGTACTGCTGGCCGCGGCAGCCCAGCTGGAACCGCTGCTGAGGGGAGGCCGTACCGGACTGGTCCGGATCGCGCCCGCGGGGGACTGCCAGCCGGAACCCGTGAGCCTGCTGGTGGAGAGCCGGCTGCCGGCGGCGCGCCTGCTGATCTTCGGCGCCAATGACTTCGGTGCGGCACTCCTGCCGGCCGCGAAACTCCTTGGCTTCCACGTCACGGTGTGCGATGCTCGCCCGGCGTTCGCGCAGCAGGACAGGTTCAGCGCCGCGGACGAGGTGGCCACTGCCTGGCCGCACCGGTATCTGGCGGACCAGGCGCGGGGTGGCCGCACCGACGCCCGTACGGTGATCTGCGTTCTCACGCACGATCCCAAATTCGATGTCCCGCTCCTGCAGGCCGCCCTCGGCCTGGACGTGGCCTATGTCGGCGCCATGGGGTCCAGGCGCAGCCACCGCGCGCGGATCGATGCCCTGCGGCAGGCCGGTGTGGCCGACGGGGACCTGGCCCGGCTGCACTCACCCATCGGCCTGGACCTCGGGGCCGTCACACCGGAAGAGGTCGCGGTGTCCATCACGGCAGAACTCGTGGCCAGCCGGAGCAAAGCCGCCGGCCTGGCCCAGGGCAGCGTGTCCCTGAAGGATGTCAGCGGCCCCATTCACCATTACGCCCCAAGTCATCACGACAGCAGTCATCACGACAGCGGTCATCACGCCAGCAGCCATCACGACAGCAGCGCCGGCATGCCGGAACCTCAGGAGGCCCAGTGGACATGAACACCATCGAGGCCGTGGTCCGCACCGCGGATCCGGCGCAGTGGCGCGAAGGCGACGCCTGGCTCGCGGGGGGCACCGTGCTTTTCTCCGCCGGGAGCCCCGGCCCCGGACAGGAACCGCTCCGGCGTCTCCTGGACCTCGGCTTCACGGACTGGACACCCCTGGCCGTCTCAGCGGCGGGCATCGAGCTGGCGGCAACCTGCACCATCGCGCAACTGTATGCCTTCCCTGATTCGGACGCTGGCCGGGGACTGGCCGGGGACTGGCCCGGCGTGGAGCTCGTCCGGCCCTGCTGCGAGTCCTTTGTGGCCTCCTTCAAGGTCTGGACCATGTCCACCGTGGGCGGCAACCTGTGCACCTCCCTGCCGGCCGGGCCCATGATCTCGCTCTGCGCGGCGCTCGACGGCACAGCTACCATTTTGGGCCCCGGCGGCGCCCGCCGCACGCTCCCCGTGCTGGAGTTCGTCACGGGCGACGGGACCAACGCCCTCGCTCCCGGCGAGCTCCTGCGCAGCGTGAGCCTGCCGGCGGCGTCCCTGTCCTCCCGGGTGGCCTTCCGCCGGCTGTCGCTGAGCAACCTGGGCAGGTCCGCGGTGCTGCTGATCGGAAGGCTCGACGCCGGCGGCTCCCTGGTCCTGACCGTCACCGCAGCCACCAAACGCCCCGTGCAGCTGCGCCTGACGTCCTCCGCGGCGGCGCTCGCCGACGCCCTCTCCGCCTCATTGGATGCCGCCATCCCCGATGAGCTGTACCACGACGACGTCCACGGCCTGCCCGCCTGGCGCAAGGACATGACGTACCGGCTGGCCCATGAAATCCGGGCCGAGCTCACCGCCCCGGCAGGCCGTGATCCGCTACGCGTATCCGGTGATTTCTGGCCGCCGCGGGGCAGGCCCTTAAGCGCCGGGTCCCGGACGGAAGAGGCCTGAACATGTCAATCGAGATCAACGGCAGCCCGGCGCAGGCCGGACCCCGCCCCGGGCAGTGCCTGCGGACGTTCCTTCGCGAACAGGGGAGCCTCGGCGTGAAAAAGGGCTGCGACGCCGGCGACTGCGGCGCGTGCACCGTGCATGTGGACGGGGTGCCGGTGCACAGCTGCATTTATCCCGCCGTCCGCGCCGAGGGCCACGCCGTCACTACGGTGGAAGGGTTGGCCGCCACCTGCGCCTCCGGCGGATCCGATGACCCCGACGGCACCGCACTCCATCCGATGCAGCAGCAGTTCCTGGACCGGCAGGGCTTCCAGTGCGGTTTTTGCACGGCCGGCATGGTGATGACGGCCGCGACCTTCGATGACGAGCAGAAGGCGGACCTGCCGCGGAACCTGAAGGGCAACCTGTGCCGGTGCACTGGGTACACGGCCATCGAGGACGCCGTCTGCGGGAGGGCGAGCCAGCCGGACACCCCTGGTACGGACACGGCATCGGAGGGGCGCGGCCGGCCGGAGCCGCGCCCCGGACAACTGGGCGACGATGTTCCCGCACCCGCCGGCCTCGCCATCGTCACGGGGCAGGCCCGCTACACCCTGGACGTCCCGGCCGAAGAACTGCCCGGGCTGCTGCACGTGAAGCTGCTGCGCTCCCCGCATGCCCACGCCCGGATCCGCGCCATCGACGCCGCGGCCGCGCTGACGATTCCCGGCGTCGCGGCGGTCTTCACCCACGAAGACTCCCCGGCGCAGCTGTTTTCGACCGCGCAGCACGAGCTCTACACCGACGATCCTGACGACACCCGCGTGTTCGACGACGTGGTGCGGTTCATCGGCCAGCGGGTCGCGGCCGTGGTCGCCGGCACGGTGGCGGCGGCGGAGGCAGGCGTGCGGGCCCTGAAGGTCGACTACGAGGTACTGGACGCCGTCTTCACCCCGGAGAACGCCATGCTCCCCGGGGCCCCCGCCCTCCATGGGGACAAGGACGCAGCCGCGGCCCGCATCAGCCGGCCCGAACGGAACGTCGTGGCCGAGCTGCATTCCGAGCTCGGCGATGTGTCGGCCGGTTTCGCCGCGGCGGACTTCATCCACGAACACACCTACCGGACCCAACGGGTGCAGCACATGGCGCTCGAAACCCATGCCTCCATCGCCTCCTTCGGCAGCGACGGGCGGCTGCTGATCCGCACGTCCAGCCAGGTCCCGTTCCTGGTGCGGCGGACCCTGTGCCGGGTATTCGGTCTGCCGGAAGAGCAGATCCGGGTGGTGGCGGGACGGGTAGGCGGCGGCTTTGGCGGCAAGCAAGAGGTGCTCACCGAGGACGTCGTGGCGCTGGCAGCCCTGAAGCTCAACCGCCCCGTGCAGCTTGAATTCACCCGGACCGAACAGTTCACCGCCGCCACCACCAAGCATCCCTTCACCATCCATCTCAAGGCCGGCGCCAGCCGCGACGGCAGGCTGACGGCACTGAAGCTGGAGGTGCTCACCAACACCGGCGCCTACGGCAACCACGCGACCGGCGTCATGTTCCACGGCTGCGGCGAGTCGCTGGCGGTGTACAGGTGCGCCAACAAGAAAGTGGACGCCCACGCCGTCTACACCAACACCGTGCCGGCGGGTGCCTTCCGCGGCTATGGGCTCAGCCAAATGATCTTCGCGATCGAATCAGGCATCGACGAGCTCGCGACGGGGATCGGCATGGACCCCCTGGAGTTCCGCCGCCTGAACATGGTCCGGGAAGGCGACGACATGCTTTCCACCCGCGACGAGCCCCAAGAGGACGTCCGCTACGGCAGCTACGGCCTGGACCAGTGCATAAAGCTGGTGGAGGACGCCCTGGCCCGTGGACAGGAACGCTACCGCGCGGCCGGCCTCGACAGGCTGGACCCTGACTGGGTCCTCGGGGAGGGGACGGCCCTGTCCATGATCGACACCGTCCCGCCACGCGGCCACTTTGCCCATTCCAGGCTCCGGCTGCTGCCCGACGGGACGTACGCCGCCGACGTCGGGACGGCAGAATTCGGCAACGGCACCACCACCGTCCACACGCAGCTCGCGGCCACCGCGCTGTCCACCACTGCCGCCCGGGTCACTGTGCGGCAGTCCGACACCGACCTCGTGGACCACGATTCCGGTGCGTTCGGATCTGCCGGCACCGTGGTGGCGGGCAAGGCGACGCTGGCCGCCGCAGAGGAGCTCGCCCTCCGCATCCGCGTCTTCGCCGCCGGCAGCCGCCGCGTGCAGCCCTCCGGCTGCGTGCTGGAGCAGGATGCCGTTCTCTGCGAGGGAACGCGGGTGCCGCTCACGGAGATTTACGACGCCGCGGAGCAGGCCGGCGTCGAGCTCGCCGCCGAAGGGCGCTGGGGCGGGACCCCGCGCTCAGTGGCGTTCAACGTCCAGGGCTTTCGGGTGGCAGTGAACACCGGGACAGGGGAGTTGCGGATTCTGCAGAGCGTGCAGGCTGCCGATGCCGGCGTGGTGGTCAATCCGCGCCAGTGCCGCGGCCAGATCGAAGGCGGGATCGCGCAGGCCCTCGGCTCCGCGCTCTACGAGGAGGTCAAAGTGGACGACGCCGGCCGCGTGAGAACGGACGTCCTGCGGCAGTACCACGTCCCCGCCTTCGCCGACGTGCCGCGCAGCGAGGTCTACTTCGCCGACACCAGCGACAAGCTGGGCCCGCTGGGTGCGAAGTCCATGAGCGAGAGCCCGTTCAACCCGGTGGCGCCGGCGCTCGCGAATGCCATCCGGAACGCCACCGGCGTGAGGTTCTCCGAGCTGCCGATCTCCCGGGACAAGATCTACCTGGGCCTGAAAGAAGCAGGGCTGGTCCCTTCCCGGGGAGCGCCCTGAATGGCCGATCCCGCGATCCGGGCCTTCGTCGATCGGCTGGCGTCCGTGCAGACCGGGCCGGACTGCCAGAACTTCTTTGATTCTGCCGCTGCCGGCAATGCCGTGCGCCGCCGGAACCTGGAGCTCTATCTGCAGGAAATGCTGGACCGGCGCCCGAAGGTGCTGCTGCTGGGCGAAGCGCCGGGATTCCGGGGCATGAGGATCACCGGGATTCCCTTCACAAACCGCTCCATGCTCGAAGGCCCTGCCAACGAGTTTGGGCTGTTTGGGCCGGGGAAGGGGTACGTGCTTCCGACCGATGCCGAAGGCATAGCCGCGGAACCGACGGCCACGGTGATGTGGCAGGTCCTGGCGGAGCTGGAGTTCCTGCCCCTGCTGTGGAGTGCCTGCCCGTGGCACACCCACGTGCCCGGGCGGCCGCTGTCCAACCGCACGCCAAGGGCTTCCGAGGCTGCACTTGGAACTCCGTTTTGGCAGGCATTGATCGAGGCGTTTCGCATCGAAACCGTGGTGGCCGTGGGCAATGTGGCGCACCGCAGCCTGCAGAGGAGCGGCCTGGATGTCCCGAAAATCAGGCATCCGGCCCATGGCGGCAGGGCCGGGTTCAAGCGTGGCCTGCAGGAGCTGTTGGCTTAATCGAGGAGGTGCAGCTGGTCGGGTGAGTCGAGGTCCTCGCCGCCTGAGAGGTCGCTGCAGTCCACCAGATCAACCAGGTCCGGGTGGGTCCGCAGGAAGACACGTGCTCCGGCGTCGCCCGCTGCTGTTTCCGCGGCTTCAGCGCGAAGTCCGGCGTCGAGCAGCAGCGGATGTCCCCGCTGCAGCTTCCCCTCCGCATCGCGGTAGGCGGCCGCCGTCGCCCGGCCCGGCCGGTGGGCTGCCAGCAGCCGGGCCACGGTCTCCGGGGTGAGGCCGGGCTGGTCCACCAGCGCGATGAGCACATGGTCCTCGGGGGCCGCCGCGGCAACTCCCGTCCGGAACGAACTGCCCATTCCGGTGTCCCAGCCAGGGTTGTCGATGACCCGGTGCCGGCTGAGGTCGGTAGCGGCGCGGACCGTTGCCGCGTCCGCGCCGAGGACTGTCACAACTTCCCGGCAGCCGCCCGCGAGCAGCACGTCAGCAAGCACTTCGACCAGTGTGCGGCCATGGAAGGGGAGCAGCGCCTTGGGCCCGAGTCCCAGCCGCGTCCCGGCTCCGGCGGCCAGCAGCACCGCCGTTGTTGATCCCGCCGTCGTGAGCGGTTCCGATGAGTCAGCCATGGTCCCAGCCTATGCACCCGGATGGCAGGTGACGGCAGCCCCGGGGCGGAACACTGCCGTCAACTGCCCACTCGACGGCGTCAGGCGTCGCCACCCGCTCCGCCGGTGGTCCCTGCGGTGACATCCAGGAGCTTGTAGCGGTCCATCGCATAGGCGGGCACCCCGCCGTCGACCTCTCCGCGCGAGGCGAGCAGCTGCAGGGTCTTCACCACAATCGAGTGGATGTCGTTCTTGAAGAAGCGGCGTGCCGCGGCGCGGGTGTCGGAGAAGCCGAAGCCGTCGGCGCCGAGCGAGGCGAACTGGTGCGGCAGGAACTGGCGGATCTGGTCCGGCACGGCCTTCATGTAGTCCGTGACTGCCACGATCGGGCCGGTGGCGCCGGCGAGCTGCTCGGTCACGAACGGGACGCGGGCAGGCTGGCCGGGGTTGAGGAAGGCTTCTTCCTCGGCGGCCATGGCGTCGCGGCGCAGTTCGGTCCAGGACGTCACGGACCAGACGTCGGCGGAGACGCCCCAGTCCTCGGCGAGGATCCGCTGGGCTTCGAGGGCCCAGGGAACGGACACGCCGGAGGCCAGGATCTGGCTCTTGGGCCCTTCACAGTCCGACGCCGACACCCGGTAGATGCCTTTCAGCACGCCGTTGACGTCGAGGTTCTCGGGTTCGGCCGGCTGGACGATCGGCTCGTTGTAGACCGTGAGGTAGTACATGAGGTTCCGGTCTTCCGACTCCGGACCGTACATCCGCTCCAGGCCGTCCCGGATGATGTGGCCCATTTCGTAGCCGTACGCGGGGTCGTAGGTGATGACGGCCGGGTTGGTCGCGGCCAGGATGGGGGAGTGGCCGTCGGCGTGCTGCAGGCCTTCGCCGGTCAGGGTGGTGCGGCCGGCGGTGGCGCCGATGATGAACCCGCGGGTCATCTGGTCCGCGGCGGCCCAGAAGGAATCGCCGGTGCGCTGGAACCCGAACATCGAGTAGAACACGTAGACCGGGATGAGCGGTTCGCCGTGAGTGGCGTAGGACGTGCCCGCGGCGGTGAACGCGGCCACCGCCCCGGCCTCATTGATGCCCGGGTGGATCAGCTGGCCCTTGGCCGATTCCTTATAGGCAAGGACCAAATCCCGGTCCACGGACAGGTAGCCCTGGCCGTCCGGGTTGTAGATCTTCGCCGAGGGGAAGAACGCGTCCATGCCGAACGTGCGGGATTCATCTGGCACGATCGGGACGATGCGGTGTCCGAAGTTCTTGTCCCGGAGCAGGTCCTTGAGCAGGCGGACGAAGGCCATGGTGGTGGCGGCCCGTTGCTTCCCGGAACCTCTTTTGGCCACCTCATATGTCGCGGGATCGGGAAGTTCCACGGGCACGTGGTCCGGCCGCCGCTCGGGGACGAAGCCGCCGAGTTCCTTGCGGCGGCCCATCAGGTACTGGATCTCGGGGGAGTCCATGCCGGGGTGGTAGTACGGCGGCCGGTAGAGGTCCGCTTCCAGCTGCTCGTCGGTGA
>NZ_CAKKMF010000092.1 GCF_918697925.1 Arthrobacter sp. Bi26
GCCCACGGCAACGCCCGCCCTCCCCTACTCGGCATGTGCTTAGCTGCACCGCAGATCTACGACGGATCCTCATCTGAGGTGGACCAATGACTTCCGTCCTGGATACTCGGTCGGTTCCTCCGGCCGAGCGCCGGGACTACTGGTCGGCGGGGATCGCCGAACGCTTCTTCCCGATGCACGTCGAATCGGTCGGAGCGCCCACCTTCGACGCCCGCTTGGCCGGTGGCCAGGTCGGGCCGGTCGGGGTCCGGTCCATCCAGGGGCTTGCCCACCGGGTGGCACGCACGCAGCGGATGATCGCGACCGCCGATCCGGAGTGCATCTTGCTGTATCTGATGACCAGGGGCACGATCCATATCGAACAGGACGATCGCAGCTGCCTTCTTCGCCCCGGTGACATTGCGTGCCACGATACGTCGCGGCCTTCCACCTTTGAGGGCCGCAAGGGTTTCGAGGTGCTCGTATTCAGCATTCCCAAATGGTTCATCGGGGCGCAGGCCGAGGGCATCGCCCGGCGTTCCGCGACACGGGTGGATTCGGGCCAGGGACGGCTCGCTGGGCCGGGAACCCCGTTCCTCGTACAGCTAGCCCGAACCACAACGAGCGGCGGCGGGCTCTCAAGCCCTGACGGGGAAGGCGCTGCAGAGATGCTGCTGCCCTTGCTTCGCAGCATGTACGGCGCGCAGGAGATTTCCGATCCGCGTTCCCGGCCCGAGGTACTGCTTGCGCGGATGCAGCGGTTCGTGATGGACCACCTGCACGACCCGGAACTCGGGCCAGAGCGGATCGCTCGGGCCCACTACGTGTCCACGCGCTACGTCCACAAGCTCTTTTCGGCCTCCGGCACCGGAGTGTCGGCCTGGATCCGCGAACGCCGGTTCGAGGGTGCCGTGGGCGAGCTGCGGCGGTCCCCGGAATCGACGATCGCGACGGTCGCGACGAGGTGGGGATACCGCCATCCGGCAAGCTTCAGCAGAGCCTTCCGCGAGGTCCACGGCTGCGCCCCACGGGAAGCCAGGCATCTGCCGGAGCCTGTGGGGAAGACCCCGCCCGTTTGTTAGGGCGGGATCTTCCCCAGCACCCGCCCGTTGGGCGGGGCGGGGGGCTCCCCAAAGATGCGCGATCAGGCCTGGGGGAAGCCGGCCTCCCGCAGTCGGGTGCCCCAGATCCCTGACTTGCCCGGAGCGATGATTCCGTTCGGGTCGAGCGTGTCCTTGATCGTCTCGTTGAAGCGCCGCAGCGCGTGGTCGTTGAAGCCGAACTGGTCGGCCGCGAGATCCATGAAGGACAGGTGCGCCCGGTATTCGCCGTAGCCGCGCTTGCCGGCCTCGGCGACCATGCGCTTGGCCACGGCGTACGCTTTGGCGACCTGCTCCGGGTTTTTCGTGTCGAAGGGGATGACGTTGATAAACGTGGTTGCGCGCGCGTTGATGGGGAGCATGCCACCAAGGAAATCAAGGCCCGCTTCGGCGCACATCTCGGCCATCAGCTTCTGCGCGGCCATCGCGTGCTGGGACGTGAGCGGGATTACCGGCGAGAAATCGACGTGGCCTCCCTCCTCGCCGCCAGACCATCCTGCCATCTTGTAGAGATCCTGGCTCGGCACGCCGATCTGCACGCGCTCGTGCGGATTGGGCAGCGTCTCCCACGCATCGGCCCCGTGCTTCTCGCCCATGAGCTCTACGCTCGGGATCTGCAAGAAGCGCGTCTTGAGCTTCTCGAAGTTGTGATCGACCACCGCTTCGTCTCCGTAGAGCGCGAACCGCATCATCCAGCGTCCCAGTCCCAACTCCTTGGCGATTTTGTCGATGATTTCCTCGGGCATCGGCCCCTCGCCGTCGAACCACTCGGCGCGCGTGGTGAGCATCGATGCCATGCACAGCGTGTTCGACAGCTGCGGGCGCATGTCGATGGCGCCGGCGAGCATGAGTTCGCGCAGCGCATCGACCACGGCGGGCATCTGCGCGTCATCCCAGACGCGCAGCCAGAGCGGCATGTACACCTCGGGCTTCGGCATGAGCCAGTAGCCCATCTTCGTGACGATTCCGTAGTTCGACTGCATGAACATCTCGGTCGAGGTCGGCCCCAGGCCTCGCTTGTACAGCGGCCAGGTCGGGTTGTTGTCCATCGCGCCCGAGCCGGTTCGCATGAGGTCTCCGTTCGGGAGCACGACCTCGAACCCGCAGTGCGAGGCCTGGTCGATCGAGTACGGCATGTAGGTGAGCCCATGCTCGAGCGTGTTCGAGACGACGCCTCCCCAACCTATGTCGACGATGGACGCGACAAGGTTGTGCCCGCCGGCCTTGATCGCTTCGTGCAGGTCGTACCAGCTCACGCCGGGCTCAACAATCGCGTAGCCGAGCTCTTCGTTAATCTCCAGAACGCGGTTCATGCTCCGGAACGACACCATTACTGAGCCACGCACCTGAGGTGCGGCACCGCCGTAGCCGTTGTTCTTGCCGCGGCTAATGGGCCACAACGGGATGCGGTGCTCGTTGGCGATCCGAACGATCGCCTGGACGTCCTCGGTGCTCGTCGGGCTGACGACGGCGGAGGGGAGATTCGTGGCGGAGCCGGGAACCTGAAAGGGATCCTGGAAGTCCTGCAGGGACTCGGCATCGCTTGCGACATTGTCTTCGCCGATCGCGACGGCGAACGCGGCCAGTGCCTCTTCGAGGTCGGATTCGGTAACGCCGGGCGGGAGCGGGCGAGTCGACGTCATGGGGGTGTTGCTCATCTGGATCTCCTTTGATGCAGTGTGTCGTGTCTAACACGTGCCGTTCATCCTGTGCCATCTGGCACCGGAGTGGGGAGATTCCGGCCCCATGGTGCAGTTCGTGCACAGAAGTGTGCACAAACTGCACCATCACACCGCTCCGGCCTCTGGCCCCCTCCTCGCCGTGGTTGCATGGGGCCCAATACATATGACGAGTTGAACGGAGAAGGAACCATGGCCGGTGGTCGTCTGGAAGGAAAAGTCGTCCTGTTGACAGGAATCGGGGGCGGAATGGGCCGGGTGACCGCCCGGCTGTTCACACGTGAGGGTGCCACGGTCGTCGGTTGCGACCTCGATGCCGACGGAGCTGCAGAGACGGTCCGCCTGGTGGAGGCCGACGGAGGCGCGATCGAATCAAGCGCCCCCTTGGACCTGGGCAACCGGGAAAACATCGATCGCTGGGTCGCCGGCGCGATCGAACGCCACGGCCGCATCGACGTGCTCTACAACAACGCCAGCATGCCGAAATTCGCGCCGTTCGCCCAGATGAGCGGCGAGGAATACCGGTTCACCATCCAGAACGAGCTGGACCTGGTGTGGCATGCCTGCCAAAGCGCCTGGCCGCATCTGGCCGCCGTCGGCGGTGCAATCGTCAACATCGGTTCGGGCGCCGGAATCCAGGGTGCCCGAGCCCTGCCGCAGGCCGCCCATGCCGCCGCGAAAGGGGCCGTTATCGCCCTGACTCGGCAGCTCGCCGCCGAAGGTGTCGCCGTCGGGATTCGCGTCAATTGCGTGAGTCCTGGTGTCATGGCGACTCCGCCGGTACTCGCGATGTTCGAGGAATTTGGCGAGAACGCACCGGTCGCCCCGATCGTCGAGCGCACGATTGACGGCAAACCCGGGGACCCGATCGCCGTCGCGTATGCCGGCCTCTACCTCGCCTCCGAAGAAGCGAAATGGGTCACGGGAACCCACCTGGTTGTAGACGGCGGAGCCAGCGCGATGATGTAGGTCCGAGCGAGACCGGGCCTCAATCGGTGAAACCTGTATGGACCACCGAACAGGACCTCAGCGAGACGGGCAGTCGATCCCTTCATGTCAGTTCTGGGACGGTTTTCCGCTGGCTGATCCCTGCAGTCGCTGTAGGTTTTGTTCGTCGGCGTCTGCGACCCGCAAGCCACTGGCCGAAGCCGGGCCCAAAGCTGGCGGCAAAGCGGGGCCCTGCCGTTGCATCCGCCCACCGCTTCTGGTGAGCACCGCCGTCGCCACTCCTCCCAGCAGGAGCAGTCCGCCAGCCACTTCCGTGGCCGAGGGCACCTCCTGCAGGGCCAGCCACGCGGCGCTCATCCCCACGACCGGCACTAGCAGCGTGAACGGGACCACGGCCGACGGCGAGTATTTCGCGAGCAGCCGGTTCCAGATCCCGTAGCCCACCATCGAAGCGAAAACCGCGGTGTAGAGCGCGCTCAGGACAGTGGCGGGCTGGAGGTCTCCGATCGTTGCGGTGATGGCATCGGGACCATCGATGATCAGTGAAAGTCCGGCGAGCGGGAGCGGGACCACCGCACCCGACCAGACCACCAGCCCCAGCCCCGAGGCCGCCTTGGCTTTGCGTGCAACCACGTTGCCCACAGCCCAGGAAAGCGCCGCGGCCAGCACAATGAGGAACGGAAGTAGCGGGGCAACGGCACTGCGGCCCACCGCCACTACCGTCAGGCCGGCGACGCCAAGTACGACGCCGGCCAACTGACGCCCGCTGGGCCGCTCGCCAAGGAACACGGCGGCCAACAGAACCGTAAGCAGAACCTGCGCCTGGAGTACCAGTGAGGCCAGACCAGCCGGCATGCCCAGCGCCATGGCCAGGTACAGCAGCCCGAACTGGCCGGCGCTCATAAAGAGTCCGACGCCGATTATTGCTGCCCAGCTGACCTCAGGTTTGCGCACGAAGAAAATCCAGGGGAAGACCACCAGGACAAACCGCATGGCCACGAACAGCAACGGCGGAACGTCGCGTCCGTTGGTGTGGAGGCCCAAGTCGATGGCCACGAAGTTTAGGCCCCACAAGACAGCGACGAGGGTGGCAAGCAAGGAATGGCGAAGGTTCACGCTCCTCACCTTGACAGAGAGGAGAATGAAGCACCAGCATTGATTCATACCGAATAACATGTACGTTTGCTTCATGATAGACATCGGAGCGCTCCGTGCGCTGGCAGCGATTGAGCACCATGGTTCCGTCATTGCAGCATCAGGGGTGATGGGCTTCAGCCCGTCGGCGGTATCGCAGCAGATCAAGAAGCTGGAAAAGCAGACTGGTTTCTCGGTCCTGGAGCGGCATGGCCGAGGGGTGCTGCTGACTGAACGCGGACTTGCCTTGGCCGCTTATGGGCGCCGCATTCTCGCCGAACTGGAAGAACTCCAGTCCACGCTCCTGGCCGATCCCGCCAAACCGTATGGCCGCTTGAAGGTGGTGTCCTTCTCCACCGCGTGCCGGGGGCTGGTGGGGCCGATGCTGGGCATGCTCGCTTCCTCCGAAACTGATCTGGACGTCACCGTGCTGGCCGAGGACCCACGTGAAGCCGTGGCACGTGTAGCCGGCGGGGAAGCCGACCTCGGCATCGTCCACGACTGGAACTCCGTCCCGCTTGTGATTCCAGAGCACGTGAAGCTCGAGTGGCTTTGCGATGACATCGCGGATCTCCTGGTTCACCGCAACCACCCCCTGGCAGGAAGGGCGGAGGTGGAAGCTGCCGATATGGTTGATGAGCGCTGGATCAGCACCCCGCACGGCGCCATCTGCAACGAAGCCCTATTGCGGATTTTTGCCGATCTGGGTCGTGTCCCGGATATCCAGGTCTACGATCCGGACTTCGCAACCCACATCGCGCTGGTGGAGCAAGGGGCCGTGGTGGCGCTCGTGCCTCGTCTCGGCAGGCCCGCACTGCCCGCGGATGTGGTCACTGTACCGGTCCATCCCGTGCCGGCTCGTCGTGTGGGGATGGTGCACCGCAGGACCATGACCGAAAGCCCGGGCATTCAGCACCTTGCCGGCCTCCTGCGCAAGATTGCAGGCCCAGCTGCGAGCTAGAGGCGCCCCCGGCGCAAAGTAACAGGCGCCCTCTCCGCATCACCACCGGAGACTCTGACGGCCGAGTATCACTAAGCCCAGAAGCCCGTCTCCGGGCGTGCCCTGACGGTTTGTGCAGCCGACTACGGATCAAAATGCAGACCGTACAGGCAACTTTGAACACTCAGATGTTCAAAATCGCCTGCACAACCCCGTACTTCCGCATGAAGTGGTGCAGACGACTTCGAAAATTGACACTTCCGAGTAGTCTCACAAAAGGTCGTCGACAAGAGTCATGCACGGTTTGGTCCTGATTGGCGGCATGAGGTGCGACGTCGAAGCTCAAGAGGGTCTTTTTGGCCACTCGTTGATGGGCGGCCGAACGACGGTCAGTAGTCTAGTGCACTAGAAGTGCAGTATGATGCACTTATGGATGAAAGTACAACGAGCCTGGCGCTGGCAATCGGCGCCCGGGTTAAGCAGGAGAGGCAGTCGCGGGGCTGGACGCTTGATCAGCTGGCGGAGTCCGCAGGGGTAAGCCGCAGGATGGTCGTCAACGTGGAGCAGGGTGCCGCGAATCCCAGCGTGGGAACCCTGCTGAGGATCAGCGACGCGCTGGGTGTGGGGCTGCCGGCGTTGGTCGAGCCACCTCGCCCGAAGCCGGTGAAGGTCACGCGCAGTGGTGAGGGCGCTGCTTTGTGGAGCGGTGAGTCCGGCGGCCGCGGGGTGTTGGTGGCCGGCACCGAACCGCCGGACGTGGTTGAACTGTGGGACTGGACGCTGGGTCCCGGCGATCGCCATGTGAGCGAGGCCCACACATCGGGCACCAAGGAGCTTTTGCAGGTCCAGCAGGGCACGGTCACGGTGGAGGTCGCAAGTCAATCAGTCACCCTCGATGCAGGTGATGCGTTGACGTTCCCGGGCGACGTGGCACACTCTTACGCCAACCCGGGCACAGAGCCCGCGAGGTTCTCCCTGGCCGTCTTCGAGCCGGGCGTGGGGACAGGACACCGTCCGGAGGCGTCCGATGCCTGAGTCGGGCATGCTTCAGGAATTTCTCGACGGCGGCCAGGTTGACGCCGCCGTGTTCGCGCTGCGGCCCGACTACCGGGCGTTGCTGCTGGCCGTTGACGGACTCGTCCCGGGCCCGAGTGACCAGGCCGGTGAGGAGCTGCTCCGGACGGCGGAATCCGCAGCCCGGGAGCTGCTCAACGGCCGGCCGGTTGAGCAGCTCCCGCACGTGGCTGCGTGGCGCGAGGCTTACCAGGCCTTCGGTGCCAAACCCAGCCGCACGCGCAACAGCCTGGAAGCGCTCCTGCGCCGTGCGGTGTCCGGGTTGCCCCGGGTGAACCGTCTCACCGACCTCTATAACGCGGTCTCGGTGATTCACCAGATCCCGCTGGGCGGGGAGGATCTGACCCGCTACAGCGGTGCGCCACGGCTGGTCCGCGCCACCGGCAAGGAGCCCTTTGATACCGCCGCCGACGGCGCCGCGGTGATCGAACACCCGGAACCTGGCGAGGTGGTGTGGTGCGACGACGCCGGCGTGACCTGCCGGCGCTGGAACTGGCGCCAGGCACGCCGCACCCAACTCGGCGAGCACACCACCTCCGCGCTGTTCATCCTCGACGCGCTCGAACCCATGACCGATGCGGCGCTCCACGCCGCAGCCGAGGACCTCGCCGCCCGGCTGACCCGGCTCGGTCCCGACGTCAGGGTCGCCCGCCGCCTGATAACCGCCGGCCCGATAGTCAATGAAGGAGACTGACATGCTCATCCACTCCCGGACACGCGAGATCGGTGACCGGCAGGCCCGAAAGGGCCAGCCGTGAGCCAGCGCGCCCCCAACAATGTCCCCGTTCCGCCGTGGGGACTGGCCGTGGCCGCCATGCTCTCGGTCCAGCTGAGCTCGGCCCTGTCAGTGGATCTGATCGCGGCGGTGGGGCCGGCCGGAACCGCCTGGCTCAGACTCAGCGTGGGGGCACTCGTCTTCCTGGCCATCGCCCGACCCCCATTGCGCACGCTCCGCCGCCACGACGTCCCCGTGCTCCTGGGGCTGGGCGTCGCCACCGGACTGATGACCATCGCTTTCCTCGCCTCCATCGAACGTATCCCGCTCGGCACCGCCGTCGCGATCGAGTTCCTCGGTCCGCTGACCGTCGCCGCGGTGCGCAGCCACAGCGCACGGGCGCTTATCTGGCCAGCCCTGGCGCTGCTGGGCGTCGTCCTGCTGACCGAACCCTGGGCTGGTGAGATCAACCTCGCCGGTATCGGGTTGGCAGGGCTCGCGGCCGTCGGGTGGGCCGTCTACATTGTGCTCACCCAACGGATCGGCGACCGCTTCACGGGCATCGGCGCGCTTTCACTCACCGTTCCCGTCGCCGCTGCCACGGCAGCGGTCGTCGGCATCCCGCAGTCCGCCGGACATCTCAACCTCGGTGTCCTCTCCGTCGCTTTCGGACTGGCCGTCCTGATGCCGGTGCTGCCAATGGCGCTCGAGATGCTCGCCCTGCGCCGGATGACGCCCACCGCGTTCGGTACCCTGATGGCCCTCGAACCCGCCTTCGGGGTGCTCCTCGGGCTGCTCGTGCTGCACCAGCAGCCCTCGCTCACCCAATTCGGTGGCATCACGCTCGTCGTCCTTGCCGGCGCCGCCGCGCAACGCGGTGGCCGACGGCAACCGCGCTCCCGCGAACACGCCGCCGCCCGCACCGACCCCGGCCTCATCAGCCAAGGACCGAAGTAGACGACAGTCCTCCAAATAGGCGCGTCCGCCAGAACTGTCGCTGCGGGAGAATTCCCCTGCTTACAGGGCCCCGCAGCTCAGCCCGCCTAGGCACCGGCAGCTGCCTCAGATTTTTGCTTCCCTGTGATTCAAACAAAGGAGTTATACCCATGTTCACCGGCTTGAGCGCCTTCCCCCTGACCCCTCTGGCCAACGATGCTGTCGACGAGCACGCCTTCGTCCGCCTGATCGAACGGCTCGCCGAGGCGAAGGTCGACTCCATTACCGCACTCGGATCCACCGGCTCCTACGCCTACCTGAGCAGCGAGGAACGAAACCGCGTCGCCCGTCTCGCCGTCGAACACGCCGGCAAAACACCCGTGTTCATTGGTATCGGGGCCTTGCGGACCTCACACGTCCTGGCCAACGCTGAAAAGGCAGAACAGGCGGGGGCTTCCGGTCTCCTGCTGGCCCCCATGACCTATCAACCCCTCACCGACGATGACGTGTTCGAACTCTTCCGAACCGTCACCGCGAACTCGTCGCTGCCCGTCATCGTCTATGACAACCCAGGCACCACCCACTTCACGTTCACCACCGAACTCTACGGACGCATCGCGGAACTGCCCGGTATCGCCTCCATCAAAATCCCGGGCGTGCCAGTCGATCCGGAGCAGGCACAGGCGCGGGTTCAGGAAATCCGGGCGTCCGTCCCGGCGCACGTGACCATCGGAGTTTCCGGTGACGCAAAAGCCTCCGCCGGACTGGCCGCCGGGTGCGATGCCTGGTACTCCGTCATCGGCGGCACCTTGCCCGCCCTGGCGATGCGGATCACCCGGGCCGTCCTGGAAGGGCGGGCCTCAGACGCGACCGCTGAATCCGAACGGCTTGCACCGTTGTGGGAGTCGTTTGCTGAGTTTGGCGGGAGTATCCGGGTCGTTGCGGCAATAGCGGAACAGCTGGGACTGGCATCAACATCGTGCCTGCCTCTTCCCCTCCAGGGATTGACCGCGAAGCAGCGCGCCCATGTTGGCAGGATTGTCGATGAGCTCGGGCTTAACTCGTAGCGCCGGCCTCGGCGTTCCACGCAGGAAGGACCGCCGGGTCGGGGCGCTGGCCCGATACGTCTTCGCCGCGACCCTGGTTCGCAGCGCCGACGGCGGCGCAGTAGTCGCCATCGTGCTGCTAGCCCACGCCTGCGGGATGCCTGGCTGGCTGGCCGGGCTCCTGGGAGCATCAATCACCGCACCCCACCTGCTCGGCCCGTTCATCGCACGACGCCTCGATACAGCCCGCGACGGACGCAAAGTGATCGCATCCGCTGCCGTCCTCCACGGCGTGCTGCTCGGTGCTGCTGCACTGCTCCTGCCCGTCGCCTGGGCGATCTGGCCAGCCATGCTGCTCTTTGCCTCGGGCATCTTCGGGCCGATGCTCACCGGCGGGATCAGCAGCCGCCTGCCCTCCATCGCCGGCCCCGGGCAGCGCAGCCAACGCAGAGCACAAAGCTGGGACGTCGCAAGCTACGGACTCAGCGGCACCCTCGGCCCCGCAGCGGTCGCGTGGATCGCGGCAGCATCTGACGCACTCACCGCGACACTGGTTCTGGCCGGAGCCGCCGTCGTTGGTGCGGGAGCCGTCCTCGCACTCCCCAGGCAAGAGCCACCCAACAAGGCCGTTGACGTGCCGTCCCCCGGTCGAACACTGAGCCTCATCTGGGCACGTGGTCCGCTTCGCCGCACCCTCGGACTCACCGTGACCGTCGCATTCTCTGTCGCCGCGCTACCGATCTACGCCGTTGCGACAGCTCCCGCGTACGGCGGGGCCTCAGCCGCCGGAACACTGGTCGCAGCCTACGGGATAGGAAATCTCCTCGGATCAGCAGGGCTCATGCTCCGACCGCTTCGCCGCGACGCAGACCCTCTCATGAGCTCCCTCGCCGCACTCGTCGCGGCAACGCTGATACTGGTGATGCTCACTCCGACACTCCCCACCTCCCTCATTGCCTTCGGCCTGGCAGGGATCGCCAACGCGATGTTCTTCGCGGCAACACTCGCCGCGCGCAGCGAATACGCCCCCATCGAAGCTCGCGGCCAAGTCTTCATCTGGGTAGGCGCACTCAAGATCGCTGCAGGATCAGCCGGAACAGCCGTCGCGGGTGCAACCATCACACAAACGGTCTGGGCACCGCTTCTGCTGGCGACCGCCCTCACAGCAGCAACTGCCACGTCCAGCATCATCGAGCGCTCCCGTCCACGCTTGTCCAAGCACTAGCCCGCCTGCAGTCAACAGCACCCTCGCCCGGGCCGGCAGCACGCCGCGGCGAGTGCACCAGAGGCACGCCAAAACAACGCCAAATAGCTCTGCGATTCACACGGTTATTTTGTGGATCGCAGCGCTATTTGGCAGTAAATTCGCAGGCCTTAGTTGCCGATGGGTAGGGCTTCTCTGGCTGTGTCGACGATCTCGGGAGTGAGCGAATCGAGGTGCTCGTGCGTTTGGATCACCCCACTCGGCGCATCGCCTGCAGTTCGATCTCGACGCGCGCCCTGAGCGGGAGCCCGGCGACGGCGACCGTCGTGCGCGCGGGGTACTGGCCGTCGAAGTACCTCGCGTACACGGCGTTCATCGCTGCGAAGTCGTCCATGTCGACGAGGAAGACGCTGACTTTGACGACATCGCGCCAGCTGCTGCCGGCCGCCTCGAGGACGAGGCCAAGGTTGTCGAAGACGCGTGCGGTCTGCTCCTCGATGCCACCGCCGACCAGCTGCCCGGTCGCCGGGTCGATGGGCGTCTGCCCCGAAAGGAACAGCAGACCATTCGGTATACCGCACGCTTGGGAGTAGGGGCCCACGGGCGCCGGGGCGCTCTCGGCCATCACATAGGTCAGCTCCATCGCTGAGGTCCTCTCCGTCGGACGACGCGCGCTGCCGGAGCGTACCGGCCGGCGACCGGGTACCACGGCAGTCCGCTCGCTGATGTTCAGTCTACTGCCGGCACGGCTGCGGTGAGCTCTCAGCCGTCCGGCACCTGCTCGGGACTTCTTGCGGCAGGTCCCGTTCCACAGTTACTCCGTAGGGAACATCAGCGCTGAGGTTCACTGTGTAATTGTCAGGTCCGTGGCGGGTGACGAGAATGCCCTGCCATCCTTCACTCACCGAGTGGTCACGGGCCATCTCGACAGCCGTGTTGATACTGTCTTCGATTTCCGTCGGGGATAGGCCTGTGATGTGGAAGTAGCGGTCGGCCTCGATCGTGATAATCATTGGACTCCTGCTTTGCTCTTAATATCGCCTTTGATTTGATGCTCATGATGTGGGCACGCACGTAGCGAATCGGCTCTTTGGGACGAAGAAATGGCTTTCAGCGATGGCAGACTCGCCCGATCGGATTTCTCTTGACCGGAGGTTTGCCCCCGAACTTGCACTGCATCCCGGGTTGCGGTTCCGCAGCCCGGGATGCAGTGGGTTGTCACTCGGAACGGTACGGACTTTGGAGAGCGCCCATCGTGATACGGGAACGGTGGCAAATGAAACTGACAAGGTCCCGCTTCTTGAGATCGCGTACGCCACACACAGGGACGGGCCTGGAGGCTGGCGCCTGGCCCGTCCTTATGGCTCCTCGGGGTTTTAGATTTCGGTGGGCTGCGCTTGGGTGGCAGTCTGCTTGGTTGACTGTGTGTCGTCAGTGTTTGGTTGCTGAACCTCCTTGGTGGGTTCGCCCGGCTGGCTCTCACGGTCGTGGAGGTCCATCTCTGGTGGTTCCTTGCGGAATCCTTTGGTGAGGAAGACGAGGTAGAGAACGCCCAGACCGATCCAGCAGCAGCCGATGGTGATGGCGATGGGACTGAGCTGGGTTAGAAGGTAGATGTCGACGGCGGCGCCCAGTATTGGTAGGACGATGAAGCCAATGATCGAAAGCTTTTTGCCTTGCCGGCGGTTTCGGATGAAGTAGGCGATGACGCAGAGGTTGACGGCTGTGAATGCCAGGAAGGCCCCGAAGTTGATGAAGGAGGTTGCGGTTTCCAAGGAGATGTTCAGTGCCAGCATGGCCACGGCACCGACGAGGACCAGGTTGAAGATGGGCGTTTTGGTTCGGGGGTGGAGGCGGCCGAAGAGCCGGCGGGGTAGGACTCCGTCGCGGCCCATGACGTAGAGGAGGCGGCTGGTGCTGGCCTGGATGGCGAGCCCGGACGCAAACCCACCGATGATGAAGAGCATGTTGGTGATGTTGGCGTAGAACTGCCCGCCGACGAGGACCTGCATGGAGTATGCTGCTGTCGCTGCTTCCTCGAAGTCTCCGCCGGGGTGAACGAGCTGCATGATGTAGGAGACCACGACGAAGATTATTCCGCCGACGAGGACGGTCAGGAGGATCGCGCGGGGAATGTTGCGCTGGGCGTTTTTGGTTTCTTCGCTGAGTGTGCTGACGGCGTCGAATCCCAGGAAGGCGTAGGCAGCGATAGCGGCTGCGGCAGCGACGCCGCCGACCGTCGTGGCATTGTTCCAGAAGGGGTCTGTGAACGACGCGGGCGGGTTTCCCCCGAGGTAGGCCAGGCAGTAGGCGATGAAGATCCCGATGAGGGTAACAACCAGAAGGGTCAGCGTTTTATTGACACGGTCAGTGAGCACGATTCCCGTGACGTTGATGATCGTTGTTAGTCCAGCGTTCAGAGCGAGCCAGGCCCAGACGGGGATGCCGGGAAACTGCGCTGCAAGGTAGAACGATTGGAACAGCCAGGCCACGGTGGGAAGGAAGAGGTAGTCGAGGAGGATCGCCCACCCGACGAGGAAACCGACACGGGAATCGAGGAGCCGTCGTGCATACACGTAGGCCGATCCCGAGTTCGGAAAGATCTTTGCCATTTTCGCGTAGCTGAGGGCAGTCAGCAGCATCGCGGCCGTGGCGAGGGCGAATGCTGTCGGGGCTGTTCCGTCGCTGGTGGAGGAGATGATACCGAAGATCGTCATTACGATTCCCGGAGCCATATAGGCCAAGCCGAACACGACCACCGACAGCAGGGATAGCTTGGGGGTAAGTTTAATGTTCTCAGCGGACATGGGGAGTTCCTTAGGCTGGGGCAGTGCTGAGGTTGGTCAGGGGTGACGGGGCGTTGGTCTGCCGCCACAGGCGGGGATCAAGCTGGCCCGCGTAGAGCGGCAATGGAATGCTGTCGTCGTTTTCAGCGAACTGGTCCCAGGGGCGGGTGACGCCCGCTGTGCCATATTGGCGTACGTTCCCTACTTGGTCCAGGTCGATGACATCAACCAATGTCGCGTCTTCGGGTCCGGTTGCCGAAATTCGCACGCGGCCTTCAGGATCAACCAGGAAACTCCGTCCAACCCCGTGTGGGCCCGCCGCGTTCACACTCGCAACGAAGTTCTGGTTCACGATTGCGTTGGCCTGGCCGATAACAACTTCCTGCACACGATCGTTGGTCGGGGTCTGGACAACATTGAGGACGAGCTCTGCCCCCATCCAGGCCAGGTGCCTGCTGTGTTCGGGGAACCATGCGTCGTAGCAAATCGACAAACCGACGCGGCCGTAGCCGGTCATGTCGAAGACCACGAAGTCCTTACCGGAACAAACAGTCTCATAGGGCTTCCAGGGAAAGATCTTTCGGTACGCGGCTACTGCTTTTCCTTGTGGAGAGTAGACGACGGCGGTGTTGTAGATATGCCCGTCCGTACCACGTTCAAGCACGCTGCCAGGCAAAAGCCAGATCCCAAGGTCTCCAGCAAGCTCGGCAAGGGTACGGCCGCGCGGGCCATCAAGAGGTTCGGCCGAGGCTTCCATGTAGGCCTGCCGGTCCACAAACCCGGCAGAATCTACCGTGTTCAAGTGAAGCTCCGGGTAAACGAAAAGGTCGGCGACGGCATGCGCTTTGACCCTTCGCTCGAGACCGGCAGCAAAATCAGTCAAGGACTCAGCGGGTGATTGCACAAGAGCCAGAGGGAGAAGTCGAGTCATGACGGTAGCATTCCTAGCGTGGGAGATTTCATTAACTAAAGATTAATTAAAGAATAATTAACGGACCTGGGTGTGTCAAGGGTCACTTCGAGGCCCGTGTGAAAGCATGGTGAGCATGGCAAGACCACGGAATCAGACAGCCCGCCGGGATCAACTCGTAGCAGCAGCAGGACGAGTCCTGCTGGACAGAGGGTCATCAGCGGCCCGCCTTTCCGACATTGCCAACGAAGCGGGCGTCACCCCGGCTGCGGTGCTGTACTACTACCGGGACGTCGACGAGCTCTTCAGCGAGGTCTTCCATCAAGGAGTTACGGAGTACTGTGACCGCCGGGAGGCCCGCATCCAAGCCGAAAGCGACCCTGAAGCGCAACTGAGGGCCTGCATCCACTCGGGCGTACCTTGGCCCGGGGAAAGCGAAACCGCTTCCCGGATCCTCGTGGAACTCATCCCAGTTTATCTGCGCAACAAAGCAGCCGCTCGGCAGCAAATGGCGTTCGTGGAGCGTCAAACGAACCTTTACAAAGGGATCCTGGAACGAGGCGCGCAGGAGGATGCCTTCACCCTCTCAGCGCCAGCCGGATTCTTGGCCCGGAGCTTCGTAGCCCTCGAGGACGGCCTCGTTATGGATGTACTCCTCGGCGACCTGACGCCGGAAGACGAGTACGAATTCCTGATCAGCTACGCGACGAACATGGTAAAAGCCAAGACCGGCAACAACTTGCATCTCAGCTGACTCCCCGAGCAACAGCGGACACAGGCAAGTTGACGGGCGCCACTCATCGGGCGCCCGCCCCGGTGCGTCGGCATGCTCCGGCGATGCAGTCCTCAGGGTCGTTGACCCCAAAGGATGCCGCGGCATCCGGACCGACGTGGGCCCAGATCCGCGAATCGCCGGGGATCACAAAAAAAGCGCCCACGACTTCTACCGCCGGAAGATCGAAGAACAGGAGAAGTACCTGCCGAGCTTCACGACGCGGCAGCCGCGCGTGCGGTCCTGAAAGAAGTCAAGGAAGACTCGCCAGGCTCTCGCACCCAGCCTCCTGCGCGCGAAGAGTGCCTGGTTCGACCACTCCCCCAGGTTCACGAAAGGTCCAGTATCGGCGTTATATAGGCAGTGGAAGTAGCTTCGAGAGCTCCTGTCGATGGCCACTGCCCCCGGAGCCGCGCCCCGCGAATCTCGTGAGCTATCACTCAGAGTTCGAGAGGCCCCTCAACCACAGGGCCGGGAGTTGAGGATTGCATCCCTTTTTATATTCGAGCGGCGGGGTACAGCTGCGAGGTGAAACGTGAAAGGTTCTGCAGGCACTCCCTTATCGCAGGCGCGGCGAAATGCAGCGGATTCCAGACGCCGAAGAGAGTGAACACGAGGTCCTTTCCCCGATGAGTGATGGGCATGGCGTGCACCCCGAAATTCGGATCATCCGAGAGCACGCAGATGCCTTTGCCGGCGGCTGCCAAGGCTTGGCCGACCACGGCCGAGCGTACTTCAAATCCGGTCGTGTAGGTGAGGCGCTCAGTGCTAACAGCATCATCGAACATTGTGCGGACACCAAAATCAGCGGTCATGGTTATGAGAGGCCATTGGACGAGTTCCTGGAGGCTGATTTTCTCCCTCCCGGCAAGAGGGTGTTCGGCGTTGCACTGGGCCCAAAGGAACGCCCTGCCAACCACAACCGATTCGAGCTCGGATGGTGGGGGCTTTGTTCCCAGAGCAAAGTCAGCCTTACCGTCCTGCAACGCCGAGTAGACAAACTCAGGGGTCGCCTCGACAACATTGGTCAGGACTCCATCGGGCCCCTGCGAAACAATGAAAGGGGCGATGATGTCGGCAACGGTGGCAGAGGCTGCCGCTATCGTAAGCCGTTGCACCGAACCTCCGGCCATCGCCCGCGCGGATGATTTGGCCTGGGCGGCGCGGGTGACCAGGTCCTTGGCGATGGGCAGAAACGCAGTGCCCGCCGCGGTCAGCGACAATTTTGCTCCTGACCTATCGAAGAGGGTGAGTCCCAGGTCCTGCTCCAAGGAGCGAAGCTGCCGGGATAACGATGGTTGGGCCACCCGCAAAGAGCGTGAAGCAGCATTGATTGATCCTTCATCAACGATGCTCAGGAAATACGTCAAGTGCCTCAAATCCACTATGCCTCCAAGGTATGAGTTTTACTCATCATAGGCATTTCCCAGGCATAGGTACACCTAGTTAGACTCGTCACACATCCCACCCTTCTTCAAGGAGTCTCTGTTGGCACTCTCATTTCCACACCCGGCTCGGACCGTGCTTGTCACGGCCACAGCCGCCGTCGTTGCCCTTAGCGCGGCGGGATGCAGTCCTGCCGCACCCAAAGCTTCTTCCGGCCCCGACGTTTTCTCTGTGGCCGCATCTGCAGCCATCACTACGTGGGATCCGGTTCGTTCGTTTTCCACCGAAGCCCTCTACATGGGCAACATATACGAACCCCTGCTTTGGAAGAACCCTGCAGGTTCCGCAGAAGCGTATTCCCCGGCAATAGCCGAGTCCTGGAGCGCCAGTGCCGACGGAAAATCCTGGACATTCAAGATCCGCTCCGGAGCCACCTTCCACGACGGCGAGCCGATCAATGCCGCGGCGGTCAAAGCCAGCATCGACGCTGCCAGGGACCATGCAGCCGCATCCTTCATCTGGGCACCGGTGGAGAGCGTTACCGCCCCGGACGACTCCACTGTCACGCTGCAGCTGAAGTACGCTGCGCCGATGGACCTCGTCGCCTCCTCGACCTACGGCGCCTGGATCGTTGCCCCGAAGGCCCTGGCCGCATCCGCCAAGAATGACAAGTACTTCGAGGCCGGAATCGACGCGGGCTCCGGCCCCTACACCATCGACTCCTACAAGCCCGGCTCTAAGGTCGTGCTGAAGAAGTACGACGGCTACTGGAACAAAAAGGCTACATCGCACTTCGACTTTGTCGACATCTCTATCACCCCGGATGCAGTCACGGCCCAGCAGATGCTGACCGCAGGTGAGGTGGACTACGCGACCAACATTCCCTTGGAAAACGTCAAGACCCTGGCCATCGATCCGAAGTTCACGGTGAAAGACTTCAACTCACCGTTCAACTTCCTGGCCATGTTTAACACCAGCCGCGCACCACTCAACGACCCGGAGGTCCGCCGCGCGCTCAGCTACGCGATTCCGTACAAAGAGATCATTGACATCGGAGGGCAGGGCTACGGCACGCAGTCCCACGGCCCTGCTCCCAGCGGCATCTTCCCCTACAGCCAGGACGTCCCGCAGTACTCCCAGGACTTGGAAAAGGCCAAGCAACTATTGGCCTCAGCTGGTCATGCCGACGGCATGAACCTCAAACTCACCTACGCCTCCGAGAATCCCGCGGAAGCACGGTTTGTACCACTGATCAAGGACGCCTTCGCCAAAATCGGTGTGAAGCTGGACGTGAAAGCCGAACTTTTCAACCAGCAATGGGACAGCGCAAAGGCTGATCCTCAGAGCGCCCAGGACATCTTTGTACTTAACTACTGGCCGACTTACAGCGACGCCGGCAGCGACAATCTCACGACGCTGTTCCATTCCAGCGAAAAGCCATCCTTCAACCTGAGCTATTGGAATTCCCCGGAGTACGACAAATTGGTTGACAAGGCGGCAACCTTGACGGGAACGGACAGGGACGCAGCCCAGGGCCTTTATAAGGAAGCCATGGACCTCCTCTATAGGGAAGCACCTGCCGCATTCCTCTACGATGCCCGCACAGTCTCAGTCGTTCCGGCCGGGTTGGAAGTTCCCCCCTTCAACGAAAATTACCCGTTCACGGCCTTCTTCGCCCCCATCAAACGCGCCGCCTAAACGATACGACGCAGTCAGGGCCCGGGCTGCACCAACAAAGCCCGGGCC
>NZ_CAKKMF010000093.1 GCF_918697925.1 Arthrobacter sp. Bi26
ACGCCCGGTCCCATCCCGAACCCGGAAGCTAAGACCCACAGCGCCGATGGTACTGCACCCGGGAGGGTGTGGGAGAGTAGGTCACCGCCGGAACACCATTCACGGTCGAGGACCCCCAACCACAGGTCGGGGGTCCTCCCGCATTTAACCCACAAACCATGAAATTGCCACCAGCCATTCCGTGAAAGCCGGGGAACGGCCCTCACGGGTAGAGTTGTTGCCCATGGATAACCTCTTCAGCCATGCTCCGGCGGGCGCACCGGAACCTGCCGCAGCGGACGAGCTCGATCCCGTCGTATTCACGGTGGTGGTGCCTGGCGCCGTCGCCAGGGCCTTTGTCGGGTTCACCGAGCACACGCACTTGTGGTGGCCGCTTGAGGACCACAGCGTCTACGGCGCCGGATCATATGTGGAGTTCGAGGAGAACCTGATCATGGAGACCGCAGACGATGGCAGCACGGCCGTTTGGGGTTCGATTGACGACTGGCAGCCGCCGCTGTCCTTCCATGCCAGCTGGCACCCTGGCACCACTGCCATGTGGTCCACCGAACTCCGGGTGGCATTCAGGGCGGTAGGCGAGGGAACAGAGCTCCGCCTGGTTCACAGCGGGTGGGAAGGCGCCGAGGATCCAGCCGCCACCCGCGCGGACTACCTGGCAGGCTGGCCCGGTGTCCTGGACCGCTTCGTTCAGTTCATGGGCGGCACCGGCGCGAGCAGCCCGGACGCCTGAGCAGCCCGGGGATCTGACATCCCCCTATACGCCGGCGCACACAACGGCGGCCGACCGGCGCAGCCCGGGCGTTCCTAGCCCCGCAGACGTCCTTGGTCCACGGGCGGAACAGCGGTGCTGTTGCGGATGACAAAGTGCGTGGGGTATTCGGTGTGCGCGGCCGCCGTGTCGCCGGCGCCGTCGAACCTCTCCAGCAAGCGCCGTACGGCCAGGGCGCCCTGACCCCGCGCGTCCTGATCGAACGTGGTCAGCCCGAAGACCTCACCCAGCTCATGGCCGTCGATGCCGATGACTGAGAGGTCCTGCGGCACCCGCAGTCCGAAGTCCCGGGCAGCGAGGATTACGCCGATCGCCATCTCGTCGGAGGCGGCAAAGACGGCCGTGGGGCGTTCCGGTGAGCTGCCGAGCAGCTTACGGGCATTGGCATAGGCGCCTTGGATCGTGAAATCGGCGGAGACCTGCCACTCCGGCCGGACCGCCAGCCCGGCGTCCCGCATGGCTTTCTTGAAGCCTGCCTGGCGTGTCCCGGGAAGGCGGAAGTCCTGCTCATAGGCGGCATCGCCGGTCATGTGGGCGATTTTGCTGTGGCCAAGCTGGATAAGGTGGCGCGCTGCGGCCTCCGCGATGCCGGAGTCATCGATGCGGATGGTCGACGCTCCGGGCAGCGGGCCGCCGATCCCCACGATCGGACGGTGAATGGCCAGCAGCTGGTCGATCTCCGCCTCGGAGAGCTCCAGGGACACGGCGATCACGGCGTCCACGCGTTTACGCAGCAGGAAGTCGTTCAGCACACTGTGGCGGCGCTCCCGGCCCTCACTGACGTTGTACAGCGTGAGGTCGTAGCCGGCGTCCAGCAGGGTCGCCGAGACACCCTCGACCACCGAGGAAAAAAACCACCGGTGGATCGAAGGGACAACCAGGCCGACATTGTGGTTCCGCCCGGAGGCGAGGCTGGAGGCCTGGTACGAGGCGACGAAGCCGAGTTCGGCGGCGGCGGTCCGGGCACGCTCCCGGCTGCGCGGGGAGACATTGCCCTTGCCACTCAAGGCGCGCGAAACGGTAGCGATGGAGAGGCCGGCCCGTTCCGCGACGTCCTTGATGCCGGGCATGCTTATTAGCCCTCCGTGTCCTCGATATAGATTTCCAGCCAAACAGTTTCACCTGAGCTTAACGGATCGCCGGCGCTGGCCACGTCCCCGGCGTCGTAGCTGGCCCCCGGGGGCGTCGAACTGCGCAGCAGCACCCGCCCGGCGGGCAGTTCCAGGGGCTCGGACCCCACATTCAGCAGCACCAGCGTGGAGCCGTTGAGGAAGGCAAGGCTGGTGTCCGTGCAGAGGTCCTCGTACCAGGACAGTGAGCCGCGGCCAAGGTCCAGCCGGCGGCGCAGCTCCAGCATCCTCTTGTAATGGCTCAGGTGCGATGACGGCGAATCGGCCTGCACATCCCGCGCCAGCCGCGCGAAACTCTCCGGCTGAGGCAGCCATGGGTCCTGCCCGTGGCCGAATCCGGCGTTGAGTTCCCCGGCCCGCCAGGGCAGCGGGATGCGGCAGCCGTCGCGGCCCAGCCGCGCACCCCCGGTGCGGGCGAAAGTGGGATCCTGGCGCCGGGTGTCCGGGATGTCGATTCCGTCCGGGAGGCCGAGCTCTTCACCCTGGTAGAGGTAAGCCCCACCGGGCAGCCCCAGCATGAACATGGACGCCGCAGCCGCCCGGGACCGTCCGAGGTCCTCGTCCGGCTGCGGATCCCAGGTGCCGATTCCGTCACCGTCGCGCGGCGCCTGCCCGTTGTATCCGAAGCGGGTGGCGTGGCGGACGACGTCGTGGTTGGAGAGCACCCAGGTGCTCGGAGCGGCGACGGCGTCCAGCGACGTCAGTGACTCGGTGATGACGTGGCGCATCCGGTGCACGTCCAGGCCAGCGTGGAGGTAGGGGAAGTTGAAGGCCTGGTGCATTTCGTCCGGGCGCACCCAATCCGCGAGCCGGGGGAGCGGGTCAACGTTTGCCTCGGCGCAGAGGATCCGGTCGGGGCCGTAGTCGGCGAGAATCCGCCGCCACTGGCGGTAGATGTCATGGAGGGCAGGCTGGCCAAACATCGGTGCGTCGTGTCCGGGGAAGCCGTCGGAGCTGCTGCCGTCGGCGCGGCCGCCCCACTCCGGCAGGCCGGGGGCCTTCACGAGGGCGTGTGCCACGTCCACCCGGAAGCCGGAGACGCCGCGGTCCAGCCAGAAGCGCAGGACCCGCTCGAATTCTTCATGGACGGCGAGGTTGTCCCAGTTGAAGTCCGGCTGGGAGGAGTCGAAGAGGTGCAGGTACCACTGGCCCGGGGCGCCGTCCGGCTCGGTGATCCGCGTCCAGGCTGAGCCGCCAAAGTGGGACTGCCAGTTGTTCGGCGGGTCCTCGCCGAATGCCCCACGGCCATCGCGGAAGATGAACATGTCCCGCTCCGGACTGCCGGCGGGCGCGGTCAGGGCGGTCTGGAAGGCCGGGTGCTGGTCCGAGCAGTGGTTGGGCACGAGATCCACGATCATCCGCAGCCCCAGCCGGGTGGCCTCGGCCATCATGGCGGCGAAATCGTCCAGCGTGCCGAACAAGGGGTCGACGTCGCAGTAGTCACTGACGTCGTAGCCCGCGTCACGCTGCGGAGAGCGGTAGAACGGGGACAGCCAGACGGCATCGATGTCCAGTTCGGCAAGGCGCGGCAACTCGGCCGTAATACCGGCGAGATCGCCGATGCCGTCACCGTTCAGATCCCGGAACGAGCGCGGGTAAACCTGGTAGATGACGGCAGAGCGCCACCATCCGGGAATGTGGTCTGCGGCGTGCACCGGGGTCAGCGGACCGGTCAGGGGGCCGGCCAGCGCTGCGGGCGAGAAAAGAACTGAATCAACGGACATGACGGCAATCGTAAGGCTCCGTTGCCAAAAAGTGAAAACGCTTCCAGTCATTTTTCTTCCGGTAATTTCGACCGGTTATTGGACTATCCGACGCAGCTTTGGAAGCGCTTGCAACTGTGAGCCGCATCACCGACAATGCACAGCCTTAGACTGGGATTCGAATCCGACCGAACTGGAGACCGCATGCGCAGCATCATCGATGAGCTGACTTCTTCCCTTGGCGCGGCGAAAATTGCCGTGGACGCCGCCACCCTGGCCGCCTACGCCGTGGACCAGGCTCCCGTCTTGGATTATCAGCTGCCGCAGGCCGTGGTCCGGGCCGAATCGGTGGCCGACGTGCAGGCCACAGTGCGTGCCTGCGCCGCCCGCGGCGTCGCGCTCGTGGCGCGGGGGGCCGGCACCGGAGTCTCCGGGGGCGCCCACGCGAGCGAGGGCTGCGTGGTGCTCACGCTCGAGGGGATGAACCGCATCCTGGACCTCAACCCGGATGACGAGACCGCCGTCGTGGAGCCCGGCGTCATCAACGCTGACCTCAACGCCGCCGCGGCCGTGCACGGGCTGATGTTCGCCCCGGATCCTGCGAGCTTCAAGATGTCCACCGTCGGCGGCAATGTGGCCACAAATGCGGGCGGGCTGCGCTGCGCGAAGTACGGGGTGACCCGGGACTCGGTCCTGGCCCTCGACGTCGTGCTCGCGGATGGCTCCCTCATCCACACCGGCCACCAGACCTTCAAGGGCGTCGCCGGTTACGACCTCACCGGGCTGTTCGTCGGCTCGGAGGGAACCCTGGGGATCGTGGTGGGGGTGACCGTGCGGCTGAAATACCTGCCGCGCGAAGTACACACCATCGCCGCCTTCTATCCGGACTTCCGCAGTGCCGCGGCCGGCGTCCTCGCCGTAGGCAGGGCCCGCGTGCAGCCGGCCATCATGGAACTGCTCGACGGCGGCTCGCTCGCCCAGCTCGACGACATCCACGGCTCGGACCTGGCCGCGCGCGGGGCGTCCCTGCTACTGATCCAGACGGACGGGTTCGGCGCGGCGGCGGAAGCCGCGGCCATCCGTCCGGTCCTGGCGGCGGGAGGAGCGGTGGTCACCATGGAGGCCAACGCGGAGGCAGAGCAGCTTGTCGAGCTGCGCCGCAACAGCCGCGGCACCGAGGTGGACGACGAATACCGGGTGGGCGAGGACGTGGCGGTGCCACGCTCGCGCCTGGTGGACTACGTGGCCGAGCTGGAGGCCATGGCGGCGGAGCACAACGTCCAGCTCAAAGTCGTGGCACATGCCGGCGACGGCAACCTGCACCCCACGTTCTGGATCGACCGGGCGGACAACACCGTGGACCCCGATGCCATGGCGCGCCTCGGCGCCGCCCTGGACAGGTCCATCGCCGTGGCGCTGGCCATGGGCGGCACCATCACGGGCGAACACGGGATCGGGCAGTACAAGCTGCGCTGGCTGGGCCTGGAGCAGAAAGAACCGGTGCGTGAACTGCAGCGCCGGATCAAGGAGCTGTTCGACCCGGCCGGGATCCTGAACCCCGGCAAGGCGATTTAGCTGAGGCGATTTAGCCCGGGCGTGCCACAACGCGCCCGGCGCGCGGCTTAGTCGTCGGAGTCGGGGTATTCGTCGATCGATTCGTCGGCGCCGTAGCGTGATTCCTCGGTCTCCACCTCGAGGATCTTGAGCAGCCCCGTGTCCGGGTTGAGCATGATGGCAGCCTCGTCCCGGCGGTGGCGGAGTTCGTTGTCAATGTACGACTGGACGGCCTCGGCCAGGGGGATGTGCCGGTTCTCCTTCTCGGAGATGTACCAGCGGTGCTCCAGGACCTCGTGCACGGCCTCGGCCGGCTCGAGCTTGCCGGAGAGGTCGCGGGGGATGGCCCGCACGATCGGTTCGAAGATCTGGCTGACCCAAAGGTGCGCGCTGTATTCCTCGTCCATGCCCGGGTTGTTATCCGCCCGGAACGAGTCCATATCGTTCAGGAGCCGGCGGGCCTGGTTCTCCTGGGCGTCCAGGCCCGTCAGGCGCAGCAGCCGGCGCTGGTGATGCCCGGCGTCGACGACCTTGGGCTGGAGCTGGATGGTGGAGCCGTTCTGCGTGGTCTTGATCGCGTATTCCTCGACGTCGAACCCGAGCTCGTTGAGCCGCCGGATGCGGGCGGCAACGCGCCAGCGTTCCCCGATCTCAAACGACTCCTTTTCCGTCAGCTCGGTCCACAGCCGCCGGTAGCTGTCCATGATCAGCTCGCTGGTGGCCACCGGGTCAACCTTCTCCTCGATCAGGCCGCCGTCGAGCAGGTCCATGAGTTCCCCGGCGATGTTGACGCGGGCGATTTCGAGGTCGTACTCGCGCTGTCCGGTGGACAAATCCGGGTACAGCTCGCCGGTTTCGGCGTCTACGAGGTAGGCGGCGAAGGCACCGGCGTCGCGGCGGAACAAGGTGTTGGAGAGCGAGACGTCGCCCCAGTAGAAGCCGATCAGGTGCAGCCGGACCAGCAGCAGCGCCTGGGCGTCGATGAGGCGGGTCAGGGTGTCCTTGCGCAGCATCTGGGAGAAGAGCGCGCGGTAGGGCATGGAGAACTTCAGGTGCCGGGTGACCAGCACGGGGTTCAGTGGCCGGCCCTCCGGGGTGGTGCGCCCGGTAATGACGGCCACCGGCTCCACGCCGGGAACGTCCAGCCGGGCCAGCTTGCGGAGCATGTGGTACTCGTGGCGGGCCACGTGCTCCGAAGTTTCCTTGATGGCGATGACGGAGCCGCCGAGGTGGGCGAAGCGCACGATGTGCCGCGAGATGCCGCGGGGGAGCGCTGCCAAATACTCTGCCGGCCAGTCCTCGAGGGCAATGTGCCAGGGCAAGTCCAGGAGCTCGGGCTCGGTGGCGGCGGCCGTGATGCTCAGCGAACTGGACACCAGCGAGGCCTTTTGGTCATTGGCGCTCGCGGCTTCGTACCGGGGCAATTTTCCGATCTGACCGTAGTCAGTGGGCTCGTCGTGCCACTGGGCGCTGTTTTCCTCGGTCATGCGTGTTCCTCGGTCATGAATCAATTCTTCCGTATTTGCAGGGCCGCACCTAAAGCGGGGCAGTTAACGCCCGACGGCGGCCCTCCACAGGGGAGGACCGCCGTCGGTTGCCGGTGGGTGGGCCCACGCCGGTAGGGTTCCCTAGCCGAAGCGGAGCGAGGTTAGGGAACCGGTGGGGACTAGTCGCCGAGACGCAGGCCGGTCTTGGTGTCGAACAGGTGTACGTGGCCTGACTGCGGGCGGACCCAGATGGACTCGCCCTTCATCGGGGGGCGGCGGCCGTCGACGCGGGCCACGATGTCGTGGCTCTGGCCGTCCAGCGTGGTGTGGCCGTAGACGTAGGCGTCGGCGCCGAGTTCTTCGACGACGTCGACCTCAACCTGGAGGCCTTCGCCCTGGGCAACAGTCTCAAGGTCTTCCGGGCGGGAACCGAGGGTCACGGTCTGGCCGTGGGCCTCTTCGAGGACGTCGCGCGGTACCGGGTAGACGGTCCCGCCGAACTGCACGCCGCCGTCGACGACGGGGAGTTCGAGCAGGTTCATGGCGGGGGAGCCGATGAAGCCGGCCACAAAGACGTTCTTCGGCTTGTCGTAGAGGTTGCGCGGGGTGTCGACCTGCATCAGCAGGCCGTCCTTCAGCACGGCGACGCGGTCACCCATGGTCATGGCCTCGACCTGGTCGTGGGTCACGTAGACCGTGGTGACGCCCAGGCGGCGGGTCAGGGACGCGATCTGGGTGCGGGTCTGCACGCGCAGCTTGGCGTCAAGGTTGGACAGCGGCTCATCCATGAGGAAGACCTGCGGGTTACGCACAATGGCGCGGCCCATGGCGACGCGCTGGCGCTGGCCGCCGGAGAGGGCCTTCGGCTTGCGGTCCAGGTACGGTTCGAGGTCGAGCAGCTTGGCGGCCTCACGGACACGCTCGGCGCGCTCTTCCTTGCTGACGCCGGCGATCTTCAGCGCGAAGCCCATGTTGTCCGCCACGGTCATGTGCGGGTACAGGGCGTAGTTCTGGAACACCATGGCGATGTCGCGATCCTTCGGCGGAACGTCCGTGACGTCACGGTCGCCGATGAGGATGCGGCCGGAGTTGACGTCCTCAAGACCTGCAAGCATGCGCAGGGAGGTCGACTTTCCGCAGCCGGAGGGTCCAACGAGGACCAGGAATTCGCCATCGGCGATATCAATGTTGAGCTTGTCAACAGCGGGCTTATCGGTGCCCGGGTACAGGCGTGTTGCGTTGTCAAAAGTAACTGTAGCCACAGTTATCAATCCCTTCACCGGCAGGTACGTGCCGGACGATCCGTAGTGAATGGTCATTTTATTTAGTTGTTAATTCAATTTTGGGTTTCTCACGCGCATACTCCTCGGCCGAAGCCGAGGAGTATCCAGTGACGCCGCACGGTAGCTGTGCGCCACATCACAACCAGAGTATGTCAGATATATGGCATTTGGACCAAAATGTTACGGATGTCACAGGTGATGTCCGTCATGTGGCGTCCGAAGTGGGTATGTATGCTGTGCGCATGACGGCACTGCAGATCTATGTCAGTTTCCCCGGCACGGCGCGTGAAGCACTTGGCTTCTACGCCGACGTTTTCGGCGGAGAGCTTGCCTTGTTCACGTACGAGGAGTTCAACCGCAGCGACGGCCCGCCGGATGCCATTGCCCACGGACAACTGAACGGCGCAGTCGCTTTGGCGGGGTCGGATGCGGCAGCGGGCGAGAAAAGCGTCCGGTTCGAAGGCCTCATGCTCTCGCTGCTGGGGACCGCCGAACCGGCAGTTCTCCACGAGTGGTTCGACAAGCTCGCCGTTGACGGCCGGGTGATCGACCCCCTTGCCCCGAAGCCCTGGGGCGCAACAGATGGCCAGGTCGTCGACCGTCACGGACTGCACTGGTTGATCGGCTACGAACCTGAGTCGTGACCGACGCCCAGTTGCCCGCTCAGTATGCCCGCTTTAGCTCCCAGATTCGACGGCCTTCTTCCGTTCACGCAGCAGTGCCTCGAGCAGTTCGCAGATGTGGACCGGCGCCTCCACGCGGAACTCGGCCTGGGTGAAATCGAGCCCCACTTTCACACCGAGATCGCCCGGGACCAGGCTGGCCAAGGCGTCCTCGTCGGTGGTGTCGTCTCCGGCGAAAGCCACAGCCGTGGCTCCGGCAACCTGCCGCAGGAACGCAATGCCCTCGCCCTTGGAGGCATTCACCACTGAGGTCTCCAGGACGCGGTTGCCCGTCTTGAGGAAGACGCCGCTGCGGTCCTGCAGGACCGATCGCGCCGCGGCGACGGCGTCCTCGGCGACGTCGTCGGCCGCGAGCCGCGTGTGCAGGACGACGCCGGCCGGTTTATCCTCCAGAAGGGTTCCGGGGGCCTGTTCCACGATCCCTTCGAGTTCCTTGCGGACCTCGGCCAGGATTTCGCGCTGGGCATCGTCGAGCATGAGCTGCGAGGAGCCGGGCCCCATCCAGACCTCTGCGCCGTGGCTGCCGATCAGCAGCGTCTCCTCCGGCGGGGAGGCGACGGCCCGCAGGCTGTCCAGCGCGCGGCCGGAGATGAGCGCCGTCGTGGTCCGGGGAAGGTGTGCCAGTGCCGCGAAGGCGGCCGCGGAGCGTGGGAGCGCGCGGGCGTCCCCCGCATGATCCACGAGCGGTGCCATGGTGCCGTCGAAGTCCATCGCCACGAGCAGGTGCTCGGTGCCGGCGATGCGGCGAAGCGCCGCCAGCAGTTCAGGGGAGAGCGAGAGCGGGGCCGTGCCTGGATCGTTGGTATCGGTGGCGTCAGGAGTCATCGCGTACAACCTTTTCAGCGAGGGCGGTCAGAAAGTCGGAGGACCAGAGGTCGACGTCGTGGTCCAGGATCTGCTTGCGCATCGCGCGCATCCGGCGTCCGGCCTCGGCGGGCTGCATGTTGACCGCCCGCATGATCGTGTCCTTGAGCCCGTCGATGTCGTGCGGGTTCATCAGGAGCGCCTGTTTGAGCTGGTCCGCGGCGCCGGCGAATTCGCTGAGCACCAGGGCGCCGTCGTTGTTCGTCCGGGCCGTGACGTATTCCTTGGCGACCAGGTTCATGCCGTCGCGCAGGGCGGTGACGAGCATGACGTCGGCGGCCAGGTAGAGCGCAACCATTTCCTCGATGGGGTAGCTGTGGTGCAGGTAGCGGACGGCGGTGTTTTGCATCGTGTCATAGGTGCCGTTGATGTGGCCCACCGTGCCCTCGACCTCTTCGCGGAGCAAGCGGTACTGTTCTACGCGTTCCCGGCTGGGGCTGGCCACCTGGATCAGCGAGGCGTCCTCGACGGTGACCTTGCCGTCCTGCAGCAGTTCCTCGTAGGCCTTGAGCCGGTGCCGGATGCCCTTGGTGTAGTCGAGTCGGTCGACGCCGAGCAAGATGGTCTTGGGATTGCCGAGGTCCCGGCGGATCTGCTGCGCGCGCTCGATGACTTCCGGACTCTTCGCCAGCTCGCTGATCTGCTTGACGTCAATGGAGATAGGGAATGCCTGGGCCCTCGCGATGTGGGTGGTTTCGCCGTCGGTGCCCCTGACGTGGACCTGTTGCTGCTTGACGCTGGCGCCCAGGAAGCGCCGGGCGGAGCGCATGAAATTTCCGGCATCGCTGCTGCGCTGGAAGCCCACCAGGTCAGCGCCCAGCAGTCCGTCGATGATCGCCCGGCGCCACGGGAGCTGGGCGAAGATCTCCGGCGGAGGGAACGGGATGTGGTTGAAGAACCCGATCGTCAGGTCCGGCCGGGCCTCCCGGAGCAGCTTCGGAACCAGCTGGAGCTGGTAGTCCTGCACCCAGACGGTGGCGCCGTCGGCCGCATGGCGGATGACGGCGTCGGCGAACCTCCGGTTGACCTTCCGGTAGGAGTCCCACCAGGTGCGGTGGAACTCCGGCGGGGCGATCACGTCGTGGTAGAGCGGCCACAAGGTGGCGTTGGAAAAGCCCTCGTAGAAAAGCTCGATGTCGTCCGTGCTCAGCTGGACTGGGATCAGGTCAATGCCGCCGTGGCTGAAAGGCTCGACGCTCTCATCGGGCGCGCCATGCCAGCCCACCCAGGCGCCGTCGGTCTTGGTCATCATCGGGGCCAGCGCTGTCACGAGTCCGCCGGGGGAGCGGCGCCAACCGTCCTCACAGCCGGTCTCGTCGGCTGAACATCGGTCAACGGGCAGCCGGTTGGACACCACCATGAAGTCGAACTGATCCCCTGCCCCGGCGCCGGTTGCCGCGCCGTCGGTGGCCGTCCGAGCCGCTTCAGTGGTGTCGTGCCCGCCGTGGCCGGCGCTGTCCGTTGCTTCCATTGGTGCCCCCTGGGGTCCGCTCGTGGCTCTCCATCAACCCTAGCCGCACGGAATCTTCCGGGCTATTCGTCCGTTGGGCAGGCGGGAGGAAACTTGAAAGCGCAAGTTCTCGGGTTTCTCCCCTAAAATGATGAAGTTGCCACTGAGTGGACCGTCCCTGGCCGAACGACCCGAGGAACCAATGAGCCCCGCAAACGAACCCCGACAGTCTAAGGCAGAGCGCACTGCCGCGGCGCGTGACAAAGCCCGTGAAATCCGCGAGGCGCAGCTGAAAAAAGAGAAGCGCAACAAGCTGCTGATTGGGTGGGGCATTGTTGCCGCCGTCGTCGCCATCATCGTGATCGTGGCGCTGGTTGTCACTTCCAACATCAAGAACAACGCCCCGGTGGCCGACGAGGGGCCCACGCCGGCCAACGGCAACGTCCACGGCGGCGTCACCCTGCTGGCGAACACTGAGGTTGCAAAGACCGATCCCGCAACCGTGAAGCTGTCCGACCTGCCACCAGCGCCGGCCACCCCGCCGTCTCCGGTCACGGCACCGGGCGCCGAGGCTGAGGCCGGCAAACCGGTCAAGGTGGTCCTCTACATCGACTTCATCTGCCCCGTCTGCAAGAGCTTCGAGGCGCAGTACAACGAGACGCTCACCAACCTGCGCAACGAAGGCAAGATCTCGGTGGAATACCGCCCGCTCGGTTTCCTGGACAGCCGGTCCACCACCAACTACTCTTCGCGCGCGGCCAACGCCGCAGCCTGCGTGGTCAACGAATCCCCGGAGAAGTACTCGGACTTCGTCGACCTGCTGTTCGCCAAGCAGCCGGCAGAAGGCGGTGCGGGACTCTCCGATACCGAGCTGAAGAAGCTGGCCGCCGACGTCGGGGCCAACAGCATTGAGACGTGCGTGGATGACAAGACGTACCGCCCGTGGGTCAAGCACACCACGCAGGAGGCCTCGGTGATCGGAGTGACCGGCACGCCCACCGTGTTCGTCGAAGGCAAGCAGTGGGGCCAGGGCGACAGCGCCCAGACTCCGTTCGATCAGTTCCTGCAGGCCGCGGTCGACGCCAAGAAGTAGCCCGCCACGGCACCTGCCGTTGAAAGCCCGCAAGTGAGGGCCCGGCCCCGGATGAATGCGGGGCCGGGCCTTTCTGTTGCCCTTCGCTTCGCGGCAGGGGCGTTGCGCGTTTTTCTCACCGGGCGTCGGTGGGCTAATCTTGTCTAGCGTCCTGACATCCGCCCAATTCTTGGTCTGGTGTTTTGGAATCCAGTGCTTGGAGTCCAGGGGCGCAGGAATGCCTCCTTAGCTCAGTTGGCCAGAGCACCGCTCTTGTAAAGCGGGGGTCGTCGGTTCGAATCCGACAGGGGGCCCCACGAAGAACCGCGCCGTTACTGGGATCAGCCCGGTGGCGGCGCGGTTTCGTTTAGGCCTCAGCAACGGCATCCCCTCCAAGCCCCTTCGACACTTGCGGTCTCGGGCGTTCCTTCGCCGCCTCCCTCTTGGCACCTGTGCTGCACGCGGCGCCGCTCGCGTGGGACCGGCAGGAAGGCCTTCATGAGGGTTCCTTCATGACCCTTTAATCGGCGCCTCATCGTTGTAGGCCATGCTGGTCACACCAGCCGGCTTGTGTCGGAAGAGCCCGCGAACGCTGAGGACGGCAACATGAACGGACCGAGCATGGCGGCGGACCCTCCCCACATCAGCTGGCCTTCCCCCGTCCCACTGTCCGCCGACGACGGTTCCGGCACAACCTGGCATATCCAGCGGGCGTGGCCCGATAGGACACCGGGAGACTACGTTCTAGAGGTCCGGACACCGGGACGGCCCGGCGTCCGGGGAGCCCATCTGCGTCACGGGCACCTCGAACTCATCCCGCCGGACGATCCGGGACTGCCCGCCCTGCGGGCGGAAGCGCAGCAGGGGGAATTGATTTCGTATTGGCCGTACCACCAGGCTGTCGTCCGGGCGGAGGGCCGCTATATAAAGATCTTCGGGCCCGGGGGCGCCGTCGTACCGGCCGAGCGCTGCGCACAGATGGACGTCCTGCTGGACGCCGGCAACTTCAAAACGCCCAGAATCCTTCGTCAGAGTTCCCAGGCGGACGTCATCGTTTTCAGCACCATGCCGGGACCGACTCTGAACGAGCTGGGCCGGGTGGAGGCCGCCGTCTGCGATGAAGCGTTCGCCAAGGCATGGGAGAAATGGTCGCGCGCCTGGGTCGCGGAACTGAACGGCTCCCATGGCCCAGCAGCACGAGGCGTTCTCGACAGCCTTCCGCTCCGTTCAGCAGAGTGGGAAGCCACGAAGGTGTGTCGACGGGTGGACGACTGGTTGCGGCACAATGAAACCGTCCCCGAGTTGTCGTCTCAGCGCGCTGTCTTGCGCGCCGCTGCAGAGCAAGTGGCCATGAACCTGCTACGGACGGCACCGGATCCGGTGGTATGGGCCCACGGAGACCTGTACGACAAGCAAATCATCGTTCCTGACGGCGACATCCAGCCCGGACTGTTGGACTTCGACAGTACGGCCCGACACGAGGCCGCCCGGGATCTGGCCGGTCTGGACGCCCATCTGGAGCTTCATCTACGAAATAACCGCATGACGCCGGCACGGTACCTAACGGCTCACACGCAGGTGCTGGCCGTGGCCGAGGAACTGCGCGTCAGTCCAGTCCGGTTCGATGCGTACTCGGACGCCATCTGGCTCCGTCTGGCACTTTCTCCGTTACCCGGCCGCTTCTCCCTGGCCATCGCCGTCCTCGCGGAACGGGCCGCGCAGACAGGGGCCCACTAAACCTATCGATTGCTCCGTAGCCGCCCTTTTGGCACCTGATAAGGGCGGCTACGGAGCAATCGATGGGGATGACCGACGGCGGCGGCCCCGCCGTCAACGTCGTGGAGTGCTGACCTCAGCCGTCGGCAGACGCCGCGGATTGCCGTGGAGGTCCATGGCTTCATGGATCTGCAGGGCAAACCACAGTTGCGCCAGCGTGGAGGTTTCGGTCATATCAAGGCCGGTGAGCTCGCTGATCTTCCGGATGCGATAGATGATGGTCTGCCGGTGCGCGAACAGGGCCGCCGCTGTTTTCTGCCAGGACCGTTGCATGTCCAGGAACGTCTTCAGCGTGACGATGAGGTCCCCGTATTCTCCCTGTTCGTATTCGAAGATGGGTCCGAGGAGCCGCTGGACCAGTGCATTGCCTTCCTCAAAGCTGGTCAGTCCCAGCCACGAGGGTCCCTCGGCATACCGGACCAGCCGCTCGCCGGTGCTTGATGCCGTTCCAAGTGCCCACATCGATTCCTGAAGAGCTCTCTGCACTCCAGCGGCCGCGGAAGGCCGGCTGATCCCGATCCTGACGTCCACGGGGACGGTATGCCGCAGGAGATCATCGGTGCAGTCTGAGGCCACAGCCAAGTGCAATGTGTTGAAAGAGCGCTGGCACGCCGTCGGATAGCCGTGTCGCCAAAGATCAACGTGGATCCCCGCGAGGCGCTCACCGTCCTCGCTGGACATGGAGATGATGAGGAATTCCCGTGTCGAAATCCCGAACTCAGGCAGCCGGCTTTCAATGTCGGCGATGCCCAGGCGCCCGTCGAAGGCCTGCAAGAGGAACTCCGCACCCAGCCGGCGCTGGTTCTCGAGGGACAGCGCCGTCCGCGACAGCTCCAGTCCAAGGACTGTGGCCGCATGGAGCAGCACCACCGCATCCGGGTGAGGCTCGGATTTCGGCAGCACCACCAGAAGCGCATTGGCGTGAGTCGGAATATCCATCATGAGAAGGTGGCTGTCCCCGAAACGGTGCCACTGGAACTTCTTGCTGGCCACAGGTGACTTGCTGGTCAGCGGTTCAAGTTGCTGCCTTAGCTCCGGCGGCAGTGACTGGCCTCCGTGATGCCAGGCATGCAGGCACCGTCGATCAACCACGAAGAGGCTGGCGTCGAGCTCAGCTTCGATGCCCAGGATCAGGCTTTGCCAGTGGTTCTCCGATGGGCCCGCGAGACGCAGCAGGTCGTAGATACGGGCCGTCTGGCGCAGCCTGCGGGACTCCTCAAGCAGTGAAGATTCAGCGACCGAACGTGCGATGGCGATGAACGGAAGCGGGTAAGGGATGTTGATGACCGGCAGCGGCAGGCGGTCACAGGCCGCCAGGAACTGCGGAAGGAGCTCGGGGGCATGCATCTGCTCGCCGATCGCCAGGGCACTGGCACCTGCGTTCACCAGCGCCTCGGCCAGCTCAACCTGCCCCTCGGGATCGGCCGGAATGGAGAGCCCGTTGGTCATCATGAGCTCGCCGCCGGTGACCCATTCCCACAAGCGCGGCAGGTCGGAGGTGTGGGCCCAGGTGACCCGGTTGCCCAGACCGGCCGGGCCCGCCAGCAGGGTCAGGCCCAGTTGGGGTTCGGCCAGCAGTTCGGCCACGGTGATCGCCATTCGCGGTTCCTGTTCATCAGTCCGGAGGCCGTCCCCAAGCCGCTTATACATATGTATAAGCCTCTCGGCTATTTGTAGTCAATCGACGCATATGCCACGTGACGCCGATCACTAATAGTTAAGGCATAGACCTCGACCGGCGCAGGACCTCAGCTCAGAGAAGAACATCTGCCAGGCCGGCTGAAACCAAAGCAACTGGAGGATCCCTGACATGACCACGCACAAGCCAATCGGCCCCGTCGACGCAACAAAAGTCCCCCGCTATGCGGGCCTGGGCACCTTCGCCCGGCTTCCTCAGATTGACCGCGTGCCGGACTATGACATTGCGATTGTCGGTGTCCCGTTCGACGGCGGTACCTCCTACCGCCCTGGCGCCCGCTTCGGTCCGGCCGCTGTCCGTGAAGCGTCGCGGCTGTTGCGCCCCGGCTACCACCCGGAGCTCGACGTCGAGCCCGTGTACGAAGCCCAGGTTGTGGACGCCGGCGACATCGCCTGCACCCCCTACGACATCGCCCGCGCCGTCCGCGAGATCGAGGAGCAGGCCCTCCCGCTCCTCGGCGACGCCGGCTCCGGCAAGAGGCTCATCTCCATCGGTGGCGACCACACCATCGCGCTTCCGATGCTGCGGGCGTTGAACAAGGTCCACGGCCCGGTGGCCCTGCTCCACTTCGACGCGCACCTGGACACGTGGGACACCTATTTCGACCAGCCGGTCACGCATGGAACCATCTTCCGCCGGGCATTCGAGGAAGGCCTTCTTGTCGAGGACAAGTCGATGCACGTGGGCATCCGCGGCCCGGTTTATGACCGCAACGACTTCCTCCGCGACCATGAGTTCGGCTTCCAGATCATCCGCTGCTCGGACCTGGACGTCATCGGCGTTCCGGCCGCGATCCAGCGCGTCAAGGAGCGGCTGGGCGACACCCCGGTGTATGTCTCCATCGACATCGATGTCCTGGACCCGTCCTACGCGCCGGGCACCGGCACCCCGGAAATGGGCGGGCTCCACTCCCGCGAACTGCTGGCGCTGCTCCGCGGACTGGACGGCATCAACATTGTGGGCGCCGACGTCGTCGAGGTCGCTCCGGCCTACGACCACGCAGACATCACCACAGTCGCCGCCGCGACCCTCGTCTTCGACCTCCTCGCCCTGATGGTGAACCGCAGTAAGGCCACCGCCAACGTCGCCCAAGAACTGCAAACCGCCACCGTTTGAGCCACAAGGGCTGGGTATCGCGCCTGATTTGTACATATGTATGAACAGGTTTACGGCGTCTATTCAATCGCCGGATTTCCACTGTGACAAAAGTCACGAATGATTGATACATCAGATCCCGTGCTCGACGAAGCGCCGGGACAGAACAAAGAGGTTCCCATGAACTCCTGGAACGCATCATGAGCACGCACCCCACTCACACCGTCGCGGGCGAGGTGCCCCGGCTCGAGGACAAGACCATTCAGCCCATCCCCGCCGATGAACGCCACGGAAAAGCGCGGGATCTTTTCACCATCTGGTTCGGTTCCAACATCATGATCATGACCATCGTGACGGGGGGACTCGCGACCACGGTGTTCGGGCTCAGCTTTGTGCCCGCCATCGTCGGAATCATCATTGGAAACCTTGTCGGTGGCATCTTCATGGCCCTGCATTCGGCCCAAGGCCCGCAGCTGGGCGTGGCGCAGATGATTCAGACCCGCGGTCAATTCGGTTCGTACGGGGCGCTACTGATCGTTGTCATCGTGGTGATCATGTACGTCGGGTTTTTTGCGGCGAACCTCGTCTTTGGCGGTCAAGCACTGGCCGCAGTCAACCCGGGCATCAGTGTTGACGCAGGCATCATTGTCATTGGCGTCGTGAGCGTCGTTGCCACCATCTTCGGCTACCGGCTCATCCACGCCTATGCACGCTTCTTGAGCATCGTGGCCGGTCTGGCGCTGGTGCTGGCCTTCACCTGGATCCTGGTCGTCCACGGATTGCCGGCCAGCTTCCTGGACCAGGGAAACTTCAACTGGGTGGGCTTCATGGCCACCATCTCCGTCTCCGCCCTCTGGCAGCTCGCCTACGCTCCCTACGTCTCGGACTATTCCCGCTACATGCCTCAGGGGACCGGCTCGGCCCCGGCGTTCTGGGCATCCTACTCAGGCTGCGTCCTGGGAACACTTTTCCCGATGGTCTTGGGTGCCTTGGTGGGAACGCTCGCCCTGGCACTGATCAACGATGGCAGCAGCGTCGAAATAGTCGGGAGCCTGGGATCCATGCTCGGGCCATGGACCATGGTGATCATCGGAATCTTCTGCCTCGGCGTTGCGGCGTCGAACGCCATGAACCTCTACTGCGGGGTCCTCTGCACCCTCACCATTGGGCAGACGTTCAGGCCAACCTGGTTGCCCCACGCCAAGACCCGGACCATTGCGGCGATCATCCTCTTCACGCTCGCCCTCATGATCTCGCTGTTCGCACGCGACAATTTCATCTTCTTCTACACGAACTTCCTCTCCTTCCTGATGTACGTCCTGGTTCCGTGGACGGCCATCAACCTGGTCGACTACTACCTTCTGCGGCACGGCGACTACAGGGTTGAAGACTTCTTCAAGCGCGACGGTGGAGTGTACGGAAGGTTCAACTGGATTGCGATCGGAGCCTATGTTGCCGGCGCCCTGATCCAGGTTCCGTTCTCGGCAACAGCGATGTTCACGGGCCCTGTCGCCGCAGCGATGAATGGCGTGGACCTCTCCTGGATTGTTGGCCTGGTGGTCGTTGCACCCCTGTACTACTTTGCGGCCCGCGTGTTCCGGAAGACGCCGGATGTCGCCCCCTTTCAGTCGCCCGTATTCGCAGCTGACCTGATTGAAGCGCCCCGGGCCTAGCGCCCTCCCCGGGCATACCG
>NZ_CAKKMF010000094.1 GCF_918697925.1 Arthrobacter sp. Bi26
GGCGAGGGACTGGTAGGTCAGTTCCAGGTATCCGGCAACGGGGTGCTGGAGCCGTTTGATGCCGTCGTGGCGGAATCGGATATCGTGCGATGCCCATAGGGTGCGGAATTCCGGGCTGAGCGTGGACAGTTCGCCGACGAGTTCGCGGAGGGCCTTGTCGTTGGGCTCGCGGCCGGCTTCGGTGCGGAGGAGGGCGGCGGTGGCTGCGGCGCCGGCGTCCCAGTCGATAAAGAAGTCCCGCGAGGTCGGATCGAGGAAGTGGAAGCGCGCGAAGTTCGCGTGGCCGTTCGCGGTGGTGGTGTCGCTGGCGAACATTGGAGCGTGAAGCGCCAGGCCCAGCGGGTTGGCGGCGACGACGTCGAGCCGGCCGTTGCGGACGAACGCGGCGGACATGGTGATGGAGTCAAGCAGCCACCGGACCTGGGCAGCCACCTCCGGCTCTTTGCTGCGGACGGGTGTCCGCTTTGCGGGCCGGGCCGCCCGGGCCAGTTCGAAGAGGTAGGCGCGTTCTTCATCGTCCAGGTGCAGTGCCCGGGCGACGGCTTCGAGTACATCTTCGGAGACGCCGCTGATGTGGCCTTTCTCGAGCCGCGCGTACCATTCGGTGCTCACCCCGGCGAGCACGGCGACCTCTTCGCGTCGCAGCCCCGGGACCCGCCGTCGGGTTCCGGCGGGGAGGCCGACCTGGTCCGGGTTGAGCTTGGCGCGGCGGCTGGCCAGGAAGTCCCGGATGTCGGTGCGGTTGTCAGGCAGATGGTCCATACGTCCACGGTAACCCCGGTTCACTTCGGTTAGGGGGAGACAGTTTCTTCCCCCATAAACCCCGCCCCCACTCGCCAGATGCCTTGGATTGCCAATCCATGAGTCGCAGTCGGGACGGGTCGCCGCGCTTCGTGAGCATGCCCGCACCCGCCGATGTTCCGGTAAAGGGGGGACCGTTTATACCCCGATAAACGCAGCCTTCTCCGCCGGGTGAGCAAACGGTTGAAATGGATACAAGACATTTTCCACTGCCTAAATGAGGAATGCGTATGAGCGTGCAGACAAAAATCAAGGACGGCATTACTGCCGGCAATACGAAAACCGGTGAGATCGGACGGCGGCCGAAGCTTCCGGTGGTGGTCTACGTGCTGGCACTGGGTACGTTCCTGATGCTCACGAGCGAGTTCGTGGTGGCCGGCATTCTTCCGATGATCGCGGGAGACCTGCAGGTGAGCGTCGCCCAGGCCGGATCGCTGATCACCGTCTTCGCGGTCGGCATGGTCATAGGCGCGCCGCTGATGGCAATGCTGACGATGCGCATGTCCAGGCAGCTGACGTTGGTCCTGGCGCTCATGGTGTTCGTTATCGGCCACATCGTTGTGGCGCTTGGCCCGGACTTCACGCTGTTGCTGGTGGCGCGGTTCGTCAGCGCCCTTGCCACCGGCGCGTTCTGGGCGGTTTCCGCTGTGGTGGCCACCCGCGCCGCGGGCCCGTCTTCAGGTGCCCGCGCGGTAGGGGTCGTGGGCGCCGGCGGGGCACTGGCCACCGTTCTCGGCGTGCCGCTGGGGGCATTCGTAGCGCAGCTCGTCGGCTGGCGCGGAACCTTCTGGGCCCTGGCGGCCGCCGCCGCAGTTGCCACTGTTCTCGTCGCCCGCCTCGTGCCGCACGGCGCCCCGGCGGCGCAAACAACTTCGATCCGTGCCGAACTGGCCGGTCTCCGCTCGGGCCGGCTGTGGCTGGCGCTGGCTGCCTGCGCCGCGACGTGCGGCGGCGTGCTCGCCGCCTACTCTTACATCGCCCCGATCCTGACGGATCAGGCCGGCGTGAACGCTGCCCAGGTCCCGCTGGTGCTCACCGGATTCGGTATGGGCTCGGTCATCGGCACCCTCCTCGCCGGCCGCTTCGGCGACGCCCACCCCGGCCCGATCACGATCATTACACCCGCGGTGACCACCATCCTCCTGCTGGGAATCAGCCTGCTGCCCGGTTCGCCATGGCTGACCAGCGCACTGGTAGTCCTGCTGGGCCTGTTCGGCCTCAGCGCCAACAGTGTGCTGATTCACCTGGCGGTCCGCTTCGCCGGGAAAGCCGCGACCCTCGGTTCCGCCCTAAGTGTCTCGGCGTTCAACGCAGGCACCGCCGTGGGCACCGCCATCGCCGGGGCAGCCCTGCTCTCCCCGCTCGGGACCACCGGTCCCGGCCTCGTCGGCACGATCATTGCCGCTTTGACCTTGATTCCCGCCATTGCACTCGCCCTCGCCACCCGCCGTCGTGCCGCGCGGTAAAGCCCGACGGCGCTGCGCCTGCGGTTGCCTCCGGCGCCGCCGGCGTCTCATGAACGGGCCGACCGAGGGCGGTCCACTGGCCGGGTCCTTCTCGCGATTGTCCTACTTTTGTGGCAATGATTAGGTCGTCCGCGTACGGCGAGAGTGTCTTGTGTATCAGTTGGTCTGTGACGAAGGGGCCGTGAAGCCTAGTTGCTTGGCAAGCGTCATGTCACTTCCGCGAAATCCCAAGCCGTGCCGGATTAGAGGAGGCCGAGCTCGGCGAACGCGGCAACGAGCCCCTCCTGCCGCGGACCGGCGGCGGTGAGGTCCGCGATGGCCATAAGCTCGGGGGACGAGCCTTCGATGGCGATGCCGACACCTGCGTAGGCGATCATCTCCAGGTCATTGGCGCCGTCACCTATCGCAACTGTGTCTTCGCGGGAGATGCCGAGGTGGGCGATAACGGCCGCGACACCGTCAGCCTTGCTGATCCCGAACTGGTACAGTTCGCCGGCGTGCCGGCCCTCGTCGGCCACCGAATTGGCGACGACGGCAATGCCGTCGCCGATTTCCTGGACCAGGCGCTCCATGGCAACGGGCGACTCAAAGACGGAGACCTTGGCGAAGGGCACGGCCCCACGGTCCGCAGTGGTGCGCACCGCGCCGAGAATAGCGGAAGAACCCACCGGGCCCTCCTGCGCCTTGCTGAAATGGGCGTCGAGGATCGCTCGCAAACGCTGCATCGCCGCCGGTGAAACGTGCAGCGCCTCCTGCGCCTCCAGGACATACACGGCGTCGTGCGCGTCGAGTGCCCTAACCGTTCTGGCCGCGAGATCTGCCGGGAAGCGCCGGTCCACGAGCACGGTCCCGGCCACCTCCACGTAGGCGCCGGCGCTGGCCACGATGCCATCGAAGCCTGCCGCGAGGATACTGTCGGGCAGCATCGAGACCGGCCGGCCGGTGCATAGCAGGACCCGGTGGCCGGCTTCACGCACTGCCCGCACAGCGCGCGCATGGCCCTCGGGGACCACGCCGTAGTCCGCGTAGGTGCCGTCCACGTCAAGGAAGACAGCCCGGACGGTTCCTGTGGTGCTCGGCGTTGCGCTCATGATCCGCGATCATATCCCAGCACCATCCCGATCCAGCCGGGACTCCTTCTTGTGGATTTGACGTTCTCGCTGTTCCACTTCCGAATCGGCGGCTGGCCAGAGAGGCCCGGCATCGGGTGGCGCCCGTGTTCACACCGTGCCGCCGCACGGATGTCCTAACCCGGACCGGAGCGCCCAGATTACAGGAGAGGGGAGTCGGTCCCTATGAACTGGTCCCCCTGGTGTCACGGGATCACATAGTTTTGCCCGTCCGGCGGACAGCCGTCGTTCACGCGACAGTTCCGCGCAGCGCTCGTACATCCACCGAGTCCATGCCTGCGTGCTGGGCCGCAGCGAGTCCCTCTTCACTGTCCTCAAAAACCAGGCAGTCGGCGGGGGAGACCTCCAGGCGTTTCGCTGCAGTCAGGAAGATATCCGGCGCCGGTTTCCCACGCTCGGCATCTTCTCTCGTGACAATGACGTTGAATAGATCCCGCAGCCCGAGCTCGTCGACGGTGGGCATCACAGTGGCCTTTCCTCCGCCGGTTGCAAGAGCGGTCAGAACCCCTGCCGCTGACGCTTCACGGAGAACGTTGACTACTGGCACGATTTCCCTGACGGACTCGAGCAGCTGCATGTATTCGCTGTTGCGCGCGCTCACGATCTGGTCCAGATTCAGGTCGATGTTCTGCTCGCCGCTGATGAGAGAGGCCATCTCCGGAGTGGACAATCCTGTTCGGGCATCGAACCACACCTTTTCCATTCGCGCACCCTGTGCGTTCAGGGCTGCGGCCATGGCCTGGTAGTTGGCCCCATGGCTGTTAACCAGGGTGCCGTCCCAGTCAAAAATCAAGGCGCGATAGCCAGTCCATGGCAGGGGCTCGCCGGGGGCGGCCTTGACGGTGGTGGGCATATGCGGTTGCTCCGGATAGAAAGTCGCTCACTTCGCTGGTTTGATTCGCTGGTTTGAACTGTACGCTGAGGCAATTGCGCCAGCGACGCCGGCCTGCACCGGCCAGCTGACGTCCGGGAGCCTCCTGATCCCTCCGGTGCAGCCCGGACGGCCCGGCCGGACCTGGTGATTGATTGATTCGAGCTGCTGAGGCCGGGTCTCGACCCTTGAAGTCCCGCCACAAGGCGGTCCAGTCAGGACGAAGGACGTTCCTGGCGAGGCCCGTTGCCCGCATCTGGTCCGGCACCGGCGGGAATTTTCGGTCGGGGCCGGCGTTAGGTCTGAGTATGAAAGCTATCGTGTACCGTGCAACCGGCGACCCGTCTGTTCTCGAGCTCGTCGACCGCGAGATCCGCGACCCGGGGCGCGGGGAGGCACGCGTGCGGATCATGGTCTCCGCGGTGAACCCCACCGACTGGAAGTCCCGCCGCGGGGCCAAACCGGGCGAGCCGTTGCCCTTCGCGGAGGTCGTGCCGAACCAAGACGGTGCCGGAGTGGTGGACGCCGTCGGACCCGGCGTCGAGCATCTCCACGTCGGTGACAGGGTTTGGCTGGCCTTGGCCGCCTACCAGCGCGCCGACGGCGGGACAGCGCAGGAGTTCGCCGTCCTGCCGGCTGAGCGGGTCTTTCCGCTGCCGGAGAATGCCGGGTTCGACCTCGGTGCAAGCCTGGGCGTTCCGGCGGTCACCGCCCACCGGGCCCTGACCATCGCCGAGGACGGCCCGCGGCGGCTGCACCCGGGAGCCTTGGGCGGCAAAGTCGTTCTCGTCGCTGGAGGGGCAGGCGCCGTAGGCCATGCGGCGATCCAGCTCGCCAAGTGGGCCGGCGCCGTTGTGATCACGACCGTGAGCGGACCCGCGAAGGCTGCGCTGGTCACGGCCGCCGGCGCCGATCACGTCATCAATTACCGGGAAACCCACGCGGCCGCGGAGATCCGCCGGATCGCTCCCAACGGCGTCGACCAGATCGTGGAGGTGGCACCCGCGCTGAACGCGGAACTCGACCTGGCAGTGATCCGCAACCGCGGCTCCATCGCGGTCTACGCCAACAATGGAGGCGATCAGGTGACCCTGGACGTGCGCAGGCATTTCAGTCTCAACGTCCGCTATCAGTTCGTGTTGCTCTACACCGTTGGCATGGCGGTGGTGCACGCCGCCGCCGAGGACATCAATGCGGCCATCGCAGACGGCGCCCTTCCGGTGGGAGAGGCCGCGGGTCTTCCGCTGCATCGGTTTGACCTGGCTGACACTGCTGCGGCCCACGCGGCGGTGGAAGAGAGCATCGTCGGCAAGGTGCTGATCGATGTGTCAGCGGGCTAGGCGATAACGCTTCGGGAGCCTCGCGCGGATCATCACGCGGTGCAGCCGCAGAACCGCGCGGGCCGAGCAGTCCGGACTGCGCACCGTGATGGATCAATATGGCCGCACTTTTGGGTCAACTTGGCGGACGGTCAGATATCGCGGGATTCTAGGGCTTCGGTGTCATTTTCAGGAGTCGTCTGCACGGAATGTCCGAAGTCCTCTGCACCGGGCAATCGGCCGCTGTAGAGTTGGCTGGCTCAGGGTCGGGTCCGACGCCTTAGGGCGACCCACAGCCCGCATCGCCGGCAAATGTAGGCGGGTTCGGCGCCGAGGGCATGAAGTTTCTCGCGCTGCATTGTCCGCCCGCAGCAGGTGCACTGGCAGTACGTATCAGAGGCCATGGTTCGTGAGGGCTTCCATGACTTGGACGACGGTCGGCACGCCCGCATGACCGCCGGGCGTGGGGTAGATCCGGCATGCGAGTTCACTGCTTGGTGCTCCGTCGGGGAAGATGTCGGTTCCGTCTGCGGTGATCGTGGGTGAACCGGCAAATCCGGTTCCGGCGGTATCTGCAGAAGACTTTATGGGCCGCAAATGGACGGGGACGTCACCACGCCCCAGGGCGGTCAGGGCTGCTTCGACCTGTTCGAGCGCTTTTGACGTGTTGGGGCAGTCATCGATGTGGAGCAGTTCTATTCTCATGCGGTCATTGTTCCTGTCCGGGTCAACCGGGCTATTTTGCGGCGTCGGTGAGTTTCTGGCGGAAGTCCGCTTCGCTGCTAAGGACGAGCTTTTCGCCGCCGAGGAAGAACGTGGGTGTCCCGGTCACGCCCAGGGCTGTGCCGTCGGTGACGTCTTTGCGGATCCGGTCCTTGGTCTGTTCATCCGTCACGGCGGCGTCGTAGGCGTCCAGGTCCAGGCCGAGCTCCTGCGCGAAGGTCCGGAACAGGGCGCCTTGGGAGTCCTGCTTTTCGCCCCACTGGGGCTGGGTTTCGAACAGCTTTGCGGCCATCTGTTCGTACTTGCCCTGCGCGGCCGCGGCTTCGACGGCGAGGGCCGCGGTTCCGGAGTTCCGGTGCCCGGGGAGCGGGAAGTAACGGTGGACGAACGTGATCCTGTCCCCGTATTCCTGCTTCAGTTGCTGCACGAGCGGCTCGGCGGCGCGGCAAGATTCGCATTCGAAGTCCAGGAACTCGACCAGTTGCGCCTTCTCCGTGGATGGAGATGTCACGCGGTGGCTGTCCTCCCGGACGAGCTGTGCGTCCGTGGCAGCATGCGGGGGTGTGGGTTTGGTGGCGGTGAAGATCGCGTACCAGATGACACCGCCGGCGACGATGACCCCCAGCAAGATCCATATCACCAGGCGGGCCGTCTTGGCCGGGTCGCTGGAGGCCGGGGTGTTTGTCAGGGTCCGTGTCATCAGTGGTTGATGCTTTTCTGGTCGCTGCGGGCTGGTTCTGTGGCAGTCGTTTTTGGGGTCAGAGACAGGCTGACAGCTTTCGGTTCGGGACCGGATCCGCAGCCCTCGCAGCAGCCGGAAGCCGCACTTTGCCCGGTATCCGTATTCGGAACTGCGTGCACACCCGAACCGGCCGGTCCGCCGTCGTCGTTTGTGCCGGGGCCGGGTTCGGGGGTGGCACAGCAATCGTCACCTTCCCCGTCGTGGCTTACCCCGGTATGCGGGACGGTGCAGCACACATCGCCGCGCCAGGCGTTGGTGCCTTCCCGGCCGGCGATCCCGGCGATGACCAGGGCTGCGCCGGCGTCTGCCCACCACCATCCCAGCGTGCTGTTCAGCACCAGACCGGCCAGCAGCACGGCGGAGAGGTATGTACACAGCAGCGTCTGCTTGGAATCCGCCACCGCGGTCCTGGATCCGAGTTCCCGTCCGGCCCGGCGCTGAAGCCAGGACAGCACGGGCATGATGGCCAGACTCAGGGCAGCGATGACAATGCCCGGAGTGGAATGCTGTGCCTCGCCGCCTCCGGTCAGCGACCTGAAGGAGTCCACAGAGACGAACAGTGCCAGGGCGAAGAAGGAGATCGCGATGATCCGCAGGGTCAGGTGCTCGCGCCGTTCAGGGTCTTTGGCGGAGAACTGCCAGGACAGGGCGACCGCGGAGGCGACCTCGATCACCGAATCGAGTCCGAAGCCGATCAATGCTGACGAGTCCGCGACGTTGCCTGCCCAGAGCGCGACGACGGCCTCGATGATGTTGTAAGTGATGGTCGCGGCCGCGAACAGCCGGATCCGCCGGCTCAAGACGGCGCGCCGGGAGGCCGTGTGCACGGGCTGAATTGTCGTGGTCATGCCAGGCACGTCCCGTCCGGGGCACAGCAGGCCGGGTCAACGGCCAGCACCACGCCGAGCAGATCCCTGATGGCATGTCCCAACCGGGCGTCAGCGAGCTCATACCGGGTCCGCCGGCCGTCCGGGACAGCCACCACGAGGCCGCAGCCCCGCAGGCATGTCAGGTGGTTGGACATGCTCTGCCGCGAGACCCCCAGGGAATCGGCCAGCTCCGACGGGTACGCGGGCGCATCCGCCAGGGCCAGCAGAATCCGCGCCCGGGTGGGATCAGAGACCGCGTAGCCGAACCGGGCCAGCACCGGGGCATGCGTGAGGGTTTCCATGCAACCAAAATACAGGCACCGATGTATTCACACAACTGTGTATTGAGGCGCTTTTCAGCCGGCGCTGCGCGGTGCGAACATGATCACGGCCACCCCGAGCAGGCAGATCACGGAGCCGGTGATGTCCCACCGGTCGGGCCGGAAACCGTCGAAAATCATCCCCCAGGCCAGGGACCCGGCAACGAACACCCCTCCATAGGCGGCGAGGATCCGGCCGAAGTGCGCGTCGGGCTGCAGTGTCGCGGCGAAGCCGTAGACACCCAGGGCCACGACCCCGAGTCCGGCCCACCACCATTCCTTGCCTTCGCGGACCGACTGCCATACGAGCCGGGCCTGAAAAGAAAAAAGAATTTCCGATCGGTGCGTAACCTTTCGGGCTACCCCAACGATTACCCCGTTGTAAGCGCCGCTCGGAGCCAGGACCCCCCATCGGGCACCGGCCGGCCCTGCACCGTAAGCGTCGGCCGGCGCCTTCCCCGCATCTGGTCTCCGGTCGACCCTTCACCGTCAGCGCTTGCCGGCGTCTGTCCCCATCGGGCGCCGGCCAGCCTTCCATGGCGAAAGCGGGCTGTCGACTGCCCCCATTAGGCCTCAGCCTGTTAGTTGGCAATGCTGCTTTCCTTGTTTTCGTCAATGGCGGCGGGCCGGTTCAGTGGGCCGCGTTGGCGCCATGAGGGGACTTCGATGACCAGGACCTACCGGACCTGGTGTGGAGTTCGGCGGTCACCCGCCGGGAAGAAACGATGAACAGGAACTTGGGAGAACGAGCAGACCGTGACGGCAACAGCGAATAGATCGGCCCTGGACGTTGCCGTGGATGTCCGGTTCACCCCGGCCGGCACACCCCTGGCCATCCGGCATGAGGGCCGCATCTGGGCCGCAGCCGCCGATCCGGTGCACTGGTTCATCCGGGAGGCCTGGCCGGACACCCAGCGCACGGCGGCCGTAGGCGACGGCGACCTGGTGGGCATCGAATACTGGCGCATCCAGGTCCGCCTTAGCTCAAACTCCGCACTGCGGACCTTCACCCTGCGCCGGAACCCGCCCGCTACCCAGTGGTTCCTGGAAAACATCAGCGACGGCGGCTAGGCAACAGGGACCCAGGACCGCCTGCCCCGTCGGGTAGACCACGGATGAGTTGGCCGATCTTTTCAAGCACCAAGAGCCGGAATGGGTTCGACCCGGCGCCGTCGCGGGGCTCGGTCCAGTTGCGATAGGGGTCGAGGGCAGCATTTACGGTCGGCTCAGCAGTAGCTCCATCATGCTTTGAACTGGGTCTGATGCACGTCGTGTGGAATCGGCACGAGGTTGTCGAAGCCGTCGCTGCTTGTTTCTTCGGGAACCACTCCATCGAATCTCACGTGCCGATTGTGAGACGGACACGGCTGGTTGGCAACATTAGCTCTGTCTGGATCCAGGTTCCTGCCGTGACGCGGGCGTTCAACTGAATGGAAACTCTCCCGCGACCAAGGGTGAAATCCGGGTTTGCCCAGGGTCCGCTTCAGGGGAGTCCCCGATCCTTCTGGACCATTAGTCGCCCTAGTCTGAACGTCGTGCCCACAGCAACCGTGAACCAGCGCCCCCGTACTTCGTTCCTCCTCCGCAACTGGCAGCACCTGTCCGCGCCAGCCAAAGTCCTCGCCGCCGTCGGCCTTATCATGGCCGTCTCCGCCGTCTTCCATACCGTGGTGTTCCTGCAGTCAGGCACTGCCTGGGAAGGCCCTGTCTCGTGGCGCAAGCCGATCACCTTTGGCTTGTCCCTGGCACTCACCGCCATCACGCTCGCCCTCATCGAATCTTGCCTACGGTTGCGCCCGTTGACCTCGTGGCTCCTTCTCGGCATTCTCAGCGCCGCGTTTGTGGTCGAGGCCGCGCTGGTGACCATGCAGGCCTGGCGCGGGGTACCCTCGCATTTCAACACCGCCACGCCCTTCGACGCCATGGTCTTCTCAGCTATGGGCATGACCGTCATGGTCATCGTCGTCGTGATTGTCAGCCTGGCCATCCTGAGTTTCACCTCAGCCAAACCCGGTGCCCCCGACCTCACGCTGTCCGTCCGGGCCGGTATGGTGCTGCTCGTCGCGGGACAGGTCCTCGGCGCGGCGATAATCGGCGTCGGCGAACCTGCCGTCCTGTCTGGCAACGAGGCAGCGGTCTTTGGTCCGGAAGGTGTCGTCCTCGGTGCCGCCGGCATCCTCAAATCTCCTCATGGCATCGCCCTGCATGCCATCCAGGTGCTGCCCCTGCTTGGGTGGCTTGTCCAGCGCTCCTCCTGGTCAGATGTTCGACGTCGGCACGCGGTGTGGAGCGCGGGCATCGGCTATTCCCTGGTCCTGGCAGTCAGCGTCTTCCAGGCCTACACTGGTCAGGCGCAGTTCGCCCTCAGCATCGGGACGCTCGCGGCAGCACTGGCGGGGGTCCTCCTCGTCGCAAAGCCCTACGCGGAGGCAGGCGTCCAGGTTCTCCGCGAACGCAAGGATGTTGCCGCAGGCCAAAGGCCGCGTCCACGCAGTTGACTGACCCAAGCACCAAAGCGGCGGACCCAGGCGCGGATACGCCTGAGCAGGCTGTCATTTCGTCAGTTGGCCGGTTTGCTCTGTTCCGCCGGCTTTGCGCAAAACCCTGCGCAGGGTTGCCGCCCATTCGTGGGGCATGTCGGTGTACGAGCCATGGTGACCCGGGAATGTCACCAGCTCACAGCCCAGCCGCTCTGCCAGGATGAGCGACACTTCAGCAAGCCAGGTCTTCCGTTCCTGGGTCCACTTGCCCACGGCCATAATGACCGTCACTCCGTTGCGATGAACCATTTGAACATCCGGGAGATAGTTCGTCACCGGCAGGAGTTCGAGCTTCATCAGGACACTGTTCGCGTCGAGCGAGCTGATGCGAGACTCGTGTTGCCGGAACTCTCTATGGCCGCGGGCATATCTCGCGGCTTGGGCATGTCCTTTGACAAGTTTCCTCACGGGAACCTGAATTCCGAAGATGAAACGAAGCCCTGCCAGCGAAGGGCCGAAGTGGTAGGCCGTTCGGTACACGTTGGCGAAGAAACGCTGCCACTTGGCAGCATTCGGGGATACCCTCGCACACGGCGGCTCGTGAGCGATGGCGGCCCGCACGGCATGGGGGTGGGTTCTCGCCGCATCAAGGGCAATGACAGCCCCGCTGCTGCTCCCGAAGATGAAGGCCGCCTGCTCACCGGCGGCATGGATGACTGCTACCGCATCCCGGCTTTGCTGGCTGATCTCGAAATTCTGGGGACTGTTGGAAGTGCTGCGGGCGTTCGCACGGCGGTCGTAGGTGATTACCTTGAATTCGTCTGAGAGGAGGTCCGCGACGGCCGCATACAAGTCCGCGTCCCCACCGGCTCCAGGGATCAACAAAAACGCCGGCCCGTGACCCCGTACTTCGAAGTACAGGTCATCGCCTTCCGACCTGACATGGTTCGTCGTCACCCTGACGTTGGGCTGTGGACTACCGGGTTCCCGCCCAGACGTCGTCATGATCGAACAGTACTCCAACTGGCCGGCGAGACGGCTTGAGGAGAAATCACTTCGGAACAACACTGTGACGAGCCAGGCCCCAGGGCGGACAACGTTCTGATCAAGTTACCGGGGTGGGCCGGGCGGTACCTCTGTCTCGGATAAATCGGAAGGACGCTCGCTTCCCTTGAGTTCTCCGACGTTCATGGGGATCAGGCTGTGCAGGACAGGTTGGGCGACGATCAGGCGGTCGGCCGTGACTGCTGGATCTCCGGTGCGATTCGCGCTCGCCGGGGCCTCATGGTCCAGGCGATTCCCGCCGCCCACACCAGAAGCAGCACCAGGGATCCCGCCAGGATGGTGTCCAGCACTTGGTTGGACACGGCAAACGCGACAGTCCCGGTGACCAGCATCGGGACGAGCAGCACTGCGATGGCGGGGACCCAGTGTGCGGTGAACCCATTGCGGCGCAGCACGGTGGTTACGGTAGCGACAAAGCCTGCGAGCAGCAGCAGCTTCAGGCTGTCGAGGCGGTCAATTGCGTGCACGAGTCCGAGTGTGTCCTCGGCTGTCATCGTGTCGACTTCGAGGACAGTCACCGCGGTGATGGCGGCCTGCACCAACGACGCGACCGCCGCGCCAACTCCTGCGGCGAGGGCCCATCTATTTGGACAGTCGGATCACCGTGAGAATGATGCAACGAGGCGGGCCAGCGGCGCAGGCGCATGTCCGGCCGGCAATGCGTCGACCAGCAGTGGCGCGTATCGGACCTTGTTACCGCTGCGTCCTCCGAAGAACCGGCGCAACTGCGCCGTTATTGGCCGATCTCGCAGTGACGGCTGGCGTTGGAGGAGCCGGAACGACGCGAGCTCGCCTTGAGCCGCGATGACTTTGAGCACGGCATCGATCCCAAGGCAGCGGATGAGTTCGTCCTCTAGATCGGCGTCACAGACGTAGAACCCAAGCTCGGCCAGCGAACCGGACCCGATACCTGCACGGCCGAGCGCGCGGGCGATGCCACGAGATTCCCCTGCATCACACAGGCCCAACAACCGGTGGCCTGCACCATTCGGGCCGTAGCGGTCGATGAAGTGGACGATGCTGGTCGCGCCTCCCATCGGTACGACCGACACCCGCAAGGCTGTCAGGTCATGGCCAAGGCGTAAGGCCAGCGTCTCGACCGCCAGCCGGTCACTCTCGCCCTCGACCAATACCGTCGTCGCCTGCATGGAACTAGTATGTCGGACGCCCGGCCGCGACAGGATACTCCCGGTAGATGGGTGCAAGGATTTCGCGAGTCGTCTTTCGGTGCGACCTGAATTCAGCAGTTTCACGCTCAAGGGCTGGTGAGGGCTCGCTTCGGGTTTCCGAATTCCAGCCGTTCCCGGTGATAAGTTGGTGAGCGTGACCACTGCCGACAACGAAGAATATGCTGGGCCTCGTCGGCAAGCGCCGGGTTCCCAACGCACGCAGGCTCCCAGGCAATCCCTGCGTGAGGTGCAGAAACAAGTGACCCGCGAGCGGCTGATCGAGGCCGCTTCGGAGGAATTCCGCAGCCGCGGCTTCAATGAGACGACTGCCGAGAACATCGCGAGTGCGGCCGGCGCCAGCCGCGCCACGTTCTACGTCTATTTCCGGACCAAAGCGGAGATCGTTGCCGAGCTGATGAGGCGGAGCCAGTCCGACGTGATGGCCGCCTACCGCCGCCTGGACGATTTGGAAGATCCGGACCAGGCCAGCATCCTCGACTGGCTGGACGACACCATCATGTTGTGGCGAGAGCGCTCCAGCGACTTCACCACCATGGAGCAGGCTCTGGCGAACGATGACCTGGTGACCGAGACGTGGATGACTATCCTCGGCGACACCTACAAGGTCATGCCGAGGACCTTTGCCCGGTATACGGATCCGGTGCAGCACGAACGCGCGCGGCTCCATTTGCTGACACTCCAGATGGCGCTGGACAGGACCATGTTCTTTACGATCCTTCGCGGCAGGCCACTGGACATGGCCCTGCTCAAGGACGTGTTGGCAATGCAGTGGCTGGCCTTCGTCCGCGGTGACGCCACCGCCAGCTAGACGGACAGAACCACACGTTAGAACCAGACGCCAAAGGCGCCGGACCATGGGCCCGGCGCCCTTGTTGTGGTTCAAATGCTCAGCTGAGCTGATTCAAACCGCGGTGATTCAACCTGCGCTGATCCATGTCAGCGGATCCTTCGACCTCAGTGGCTGGCCACTTCGGTCAGCTGCACGCGCTTGGAGAGGGTGAATGCCGCGATGATCGCCACGATCGAGACGATGGCCGCCGTCAGGAAGCCGGTGGCATAGTTTTCGGCCGGCGGAAGCGGAGCCGCGGGGGTTGTGTTCAGGCCGATGATGGCGGCGTAGACTGCCGTGCCGATTGCCGAGGCGGACAGCGCAATCCCCACGTAGATGGAGGCCGTGCCGGCGCCTTTCCCGGCCGGCGCTTCGGCGGCGATGATCGAGATGGCGATGGTCAGGACCGTGGTGTAGGCGACGCCGTAGAAGAGGATGCCGACGACGACGGCCCACAGCTGAGTGTGCATAAAGTACAGCCAGACAAAGGACAGCATCAGCAGGAACGCCCCGGCGGCGAGTGGGCCGCGCGGGGGAACACGGTGCAGCAGCCGCGGGATGACGGTGGAAACGACGATTCCGGCCAGGGTCATGGGGATGAACAGGAAACCGGCGGTCAGTGGATTGAGTCCGAAGCCGTAGCCGGCCAGCTCGGCAGGTGTCAGTGCCCAGCCCATCACGAAGTTGAACATCATGATGCCGGCGATGCCCAGGGTCACGAATACGGCGTAGGCGGGCATCAGTCGCGTGCTCAGCAGCAGGGAGATGTCAACGAGCGGCTGCTTGCTGCGGGATTCCGCTACAAGCGCCAGGCCAAGGCCCACGACGCCGGCGATCACCCAGGTCAGGGTGGCGGGCGAGGTGAAACCCCAGGCCGGGCTCTGGCTCAAACCGATGCAGATGGCCGTAAGGGAGAAGCCGAGCAGAGTGACGCCGGCGACATCGATGCGCTTGCTCTTGCCCCGGTTCCGCAGCGTGGCGTCCGAGTCCGAGCCCCATAGCAGCATTCCCGCCATGCTCAGGACGGTCAGGGCGGCGCCGATCCAGAAGGCGTGGCGCCACGTTGCGCCGACGACCACCATGAGTCCGCCCACGCCGAAGCCCAGCGTGACGCCGACGGCCTGGCCGCCCGCGATGATGCCGATGGCCTTTTTGCGGTCGAAGTTGCTCAGGCGGTCGTTCATGATGCCCACCACCAGGGCCTGTCCGGCCATGATGCCGGTCAGCGCGCGGCCGATCACCAGGACGGTGAAATCAGTAGCGAGTGCTGACATGATGTAGCCCACGAAGATGCCGACGATGCAGATGATCATCACCTTGCGGTGGCCGAAGACATCGCCCGCCTTGGACAGCAGGGCGATGGAGGCCGCCCCCATGAGGAGGGTGGCCAGCAGTGCCCAGGAGACCTGGGACGGCGTGAGGCCAAGATCCATGCTCATGGACTGGTAGAGCGGGATGGCCATCATGGCGCCCACTTCGTTGAGCATCTGCAGGCCGGAGAACGTCACGGCCATGAGCATGCCGGCGCGCTTCCAGGGGAGCTTTCTCTGCGTATCCGGCAGCTCTGCCGGGGCCAGTTGGACGGCCGGGGAGCCCGTCGTGGGAACTGTCATGCTTCTCCTTTGAAGAGAGGCCCGGGGGCCTCGAAGTTCTGTCTCTGGTACGGGGTCCCCGCAGCCGGCAGGCTCCAGAGCGAAGCGCCGGGAAGTGTGTTCAGACCCGGCCGGTGATGTGTGACCGTCCTCACGGGGATGAGAGAAGCAGAACACATTGGCTGGACTGTTGTCTAGTGATTCAACAAATGCTTTTTTATTTGTCGAACGTCCAGCATTTGGCTGGACATGTGTCTAGCGAACTGCAACACTGGTGCCCTACATCACAGCCCATGACCGCACTGCGGGGTGGACAGCAGAAAGGCACAACGTCGTGACTCTTGAAGGAAAAGTGGCATTCATTACCGGAGCGGCCTCCGGAATCGGCCTTGCCACCGCAAAGGCTTTCGCTGACGCAGGTGCCCGGGTGGTGGGTGCGGACATGTCCGATGAGGCGTTGTCCCGCGAGTTCTCCGCCATCCCCGGTTCACTCGCCATCGCGCTGGACGTCACCAGCAGCACGGCGGTCAACGATGCCTTTGCCAAACTCGACGCAGAATTCGGCCGCCTCGACGTGGTCATCAACGCGGCCGGCATCAACGCGCCGTCCAAGGCGGCGAACGACAAACTCGTTGACACCAACGTCCGGGCCTTCCGGGCAGCACGGGAAGGCGAGGAGTTTTTCCCCGACTTCCTCGGCGACATCACTGACGAAGACTTCCGCCGTGTCCTGGAAGTCAACCTGTTCGGTCCCTTCTATGTCATGCGGGCAGCGGCGCCCCTGCTGAAGCGCACTGGCGGCGGCTCAATCGTCAACGTCTCCAGCTCGGCAGCCCTGCTCGGCGTTCCGATGCCGCTGTACTACCCGGCGTCCAAGGCCGGAGTCCTCGGCATGACCAGGGCAGCGGCCGCCGAACTTGCCCCCTTCAATATCAGGGTCAACGCGATCGCGCCCGGCGCTGTGGACACCCCGTTGTTCCGCCAACAGCCCGAGGAAATCACCGGAATGCTGATCGGCATGCAGCCCATCAAACGCCCCGCAACCCCGGAGGAAATCGCCGCCACGATGGTGTTCCTCTCGAGCGAAGCGGGCGCCTACTACACCGGGCAGACCCTCTCGCCGTCCGGCGGCCTCCACATGTAGGGCTGCCGCTGCGCACCGTGGCAACGGTCCGCCGTCGGAAATTACGACGGCGGGCTGCCGCCACGCTTTTCATCCCCCCTTAAAACCAGGCACACAGGAGCAGGACCATGACCCACGGACTCAACGCCGAGACCATCGGACTACTAGAGCAGACCATCCGCAACGACATCAGCGCCGGCGACTACGACGGCGCCCGCATCATCGTGGCCCGCCACGGCGAAGTGGCCCTCGACGCCACCCTCGGATGGGCGGACCGCGCCGCCGGCCGCGCCATGGAAACGGACAGCATCTTCAGGGTCCTCTCGCTGACCAAAGCCTTCACCAACGCCCTGGTGTACCAGGCCATTGGCGAGGGCAAGCTCGCCCTGAGCACCCGCGTGGTGGACATCATTCCCGAGTTCTACGGCAGCGACCGGTTCCGCGCCGGACGCAAGGACCGCGTGAACCTGGCCCACCTGCTGACCCACCGCTCCGGGATGCCGGCCACGCCCGAACCGCTCCCGAACGCCCGGCTGGGCAACCTCAGAGACGTCATTGCCGCCATCTGCGAACTCGACGTGGTCCACGAGCCGGGCACCAACCTCACGTACTCACCCGCGGTCAACCATGCGCTGATGGGCGAGATGCTCCGCCGGGTCTACGGTGCCGACTCGTTCCGCGACCTGGCCGGCAAGAACCTGTTCGGCCCGCTGGGCCTCAAGGACACCCGGTTCGGTCCGCTGGAAGACTGGAAGGACCGGATGGTTCCGCTCAAGGCCTACATCCCGGACTCCGGCTGGCTCTCGGCCAAGGACATTGAAGTCCTGGACGACGTCATCAACGAGGAAGCCGAGATGCCGTGGGTCGGGTCGGCCAGCACCGCTGCCGATGTCTTCGCCTTCGCCGAAATGATCCGCCGCAAGGGGGCCCATGACGGCCGCCAGCTAATTGCGCCGGCCGTCCTGGACGCCGCCACCACACTGCAGACAGGCGACATGACCAACGACCTGTACGCCATGATCGCCCGGATGCGCGG
>NZ_CAKKMF010000095.1 GCF_918697925.1 Arthrobacter sp. Bi26
CTTTAATGCGGGTCGGGGCATAGCCCGGGGCGGAGACCGTCACGAAGACGGAGACGGTAATGCCAACTTGGGGCCTGCCCGGGGTGTAGGACGGGCCACCGGCCCACATCCTTCCGTCCGACATCAACCAGTCGTAGGTGACCTTCAGTTTCTCGGCCGGTTCGGACCAGGTGCCGGCCGTCACGGTCATCGGCGTGCCGGTCGTGAAGGCCCCGGTCAGGAGGGGCTTGGTGACGTTAGTTAGCGGCTTCAGCTCGACGGCCGTGCCCGCGGCAGCCGGCACGGCGACAGCGTTGGAGTAGGAGTTGCCGTAGGACCAGCGCCTCGTACTGTCGGTCTTCAGGACCAGGGTGTGCCCCTGGTCCTCGGCAGTGATCGTGTACGTCAGCCCGGTGGCTCCGGGAATAACAACACCGTCACGCAACCACGTGTAGTAGTGCTCAACCGGCTCGCCTGGTCCGGTGAAGCCAAGCCTGGGAACATTATCAACGCCTGTAAGGACGTCCCCCAGGCCGGTGCCGCCGGTGACCACGGCGCCGGGCGTTGGGTTGAATTCAGAGACGGATCTGGGCAACGAGGTCCTGGTGGCCGGCTTGAACCCGGGAGCGTGGCCGGTGATCCTGAAGCTGAGCAGCCCCTTCGATCCCCAGCCTGTCGTGTCGAACATGCGCGCGGTGGCACCAGGGATGGGCGCGCCGTCGCGAAGCCACTGGTACTGGACGTAGATAACCGGAGCGCCTCGAAAACTCCCCCCGGAAGCGATCACGAGGCGGCTGGGGTCATCCAGGCTGGTGCCCTCGCCGACCAATTGGAACGAAACGCTCGGGTCCGCCTGGATTGACGGGACGGCACCACCGGCGTTCGTGACGGGCGCGGTTTTGGCGGACTGCAGGGTCGTCTTTGCATAGCCCGGGGCTGTTGCCCTGGTCTTGACCCGGATGCCCTTGCCGAGGTCCGCCTCAGTGAGCCGGTAGGTGGGGCCGGTGGCGCCCAGGATAGGCACGTCGTCGCGCAGCCACTGGTGCGTGAGCGTGGCGTCCGCGGGATCCCAGGCACCGTCAACAACGGTCAGGGTGCTGCCGACCATGAGGGCACCGCTGATGCCGGGCCGCGGGCCGGCGACGGCGCTGTTGACGAGCATGGCATAGGTCGATCCGTTTTCGGCCGTGCAGACTTTGACGGAGTCGACGACCGGGCCACAGGGGGTCGATCGTCAATGCGGCCTGGGCCGGAACGGCGAGGCCGGTCAGCGAGAGCGCGGTGAGTGCCCCGGCGGCGCCGAGGCGGATGGTCTGTGTTTTCAATTGTTCCCCCAAGTCTTTGAGCCGGCTCCCAGGCTCCCCCCGTCGCCGAGCATAGTGCCCAGACACCGCTCCCGACAATGATTGCGCAGGTCAGGGCGCAGGGATGATGTCGCCGCTCATCCCGCCTACGTGTCGGAGGCCGGTGGTAATGTCCGGGACATGGAGCGCGAAGCCAGCCACGCGGCGGTCCACCATCAATTGTGGACCGCCACGTTGCTTTCTCTCATAGCCCTCGGGTCCGAGTCGGCCAGCTCGGCCAAGGGCTCGTCTTCGTCCCTCCAAATGTAGAGGTTCACTGTGTTGACCGGGGGCCGCGAACGGCGTCGGAGCCCTCCACGGAGATGCGCGCACCCACCCTCTGGCCTTGGGCCGGCCGAAGCCGCGCGCCGCACAGCGGGCGCGTGCGCGGACAACGCCGCGATGGAATCCTTCTTCTCGCTGCTGCAGAAAAACGTCCTGGACCGCCAGAGATGGCTCACACGCCAGGAGCTCCGCCTGGCGATCACCACCTGGATCGAAAGGACGTACCACCGCCGGCGACGGCAAAGACGGCTAGGAAAACTCACGCCGATCGAATATGAAACAATCAACCAGACCGCGCTCTTAGCGGCCTAAGACCCCGAGTCAACAAAAGCCGGGGCAGTCCCTTGAGCCGCGATGGGGCGTGACTCGCATATCAAACGTCACCTATGACGCAACTAGCGACTGGATCACGACGCTCAAGGGCATGGACGGCAAGCCCGCCGGGGCCCGAACGCGGGAACTCGTGAGCAAGGTCTTTGGCCGCATCATGGGTTACGCAGTCAGGAAGCGTCTCCTCGCGGGTAACCCGCGAAGGACCCCACTGGTCGCGCGGACTACATACCGGACGCCCGCCCGGTCAGGCGCCATACTTACCTGACCATGAAGCAGCTAACCGCGGTTGCTCGTGAGGCAGGGAACAGCGGACTCATGGTCATGCTGGCGGGCACATGCGGGCTTCGTTGGGGTGAAGTGACTGCGCTGGAGGTGGCCAACGTGCGGCTCGGCGACAAGCCTATGCTGGCCGTTACGCAGGCCTACAGCGAAGTCTCAGGCAAGCTGATCCTCGGCGCGACCTAGGTGTACTGCGCCGGGACGTTGTTGACATGTGGGGCTTGAAAACGAGGAGGACCTCCGGGCTAAGTGGTGCTGTCTAGTTCACACACTTTGCGCTCGGAGGTCCTCGTGTCCCACGTTAATGCCCGCCTGACAGTTCATGGAAGACGCCTGATCGTTGACCGTGTGGCCGCAGGCCGCCCGGTCGCCCATATCGCCGCGGAGCTGGGCGTGTCCCGGCAGACCGCCTACCGGTGGGTCAGACGGTTCCGGGCCGAAGGAGCCGGCCGGTCTGCCGGACCGCTCGAGCCGGCCGAGGTCATCGCCCGGGCGCACGAGTGCCGAACGTGAACAGGCCGTCCTGGGCGCCCGCAGGTCCTCCCGGTTCGGTCCGCTGCGGATCGCTGCGGCCACCGGGGTCCCGGCCCGGACGGTGTCCCGGATCCTGCAGCGGCACGGGGTTCCGCGGCTCGCGGACTGCGATCCGCTGACCGGCGCCCCGATCCGCGCGGCCCGAACCACGGCGAACCGGTACGAGCGGGCCAGGCCCGGGGAACTCGTCCATCTGGACGTCAAGAAGCTCGGACGCATCCCCGACGGCGGCGGCTGGCGCGCCCACGACCGCTCGGAGCAGGTCAAGGGACGCGGCATCGGATACGACTACGTCCACGTCGCGATCGATGACCACACCCGCCTCGGCTATGCCGAGGTCCTCCCCGACGAGAAGGGTGCCACCGCGGCCGGGTTCCTCACCCGCGCCGCAGGCTACTTCGCCGGCCACGGCATCCACCGGATCGAACGCGTGATCACCGACAACGCCTTCGCCTACCACAACTCCGCCGCGTTCCGCCAGGCCGTCGCCGGCCTCGGAGCAGTTCAGCGCTTCATCAAGCCCCACTGCCCCTGGACCAACGGCAAAGCCGAACGCTTCAACCGGACCCTGCAAACCGAATGGGCCTACCGCCAGGTCTTCACCAGCAACAACCAACGCCAAGCCGCACTTGCGCCCTGGCTCCAGCACTACAACACTGAACGCATCCACACCGGCATCGGAACCACACCCATCACCCGAGTGTCACCAACCTGACGGCTCAGTACACCTGATATGTAGGGGTTCATTGTCAAGAGGTCAAGGGTGAGCGGTCCAAGGCTCTCGTGTCTTGGACCGCTCTTTCGTATCCGTTCGTGGCCTCATCCGGTGGGCTGGCGCGTCGTGATCGACGGCGCTGTCAGACTGATATGCGCGGGTTGGTTACCGCAGGACGAGGTGTTCGGCTGGAGGGGTGCCGCGGGTCTAGCAATGTCGGGCGTCACCGGTGTTTGTCGGTTGTCCATAGGTGTTTCGCGGGTCTTCTCCACGCTGCCAAGCCATCGGAGTCGGCGGGGGGAACGGCACGTCTATTCATCCGTCCATGGATGTTCCTGTTGGACCGGGGCTGCCAGGGACCAGCACCAGCCGGCCAGTTCGCGGGCGATGGCGACGTTAGCGATGACCCGGCGTTTGTGCCGGGCGTCGAATTGCTCCCATTTCCGGTGCAGCCGGTGGTTGCCTTGATGGCCTCGGACCCGGGAGGCCTCGTCGGCTGCTTCCCACCGGGTGCGCATCTCACGGCTGGGGTGGGTGTAGGGCCGGCGGTGGTGCCAGGCGGCCTCGACCAGCAAGCGCCGGGCATGGGTGTTCCCGGTCTTGGTGATCGCGCCTTGGGACCGGGAGGCGCCCGAGGAATGCTCGGAGGGGACAAGGCCGAGATACGCGCCGATGGTGGAGCCGGTGAAGCGGTTCCAGTCGCCGATTTCCACCGCGAGGCCGAACGCGGTCAGCACCGAGATACCGCGCAGACACATCAGGGCCTGAACGACCGGTGCATACGGCCCGGTTGCCGCCATGGCGATGATCTTTGAGTCCAGCCGGTTTCTGCGGTCCAGCGTCAGCTCCGCCGTTTCCAGGCTGGCCTCGTACGCGGCCTGCAGCGCAGGGTCGTCGAAGTGTTGCCGGTGCAGCCAGGTGTGGTGGGCGTCGGTCCAGGCCTGGCCGCCGGAGTAGACCAGGCCGTGACGCAGCAACAACTTCGAGACGCGGTGTCTGGCCCGCATCAGATCAGCCCGCACGTCCTCGCGGGCCCGCACCAGATCCCGGGCGGCCTCCTGTGAGGGTCCCGGGACGCGGACCGGGGTTATCTGGCCCAGCAGGGCCAGCCGGGCGAGATGTTCGGCATCTCGGGCGTCAGTTTTCACCCGGTCCCCGGACGGTCGCTGGAGCTTGGACGGCGCCGCGACCACGCACTCGATCCCCGCTGATGTCAGAAGCCTCGCCAATCCGAATCCCGTCGGACCGGCTTCGTAGACAACCAGGATCGGGCCCGGCAACCCTGACACCCAATCGGCGATCCCGGCGTCGTTCGCCGCAAGACTCTGGCGCAGAATCTCGCCGGTTTCGCGGTCAATGGCGCAGCCCTTCACACTGCGCGCATGGACATCCAAACCGACGTAGGTACGGTTATTCATGGCTGGAACCTCCAGACGTTCAAATGTGGCTCTACCAGTCCACACCCCGCACGAGACTGCGGAACAGGCCCCCGGACCGGCAACCCACGAACCTCTTTGAACCCGAGGTTCCAGTCCTACGTCAGGACCGGCCCACCACACTTCATATCGTCTAGGGCGGCGAGGACCGACAGGTCCCCATCCCCCGACTGCTAGCTGATCAGCTGAGAAACGCCGTCGACGGCAAGCCCTCAACCGCGCGGGTTTTTCAGAGCCCGCGCGGTATGGTCCTGCGAAATGGCAACTTCACCAAGAACGTCTATAAGCCCGCTATTGAACGGGCCGCAGCCGGCGACCCTAACTTCCCATCCCCCACGTTCCACGATTTACGGCATACCGCCGTATCCCTGGCCATCAGCGCGGGTGCCAACGTCAAGGTGGTCCAGCGGTTAGCTGGCCACGCTTCCGCCACGCTGACCCTCGACACTTATGCTGGCCTCTTCGACGACGATCTCCACGACAGCGCCAGCCGGCTGAATGACCTATTGCGGGACATGGATTGGCAGTGACAGTTTTACCCGATGTCACTTTTGTGTCACTCAATGGACCTGCTTCTCAACGTTGACAGCGTTTTTCATACTGCCTCCGGAGCAGAAGGTCGTAGGTTCGAATCCTATCGAGGGCACAAAATACTGGCTTTGCCAGCAAACCCCGCTGTTTCACTGAAACGGCGGGGTTTTTTGTGCACTGAATCCAGCCGAAAGAACGCGGAAAACCAGCGGCTTTGCCCCTGCCGATTGTCGGTGCCCCCTCGTAGGCTGTTTTCATCGGTAGCGGGCTACCCTGCCCGCCCGAAGCATGAGGGGGTCTCACGTGTTCTTTCCAACGCAGCACTGTTCCATCGTTCCGCCCTATATGCTCCGCCGGCTGGCCGCGCAGCAAAAGCCGGAGCTCTCCAAGGCCGCCCGCGGCGCAAAGGAAGCCCTGCAACACGTCCCGAGCTTCCAGGCCTCCCGCGCACTGCCCGGGCCCGGCAGGCATCCGGGGCTACGGGAGCTCAAGCCGTCCGCGCCGGAACGGACGGTCTACGACGCCAAGTCCGCCGAGCAGTTGCCCGGCAGCGTGGTCCGCAAAGAAGGCGAACCGCCCACGGGCGATCCCGCCGCCGATGAGGCTTACGACGGGCTGGGGCACACCCACCGCCTCTACGCGGAAGCTTTCGGCCGGAATTCGATCGACGGCAACGGTCTCCGCCTCGATGCCACGGTCCACTATGGCCGCCTGTACGACAACGCGTTCTGGGACGGCCAGCAAATGGTCTTCGGCGACGGTGACGGCCAGGTCTTCGAGCGGTTCACGAAATCCCTGAGCGTCATCGGCCACGAACTCACCCACGGCGTCACCCAGTACTCCGCCGGGCTGGTCTACCGCAACCAGGCCGGTGCCCTGAACGAGTCGATGTCCGATGTCTTCGGTGCTCTCGTTGAGCAGTACGTCCGAAAGCAGTCGACGGCGGAGGCCAGCTGGCTGATCGGCGAAGGCCTCTTCACGGACCAAGTCCAGGGGGCCGCCTTGCGCTCCATGAAGGCTCCTGGAACGGCTTACGACGACGACGTGCTCGGCAAGGACCCGCAGCCGGACTCGATGGACGGCTACGTGCGCACGAGCGCGGACAACGGCGGCGTGCACATCAACTCCGGAATCCCCAACCGTGCGTTCTGCCTGGTTGCCACGGCCCTCGGCGGCAATGCCTGGGACGCACCGGCACAGATCTGGTACGAGACGCTGACGGGCGGCACACTGTCCCCCACCGCCACGTTCGGCGCTTTCGCCAAGGCCACTGCCGCCTCTGCCAGGGAACTTTTCGGGGAGGATTCCAAGGAACATGACGCCGTGCGCTCCGCGTGGGAAACTGTGAAAGTAAAGTTCCCGGGAGCCCGGCGATAAGCCAAGCCCCCCGCAGATCGAGTCCGATTGAGATCCGAGTCCGATGAAGATAACTGTCCAGCGCAGTGGCGGCGTGGCCGGAATGAAAAGGACGTGGACCGTCCGGCCCGAGCCGCCGGAGGACACCGACCGGTGGCAGCCTCTGATCGAGGCCTGCCCCTGGGACGACGTTGCCGGAATCAGCGGCACAACCGGCCAGCCGGACCGGTTCATGTACAGCATCCGGGCCGATCAACACCGGGCAGTCCTGCCCGAGCGTGCGCTGACGGGTCCGTGGCGCGACCTCGTCGAATGCGCGCGGTCCGCGGCCGAGGAGTCGGCGCCGCCGGGCTTTGGCTAGCGGACTTTGGCTAGTCGGGGCCCGTCACGCCGCCGCACTTTATGCCGTGGCCAGGTGTCCCCGGAACGTGCGCCGGTAAGACTGCGGGCTGGTGTCCAGAGCCTTGGCAAAGTGGTGCCGCAACAGGACCGAATGCCCGAAGCCGGATTCCCTCGCGATCTCGTCGATATTGAGTTCCGTACTCTCCAGCAGTTCCTGCGCCCGCAGCACGCGCTGGGAATTGAGCCAGGCCGCCGGGGTGGCCCCCGTTTCCGCGCGGAAGCGCCGCGCAAACGTCCGCGGCGACATATGGACCCTGGCCGCCAGTTCGTTGACTGCGTGTTCCTCGTCCAGGTGCCGGACCATCCACTGCAGCAGCTGCTCCATGGGCTCCGATCCGCACTGGGGAATGGGTCGGTCGATGTATTGGGCCTGGCCGCCGTCCCGGTGCGGCGGGACCACCATGTCCCGGGCGATGGCGGCGGCCACCTTGGCGCCGAACTCAACGCGGACCAGGTGCAGGCAGGCATCGATCCCGGCGGCCGTGCCGGCACTCGTGATGACCCGGCCGTCTTCGACGTAGAGGACGTTTTCATCCACCAGAACAGCGGGGTATCGGCTGGCCAGTTCCTGGGAGTAATGCCAGTGGGTGGTGCAGCGGCGGCCATCGAGCAGGCCGGCCCTAGCCAGGGCGAAGGCCCCCGAACAAATGGACATCACCCAGGCACCGCGGGCATGGGCGGCCCGCAGGGCCTCCAGGACGGATTCGGGAACGTCCTCATCCCGGCCGTACGGCGCCATCACCACCAGGTCTGCGTCCGCTGCCGCTTCCAGCCCCAGACCGACGTGCATGGACAGGCCGGACTTGAGCGGGACGTCGCCCGGCTCCGGAGCACAGACGCGGAAATCGAAGGCGGGCACGCCGTTTCCGCGGTCCGAACGGTCGATGCCGAAGACCTCAAAGGCCGTCGCGAACTCGAAGATCGAGAAGTTGGGAACCACGATCATTGCCACTGATTTGATCATGTTTCCAGTGTGGCAGAAATTATAGCTTTTTGGGCATTTCTGCCACTTTTTTTCGGTCGTGGACCGGAGAACCATGGAGGTATGGAACTCCTCGGAATCGCCCTCATCGTCCTGATCATTGTCGGCCTCGCAGCCACCATCTCCGCCCTCCGGAAGGACGGCCTCGGCCACACCCCGCCCGTCCGCTCGGAAGAGTATTGGATGGCCCGGGACCTGCCGAGCGTCAACTACACCCTGCGGATCTTCTAAGTCTCCGCGCACACCACGGGCCCGGCTCATCCAGCCGGGCCCTCAACATGCGCCGGGAAGCAGAGGGACTGAGCATCGGGACTGGGCAGCAGGACCAGACAACCGCCGTCGCCACCCCAGCTGACAGTCCGCCCCAGTAGACTGTCTCCAGCCATGACATTGCATATTTCCTACCCCGCCGAGCTGCCGGTATCCGAGCGCCGCGAAGATCTGATGGCCGCCATCGCGGCCAACCAGGTGACCATCATCGCCGGTGAGACCGGCTCGGGTAAGACCACCCAGATCCCCAAGATGTGCCTGGAGCTCGGCTTGGGCGAGAACGGGCTGATCGGCCACACCCAGCCCCGCCGGCTCGCGGCCCGCACGGTGGCCGAGCGCATCGCGGAGGAACTCGGCGTCGAGATCGGCCAGGAAGTGGGCTTCCAGGTCCGCTTCACAGGCGAGGTCAGCCGGTCCACCAAGGTCAAGCTCATGACCGACGGCATCCTGCTGGCGGAAATCCAGCGCGACAGGCTGCTGCGCAAATACAACGCCATCATCATCGACGAAGCCCACGAACGCAGCCTCAACATCGACTTCATCCTCGGCTACCTCAAGCGGATCCTGCCGCAGCGCCCGGACCTGAAGATCATTATCACCTCGGCCACGATCGATCCGGAGCGCTTCGCCAAGCACTTCGGCACCGAGGAAGAGCCCTCCCCCATCATTGAGGTGTCGGGCCGGACATTCCCGGTGGAAATCCGCTACCGCCCGCTGTCCCAGCCCGCCGGCGGCGCCGGCGCCGATGATGGAGAAGGCGCAGCCTCGGACGACGAACTCGAGGAGGACCGCGACCCGCTCGATGCCGTGTGTGACGCCGTCGACGAACTCGCAGAGGAGGCGCCGGGCGACGTCCTGATTTTCTTCTCCGGCGAGCGCGAAATCCGCGACGCGGCGGAGGCCCTCAACGCCCGCATCCAGTCCAACCGGCGCCTGGCCGGCACCGAGGTCCTTCCCCTCTTCGCACGGCTGAGCCTGCAGGAGCAGCACAAGGTCTTCCACCCCGGCGGCAAACGCCGGATCGTGCTGGCCACCAACGTCGCCGAGACGTCGCTGACGGTCCCCGGCATCAAGTACGTCATCGACACGGGCACGGCGCGGATCTCGCGCTACTCGCACCGGACCAAGGTTCAGCGCCTGCCGATCGAGCGCGTCTCCCAGGCCTCGGCCAACCAGCGCTCTGGCCGCTGCGGCCGTGTCTCGGACGGCATCGCGATCCGGCTGTACTCCGAGGAGGACTTCGAGTCGCGGCCGCTGTTCACGGACCCGGAGATCCTGCGCACAAACCTCGCGGCCGTCATCCTGCAGATGACCGCCATGGGCGTGGCCCGCGGACCGAAGGATGTGGAGAACTTCCCCTTCGTCGAGCCGCCGGATTCGCGCGCCATCAACGACGGCGTCAGCCTCCTGCGCGAACTTGGCGCCCTTAGCGCCGCCCGCACCCAGGAGCCGGCGGACGACGGCGACGGCCGCCCCGCCCGCCGGCCGGCGGGCGCGGCCGGAAGAAACGGCGGCGGACTCACCGCCGTCGGCCAGCAGCTGGCCCAGCTGCCGGTGGACCCGAGGCTCGGCCGGATGATCGTGGAGTCCGGAAAGCGGGGCTGCGTCCGGGAAGTCATGATCCTGGCCGCCGCGCTGACCATCCAGGACCCTCGCGAGCGCCCGACGGACAAGCAGCAGCTCGCCGCGGAGAAGCACGCGCGTTTCCGGGACGAGAACTCCGACTTCACCGGCTACCTGAACCTGTGGAACTACCTGCAGGAGAAACAGCAGGAACTGTCCTCCACGGCGTTCCGCCGGCTCTGCCGCGGCGAGTTCATCAACTACCTGCGGGTCAGGGAGTGGCAGGACCTGTTCGCCCAGCTCCGCCAGTTGGCCCGCCCGCTGGGCATCAGCCTGGACAACAAGCGCCTTGCCGATCCGGTGGGCAACCACGACGGCATCCACATCAGCCTGCTCTCGGGGCTGCTGAGCCACGTCGGCATCCTCGACGAGCGCAAGCGCGAGTACGCCGGTGCCCGCGGCAGCCGCTTCGCGATCTTCCCGGGTTCGGCATTGTTCAAGAAGTCGCCCACGTTCGTGATGGCCGCCGAACTCGTGGAGACGAGCCGGCTCTGGGCACGCGTCGCGGCCAAGTTCGATCCGCTCTGGGCCGAGCAGGTGGCCCCTGACCTGGTCAAGCGCAGCTACAGCGAACCGCACTGGTCCAAGAAGATGGGCGCAGTGATGGCCCACGAAAAGGTCACCCTTTACGGCGTGCCCATCATCCCGAGCCGTCGCATCAACTACGGCAAGGTGGATCCCGAGCTCTGCCGTGAGCTCTTCATCCGCCATGCCCTGGTTGAAGGTGACTGGCAGACCCACCACAAGTTCTTCCACCGCAACCGCGCTCTGCTGCACGAAGTCGAGGAGCTCGAGGCCCGGATGCGGCGCCGGGACATCCTGGTGGACGACGAGACGCTGTTCGAGTTCTACGACGCCCGGATCGGCGGGGAGGTCGTCTCGGAGCGGCACTTCGACAAGTGGTGGAAGGACGCACGGCAGCAGGATCCCACGCTGCTCGACTTCGACCAGTCCCTGCTGATCAGCGAGGACGCCGCGGCCCTGGATGACTCCGCCTACCCCAAGACCCTGCTGCACAAGGGCTTCGAGCTGCCGCTGAGCTACGAGTTCCACCCGGTGGCGCCCGGTTCGCCGCCGAATCCCTCCGACGGCGTCACCGCCGAGGTCCCCGTACTGTTCCTGAACCAGCTCGACGACGCCGCGTTCCGCTGGCTGATCCCCGGGCAGCGCGTGGAACTCGTGACGGCGCTCATCAAGTCGCTGCCCAAGCAAGTCCGCAAGAACTTCGTTCCCGCACCGGATGTGGCCCGGCAGGCCGTCGCGGCGCTGGAGGCGGACTTCGATCCCGCCACGGACGAGCTCGAACCGTCGCTGGAACTGGTGCTGCGCCGGATCCGCGGACAGGTCATCCCGCCGGGGTCCTGGAACTGGGACGCCGTGCCTGCGCATTTGCGGGTCAGCTTCCGGGTGGTGGATTCCCGCGGCAAATTGCTGGATGAGGGCAAGGACCTCAACGCGCTGCAGGAGCGGCTGGCCCCTGCCACCCGCAGGGCCATCGCGGAATCCCTCGGTGCCACACCGGGCACCACGGCACCTCAACCTAAAGGAAATGGCACGGCTAAGGGGACGGCCGGCGCGAACGGGAAGGACACCCGGGCGTCACGGGCCGGTTCGTCGCCGTCGGCCGCCCTGGCGGCTGCCACGGCCGCGGCCCCGGGCGGGTTCACGGAAATGTCCGGGCTCAAGGACTGGACCTTCGGAACCGTCCAGCGCCAGGTCCAGGGCAGCGTTGGCGGGCACACCGTCACCGGCTTCCCGGCCCTGGTGGACGAGGGAACTTCCGTGGCGCTGCGGCTGTTCCAGACGCCGTCGGAACAGCAGGAAGCCATGCGCGGCGGTGTCATCAGGCTGCTGGCCCTGAGAGTGCCGCCGCCGGACCGCTACGTCCTGGAGCACCTGAACAACACCGAGAAACTGACGTTCAGCCAGAACCCCCACGGTTCCGTGACGGCGCTGATCGCTGACTGCGCCCTGGCCGCCATCGACAAACTCACGCCGGCCGGGCTGCCGTGGGACGAGGCATCGTTCAAGGCGTTGTACGAGAGTGTCCGGGCGGAGCTGATCGACACAGTCTTCACGGTCACCGCCGTCGTCGAACGCATCCTGGCGAGCACGCGACGGATCGAAAAGCAGCTCAAAGGCACCACGAGCCTGGCCCTCATCAGTGCGCTCAACGACGTCAAGAGCCAGCTCGAGCAGCTGGTGTATCCGGGTTTCGTGGCACGCACGGGCTACGCCCAGCTCAGCCAGCTGCCCCGCTACCTCACTGCGATCGAAAAACGCCTCGAGAAGCTGCCGGGCAACGTCCAGCGGGACGCCCAGCACATGGCTGCGGTCCAGGCGCTCGAGGACGACTACGACGACGCCGTCTCCGCCCTGCTGCCCGGACGGCGGGCCGGTGCGGAGTTAACTCACGTGCGCTGGATGATCGAAGAACTGCGGGTGAGCCTCTTCGCCGTCGAACTCGGGACCGCCTATTCGGTGTCCGAGAAGCGCATCCGGGCGGCGCTTAACAAGGTACTGGCGCCGGCGTAGGTCAGGCGGCCGGAACGTGCTCGGCGTGGCCGGCCGTGCGGAGGCCTTCGCGGAGCTTCTCCGCGTTGGCGTCCAGCCTGGCCGGATCCGGGTGCTGGTCCGCCGAGCCGAAATCAAAGTCAGCCATCGAGTTGGAGGGCCACACGTGGACGTGCATGTGGTTGATTTCGTAGCCGGCCACGATCAGCCCTGCCCGGGCGGCGTCGAACACGTCCACCTGGACTGCGCCGATCTTGCGGGCAACTTCCATGACCCGGCTAAGGACCTCAGGCGAGGCGTCCGTCCAGCGGTCCACTTCCTCGGTAGGCACCACGAGGGTGTGGCCGTCGGCCAGCGGGCCCATGGTCAGGAACGCCACGACGTCGTCCTCGCGCCAGACAAAGCGGCCCGGGATGTCCCCATTGATGATTTTGGTGAAGAGAGTGCTCATGCGTCCGCCTTTTCTGCCGGGGACCCCAGGGTGCTGGCGTCCAGGACAAAACGGTACTTCACGTCGCCGGCCACCATGCGGTCGTAGGCTTCGTTGAGCTGGTCTGCCCCGACCACCTCGACGTCGGACACCACGCCGTGCTCGGCACAGAAGTCCAGCATCTCCTGGGTCTCGGCGATGCCGCCGATCAGTGAACCCGCATAGGCGATCCGGCGTCGGATCAGCGCGCCGGGGTTGACGGGCGGCATCGCTTCCGCGGGCAGGCCCAGCTGGAACAGCGCGCCGTCCAGGCGCAGCGTGCGGAAGTACGGGTTGAGGTCGTGCGAGGCGGCGACGGTGTCGATAATGACGTCGATGCTGCGGTTCGCGGCCTCCATCGCGGCTGGGTCCGTGGAGAGGATGACGTCGTCGGCGCCCAGCTCGCGTGCTGCTGCGAACTTGTTCTCCGACGTCGTAAAGACCTTGACCTCTGCACCCATGGCCTTGGCAATCTTGACGGCCATATGGCCGAGGCCGCCCAGTCCGACGACGCCGACCACATCGCCTTCCTCGACCTCGAAGTGGCTTAGCGGCGAATACGTGGTGATGCCGGCGCACAGCAGGGGCGCCGCGGCGGCGGGATCCAGGCTCTCCGGGACCCGCAGGACGTAGTTGCGGTCCACCACGATGGACGTGGCGTAGCCGCCCTGGGTGATGGCGCCGTCGTTGCGGGCATCCTTGGCCCCGTATGTTCCCACCAGGCCGTTTTCGCAGTACTGCTCCAGGCCGTCCAGGCAGCTGTCGCATTCGCGACAGGAATCCACCATGCAACCCACGCCCACGCGCTCCCCCACTGTGAAGTCCTCGACGGCGGAACCGACCCGGCTGACCCGGCCGACGATCTCGTGGCCCGGGATCAAAGGGTACGTGTCGCCGCCCCATTCGCCGCGGGTGGCGTGCACGTCCGAGTGGCATAGTCCGCAGAATTCGACGGCGATCTCGACGTCGTCCTCTTTGGGGGCGCGCCGGGACACGGTCAGGGGAACGAGTCCGCTATCCGGTGCGGTGGCACCGTAGGCGGCGGCGAGCCGCGGACCTGGCGTCGTCGTGTGTGTGGCGGCCGTGGTCAAATCGGGAAGCGGCTTGGCAAGGGGCGGCGGTACGGGGCGTCCAGGAGTCATGTCTCGACGCTACCCCCGGTCCCGGCATGTATTCCACTTTGGCGTGCGGGGTGTTCGGTGCGGGCCGAGCGCCCGTTACATTTATTGGGTCCCCGAGGGCCGGGGATTTGGTCGCTGGGCCCGGTATGACTTTCTCGCCCTGTCATTGATGATCCGGGGGGGTGTTGTCGCCGGGTTCGGAGGCACGCGTTGACTGCTGATAGGGACACGGCCGGCTCCTTCCGCGGGGGCCAGGTCTCTTTGTAACGTGGGTGCCAGCATCGGGTGTCGTGACTGCGGCCAGGTAGTGGTGCAAAGGAGCGCCGGATGGACGAAGGATACGAGGTCTACTGCCGACTTGATGTCGGCAAGTCCGAGCATCACGCCGCCGCGTTGAATGCCGCTGGTGAACGGGTCTTCGATAAGCCGCTGCCCCAGGACGAGGCGCGGCTGCGCGAGCTTTTCACCGGCCTGCAGCAGCACGGCCGGGTGCTGGTGATCGTGGACCAGCCCAACACCATCGGGGCACTCCCGATAGCCGTGGCGCGTGACTGTGGCTGCACTGTCGCTTACCTGCCCGGCCTGGCGATGCGCAAAGCCGCCGATCTGTATCCCGGCAAGTCCAAGACGGACGCCCGGGACGCGTTCATCATCGCCGAGACAGCCCGGGCGATGCCACACACGCTGCGGGCCGTTGACCGGGACAGCGAGGTGCTCGCGGCGCTGAAGGTGCTCTCCGGATTCGACGCCGACCTGACCCACGAGTGCACCAGGGCAATCAACCGCCTGCGGTCCCTGCTTCTGCAGATTTTCCCCGCCCTGGAGCGTGTCTTCCCGGGAACCGTGCTCACCCGGTCGCTGGTGCTGGAGCTGTTCATCAAGTACTCCGGACCCACCGGCCTGCGTGCCGCGGGCCGATCCAACGTGCTGCGCTGGGCCAGGAACCACAGCCGCAAGGACCCCGTGAACCTGATCGAGGCGGTCTTTTCGGCACTGGGCGAGCAGACCGTCACCGTGATCGGCACCGAAGCCGTCGAACTGGTCATCCCCGCGTCGCCGCCCAGATCAAGGAACTCAAACACCAACGCGCCATCGTCGCAGAAGAAGTCGAAAAACTGCTCGATGACTTCCCTCTTTCCCAGGTCTTGATGTCCATGCCGGGAGTCGGCATCAAGACCGCAGCGACCATACTCCTGACTATCGGGGATGCCGGCACATTCACCTCCGCCGGACACCTTGCCGCGTACGCCGGCATCGCCCCGGTGACACGGCGCTCCGGAACCTCAATCCGCGGTGAGTTCCCCGCACGTTCAGGGAACAAACAGCTCAAGAACGCACTCTTCAGATCCGCCTGGATCGCCAGCGGCCACCACCCGGCGTCAAAGGCCTACTACCAAAAGAAACGTGCACAGGGAAAGAAACACAACGCCGCCGTCATCTGCCTGGCCCGGCGCCGCTGCGACGTCATCTACTCGATGCTCAAACACGGCACCCTCTATGAGGAAAAACCCGCCCAGGCCGCTTGACCAAAGCATAGGGACACCCCCCGTGGGCCACGTGCGCCGGAGGCCTTCTACAGCCGCCCTGCGAGCGGCTGCCGTCGCAACTGGCGACCGGTCTATTTTGTCAGACCCCCAAAGGACACTTGAAACATGGACGGCAATCAGGGGCCCGAAGTGGCTTCATCAGTGGCAGGGCGCAGTCACGACGACCTCCAGGATTTGCTCGCATTCTGCGCCCGCGTGCTCCGGGACGTGCGTCAGGCCGAGGATCGCGCCGGGATAATCGAACAGTACCGACAGCTTGACGAGTTGCGCTCTGCGATCGACGCATTGCTGACGCGTCTTCAGCTCGACGTTTTCCTGGGCAGCGTTTCGGGAGTGACTTTCGGACCTGGAAGGTCGCCGATGGCTTCCGAAGCGGTGGAACGGCTCCGGCGGGCCATAAATGTCATAGCCCGCAGGGACACTTGATTCATGGACGGCAATCAGGGGCCCGAAGTGGTTCCGGCAGACTCGGCACCGGCAAATGCTGTGACGGTCGCTGCACTGGCCCGGGTCCTGGCCTTCCTCCCGGCTCCGGACAGCGCCGCCGCACTGATCGACGAAATCCGGGACCTGGAGGACCTGAAGTCCGCCATGGCAGCCCGGCAGGCCCGGCACGCCGCCGCCTTCGACCTGCTCCAACGCCACGAGCAGACCGCCGCCGGGATCCCGGCCGAGAAACTCGGCGCCGGGGTCGGCGCGCAGGTCGCCCTCGCCCGGCGCGAATCCCCGGCCAGGGGCGGCCGGCTCCTGAGCCTGGCCAAAGCCCTGGTCACCGAAATGCCGCACACCCTCGCCGCGCTGCAGACCGGACAGCTCAACGAATGGCGCGCCACCCTGCTCGTGCGCGAAACCGCCTGCCTGACCGCCGCGGACCGGGCCGCCGTCGACGCGGACCTCGCCGCGGACACCGGCACGTTCGACGGGGTGGGTGACCGGTCCCTGACCGGCCGGGCACGGGCCGCCGCGTACCGGCTCGACCCGCGCTCCGTCACCCAGCGTGCCGCGCACGCCGCCACCGAGCGGCACGTCAGCCTCCGCCCGGCCCCCGACACCATGTGCCAGCTCACCGCCCTGCTCCCGGTCACCGCCGGCGTCGGCGTCTACACCGCCCTGACCCGGCACGCCGACACCCTCAGGAACAGCGGGGATCCGCGCTCCCGCGGGCAGCTGATGGCCGATGCCCTGGTCGAACGCAGCACCGGCACCCCGGGCGGGATCACCGGAGTCGAGATCCAGCTCGTCATGACCGACCGCACCCTCTTCCAGGCCGACGCCGAACCGGCCCGGCTCCCCGGCTACGGCACCGTCCCCGCCGGCTGGGCCCGCGATCTTATCAACGGCACAAAGGCTAACGACAGCACATTCGGCGTCGGTTCACCCGGACAACATGGTCCAGGGGAACCCGGCGAGTCAACCAGCGGTCCCCCCGAACCCGGCGGCGGCGGGCCCGACCCCGGCACGAACCCCGGCGGCATAGCCGACGGTTCCCCGGGACCCGGCAGCCCCCCAATATCCGGTGGCACGGACGGGGCTGCCGATGACACCGCGTTCGGCGTGTGGATCCGCCGGCTCTACAC
>NZ_CAKKMF010000096.1 GCF_918697925.1 Arthrobacter sp. Bi26
GGTCCTCCCCGCCGCCGTGCACCACCACGCAGGTAGCCTCCGGCACTTCCCGCCACGCCCCGCGGAGATCCCCCAGGGGTTCGGAGACGACCAGGCGCGCGTCGTCCGAGAGCTCATGAAGCAACGGGTTGTCCGGGTACTGCGCGCGAAGGGTTGCGACGTCGGTGCTGTGGAACAGCGACCGGGACTGCCTTTCACTCGAGTAGCGGAACGCCCAGGTGGTGTCGCCGTCGGTAGTGGCCACGGTCATCTGGATCGGCTGCTCGATGCCGTGGCGCCGGCCGACGTCTTCAATCAGTCCAACCGCGGCCGCCACAGCCGTTCGCGGGTCCTGCTCCAGTCCGAAGGTCAGCGCGAGGAAGAAGAAGAGCTCTGAGTCCGTGGCTCCCTCGATCAGCGGAAAGAGCGTTGGATCAACGGCCATGACCAAGTCGCGCTTGACGGTCGCGAAATCCCTGATGAGTCCGTTGTGCATCCACAGCCACCGGCCGTGGCGGAATGGGTGGCAGTTGGTCTGTTGGACGGCCGAGCCGGTCGAGGCACGGATGTGCGCGAAGACGCGGCCGGCCGACGCCTGGGCGGACAGCTCGCGGAGGTTGCGGTCATGCCAGGCCGGCTCCGTGCTGTGGAACAGCCCGGGGTACGGCGCGATTCCATACCAGCCCACACCGAAGCCGTCCCCGTTAGTGGTTTCGACGCCCATTCGAGCATGTTTGCTCTGCATCACGAGCGAGTTGGTGGGTTTGTACAACAACTCCTCCAGTAGCACTGGCGAACCCGAATACGCTAGCCAACGGCACATGGCATCCTCCCTCTGTTCTGGACAGCAGTCCATCACAGGGGCGGAGCCCGCACATCATCACCCCGGGGTGATTCGGCCGGCGTGATGGCAGCAATGCGGTCTCAGACAACGCAAAGTCGGCTCCCGCGTCGTGTCTGCGCTGGTCAGCGGCACACCGGACAAGGAGCGCAGCGTCCAAGGATCACCCCCGGCGGGTGAGGCGCCTGCGTGGCCCCAAGCCAACACTGGTTGTACCTGCCAGTGATTGGCTGCCAGGCGAAAGCCTATGGAGAGGGGCCTCCAATGTCGAGACCACAACCAGTCCTCGCGCGAATGATGGCGCTTGGGGCAGCAATTGGGTTACTCGCCGGCTGCAGCACCACAAGCCCGAGCACCAGCCCCGCCACCAGCCAGACGCCAAGCGTTTCACCGGTTTGCGCTGCCGCCGATGCGTTCTCCGCATCGCTGACGAATTTCAAGGACACCCTCAGGCCTGGCGCCACGGTGGAGCAGATCCAGTCGGCACGTGACCAGGTCCGGAAAACCTATGACGATCTGGTCCAGTCAGCCGGTGACGCGGCCAAGGACCGGGTGGATGCCGTCAAGACTGCACAACAGAAGTTCACTGCCGCAGTCAACGCCGTTCCCGACACCGCGACACTGTCCCAGGCAGTCAACTCCCTGCGGGACGAAGCCGCAAACGTGCAGGCCGCCGTCAGCGACCTCTCAAATGATGTCAAGTGCTAGGTCGCCCGCCCGGAACCTGGACATGTGAACTCATCCCGCCCAGAGCCCCGTCCACAAACAAGGTTCGCCAAATGAAAGTAGGGAAGCCAAATGGATTTCTTCGAGAACTTTTGGGAAATTTTCTGGTGGCTGTTCATCTTCTATGCGTTCTTCGCCTTCCTATGGGCGTTGTTCATGGTCATCGGCGACCTCTTTCGTGACCACGAACTCAGCGGCTGGTGGAAGGCCGTCTGGATCCTCTTCCTGGTTTTTGTACCCCTCCTGTCCGTTCTGGTGTACATGATTGCGCGCGGCAAGGGGATGGCGGAGCGGTCAATGGCCCAGGCCCGCAAGAGCCAGGCTGAAACCGATGCGTATATTCGCCAGGTCGCCGCAGCGAGCCCGACTGAGGAGATCGCCAAAGCCAAGGCGCTCTTGGACGCAGGAACCATCACTGCCGAGGAATTCGAGCGGATCAAGAGCAAAGTAGTCGTCTGACTCAGATTGGGGTCCCTAATCGTCGGGGAGCAAGCCACAATGGACTCACTACTCAGCTCGTCTCCCCGCCTATAAGGTGGAGCCAAGCTGAACCAAGGAGGGCTCAATGGAGCCGGCATCAACGGAATCTGATCCACGTCCGGCCCTCCCCCGCACTCTGGTAATCCTGCTCGCCCTTGCTGGCGCGACGATTGCAGCCTTCGGCCTCGGAGCGATCCAGGGAATATTCACCCCGGTCTTTCTGGCCTTCGTACTCACGCTCTGTGTTCATCCTCTGCGCCGCTGGATGCAAGGACGTGGTATTTCCCGGGGCATAGCAACCGGGACCACGATCGCGGCTGTCTTCGGGCTGTTGACCGCCTTCGCCGCCGTCCTGATTGCCTCACTCGCGCAGTTCTCCGCGCTGCTGCCGCAATACGCTCCCGAGTTGGCCCAACTCGGCGCCAGGATCTCCGCACTGCTGGAGTCTGTTGGTTTCGGCCCGGAGCAAGCCCAGGAAGTTCTGAACGGGTTTACGCCCGGCCGCATCATCGGGTTCCTCGGCGGTCTTCTCGGGAACATGGCGAGCCTGTTGACCACCCTCGTGATCATTCTGACGATGCTCATTCTTATGGCGATTGATGGTTCGCGTACACCGGCGCTCCTGATCCATCTGAACTACCACCGGCCGGCTCTAGTCACAGCGCTCAATGGCTTCGGAACCGCCGTGCGCCGCTATATGGTCGCCACCACAGTTCTCGGAATAGCCCAGGGCCTGTTCAACTGGCTGCTTCTGGTCATCTTGCAAGTCCCCGGCGCCCTGCTTTGGGGGTTGCTGTCCTTCATCTGCAGCTTTATCCCCAACATTGGGTATTTCATTGCGATCATCCCGCCGCTGTTCTTTGGATTCCTCACCGGGGGCTGGCCGACCGTCATCACCATCATCATCATCTATGGCGGGATCAACAGCATCATCCAGTCGATAATCCAACCCAGATACGTGGGCAACGCGGTGTCCCTCAGCGAGACACTGACATTCGCCTCCGTCCTCTTCTGGGCCGTGGTCCTGGGCCCTGTCGGCGCCATCCTCGCCGTCCCCCTGACACTTTTGTTTCGGACCATCTTGATCGATTCGGACCCCTCGCTCTCATGGTGGCGGCCGTTGACCGGCGACCAGACGGACCTCAAGCAGCTCATCAAGGACGAGGACGACGCAATCCGCGCTCGCCGCGGACGGCCGAGGCCGGGCGGGCCGGTTTCGGCCGTCCGCGCCCGCCGTGTCCGCCGCGGACGGCCGAAACCAGCTCGTCCGGACACCGGCAGTGCGCCGAAGGCATAACGTGCCGTCAGGGTGCTGCCCGGGGCAGGTGAGAGCAGCATGCTGAGCACCATCATTAGCCTTTTGCTCTTCGCCCTCGCCGGGGCGATGAGCACCGTGCCTGTCAGTGTGACGCTCGTGATTCTGCTTTCCCCAAATCCACGCCGCGGCGCCCTTCCCTTCCTGATCGGCAGCCTTGCGGGTTCGATTGTGGTCGTAGGCCTGTCGGCCGTCGGGCTGCAATTCTTGCCCGTCAGGCCGCGCCTGCGTAATGACGAATTAGTGGCGCAGTTTGCCCTTGTGATCGGTGCAATTCTGATCGTGTACGGTGCGTACCTCCTAGTGCGCAAGGGCCGGCCGGAGAGCGCCGTGCCCAGCAAAATGACATCGAAGTTCCGCTCCGCCCGGCCCTGGGAGTTCGTGATCCTCGGCCTGGGTCTGAACCTGCGCCCCAAAGCTATCCTGCTGGCCGTCACGGCCGGGGCCGTGATTGGAGTCCAGGAGCCGCCGCCGCTGCAAGGAAGCCTGCTAGTCCTCGCTTACGCCGCCGTGGCACAGTCAGCCGTCATCATTCCCGTGGCTGTATGGCTGCACTCGCCCGCGCGCGCCCAAATTCCTTTGACCGCCCTCTATAACTGGCTTCAACGCAACGGCCGCAGGATCGCAGCGATCGCTGCACTCGCGATCGGGCTTTGCCTCGCCGTCTACAGCGTGCTCCAGCTCTGACCGGAGATGCCAGCCAGATGGGACCCTGGCCGCGGCAGTCACCAGGGTTCAATCGTGGGCTCAACCCAGGACCGTCCCCCCTTCGGTACCGGCGGGCTTGGGATCGGGAAGCCGCATCATACGGAAGGAGACCAGGAGGCCGGCGGCACTGGCGAGGATCGGGATGAGCAACCCGATCTGGAGGGAAATAGGCCGGGCTTCCGTGTTGATGCGAATGATTTCGGCCTGGATCTCTGGCGGCTGACCGGCGAGGAGTTCAGCAAGCTGGGTGTTGCTCATCACCTGCGCGTCGTCTTCGAGTACCTGGGCGACCTGCTGCTGTTCGGCCGGTGGGAGTACCGTGCTCGAGGTCGCCAGGGAAGTGAAGATGATCGAGAGCGATGCCAGCATGATGGCCCCGGCGAAGGCGAGCCCGAACGAGAGTCCGAACGAGCCTGCGGCTGAATTCACGCCGGCGGCCTCACTGACGCGTTCGTCCGAGATTGGGGACAAAGTGTAGTTGTTCAGCTGAGACACCAGCAGCCCGAGGCCGCAACCGGCAATCACCAGCGGGATCAGGAGCCACCAGCCGGAGTCCGCGCGGGGCACGACCGGCAGTACCGCGATCAGTCCCGCCATCAGGAGGATGAAGCCCCACCTGATGATGCTTGCCGGACGGCGCGCCCCCGCCCTCTTGCCGGCCAGCAGGGCGATGCCGAACATACTCAGGGACAGCGGCGCAATGGACAGTCCTGCCTGCATCGCGTTGTATTCGAGCACCATCTGGAGGTAAATCGGCAACACGATCATGGTGCCGCCGAGGGCAATCTGCTGGAGCATTTGCTGCGTGGCGCCCAACCGGAAGGCATGTAACCGGAACAGTCCCGGGTCCAGCAGCGTCGGCTTATGAAGGCGCTCACGCCGCACGAGCCAGTAGAACAGACTGACCAGGCCGGCCGCGCCGATAATGATGAGGGCGCCCACCGCCTCGCCGCCTTCCTGCCAGACCAGGATGCCGAGGACGACGCCGCCCATGCCCACGACGGACAGGACCGATCCGACGACGTCGAACTCCCGGGGCCCCGTGTACGGCACGTCCTTGACGAGCTTAATTCCGGACAGGATGACCGCGATGACGACGGCCTCCAGCAGGAAGGCGACGCGCCAGGACAAGAACGTGGTGATGAAGCCGCCCAGCAGGGGCCCGACGGCGGCGGCGATCGCCGCCGACGCCCCGACGAGGGCATAGACCCGCTTCCGGGCCTCACCGTCGAAATTTCCGTGGATGAGGGACTGCATGGCCGGAAGCAGGAGCGATGCGCCCAGGCCACCGATCAAGGCCCAGAAAATAAGGATTGGCACAATGCTCTGGGCCAGGGTCATCGCAATGGCGCCGACGGCATAGCCGCAGAGGCCCAGGACATAGGCGCGTTTGCGTCCGATCAGGTCGCCCACTTTGCCGCCGATCAGGATAAACGCGGCGGACACCAGCGCTTCGATGGCGATGGTCGCCTGAAGGTCACTGACGGTGCTGTTGATGTCATTGACCACAGCGGAGATCGAGACGTTCATGATCGACGTGTCGACAACCAGCACGAACATGGCCATCGCCAGCAGCAGCGCGAGTTTCTGGTTGAACTGCACTGGCTCGTTCCCGGCGTGATTAGTCCCGGCGTCGTTGGGAGAGTTCATGGTTGGCCATCCCCGCGGTTCGCCGCGTCCCGGGTCTTTTCACAGCCGGACATGCCGCCTCCTCTGGCGTAGGACCGGTCAAGCGCACGCAGGAGCATGGCTCTCCCGGAACACATCCCGCCAGAGCCCACCGTAGTGCGATGTTGATGCCACGCTAGCTGCCACGAACTACGTCCGAATCATTCCCGGCGGGTGAGGTTTCGGCCCCCACGGTCCGAATTAGCCAGTGAGGATAGCGGGCCACACGCCAGGATGGCCTAACGTAGGAGGCTGCCCGGGCTTTGCGGGGCAGTTTTTTCACGTCCCGCTGAAGAGCCCGACTCCCCGGAGGCAATCCAAGATGGTCGAACAGCTAACGGCCTTTGTGCTGACCTGCCTGGTGGTGGTCCTGGTGCCCGGCCCCGACTTTGCGCTCGTCCTCAGGAATGCGGCCCGGAGCCCGCGGGCAGCAGCAACTGCCGCCGCCGGAATTATGATGGGCAACACGATTCTTGCAGCGCTGGCGGTGCTCGGCGTAACGGCGCTGCTGGGGGCATCGGAGGCTATTGGGACCGGAATCCGGATCGCCGGGGCCGCATACCTGCTCTATCTTGGTGCCCGGGCGCTCGCGGAGGCGTTCGCCAGAAATCCCATGAAAAACAGCCTGCCCGCGGCACCGGCGACCGGGCGCCAGCACGGTGGGAATTCGCCGTTCGTGCAGGGAATGGTGAGCAACCTGCTCAACCCGAAAGTCGCCGTCTTCTACTTATCGCTGTTCCCGCAATTCAATCTGGGCCCGTTGCCGCCCCTCGCCCAGCACGCCTTAATGGCGGGCATTTTCCTACTGATCGCGTTGGCCTGGTATGTGCTGCTGCTCAGCGCGCTCAAGAAAGTGACCGGCCTCCTGGCCAAGCCCCGAACCGGCCGGATCGTCGTCGGGAGTTCGGGAGCCGTCCTTGCCGGCGTTGGCGGCACGATCCTGACACAGACTCTGGTCTCCGCTTAGCCGCGCAGTACGGCTGCGCCGCTTGGCCGCTCCCTGTAGCCGTGCCGCGCAACAGCGCCTTCCCGCGGTGGTCTCCGGGTCACCCGAAAGGGGTGATGGCCGGCACTGGGACCGTGTGCCACGATGAACGCCACATGGTCTCCCGCACATCGGAGGGCATTAGCGTAAGAGGCAGCGCCGCCGTCCTGCCCGCCCTGCTCGGCGCGCTGGCCCCCGGCAATCCGGCGTTCAATATCCCTAGTTCCCCGCCAGTTCAGCTCCGTCAGGAGACACCCGAATGAGCACCCAACAGCTGATCATTATCGGATCCGGCCCTGCCGGCTACACTGCGGCAATCTACGCCGCACGCGCCGGCCTCGATCCGCTGGTCATCGCCGGGGCGGTCACCGCCGGCGGAGCCCTCATGAACACCACCGAGGTGGAGAACTTCCCCGGCTTCCCGGGCGGCATCCAGGGCCCGGAACTGATGGACGGCCTCCAGCAGCAGGCAGAGAAGTTCGGCGCGCAGGTGGTGTTCGATGACGTCACCGAAGTCCGGCTCGCCGGCCATCTCAAGCGTGTGGTCACCGGAGCCGGCGAGACGCACGAAGCGCCCGCCGTCATCCTTGCTACCGGCTCCGCCTACAAGGAACTCGGCCTGCCCGAGGAGAGGAAGTTCAGCGGCCACGGACTCTCCTGGTGCGCCACCTGCGACGGCTTCTTCTTCCGCGACCAGGACATCATCGTGGTGGGCGGCGGAGACTCGGCCATGGAGGAAGCGACGTTCCTGACCCGCTTCGGCAAGTCAGTGACAGTGGTGGTCCGCAAGGGCGAGCTACGTGCGTCCCGGATCATGGCCCAGCGCGCCAAAGACAACCCCAAGATCAGCTTCGCGTGGAACTCCGCCGTCACCGCCATCCACGGGGATTCCAAGGTCACCGGCGTCACCCTGACCGACACCCGCACCGGTGAAACCCGCGATCAGGGCGCCACCGGAATCTTCGTCGCGATCGGCCACCTCCCGCGGACCGAACTGCTCGGCGGCCAGGTGGACCTCGACGCCGAAGGCTACATCAAGGTGGACTCCCCCACCACGGTCACGAACCTTTCCGGCGTCTTCGCCTGCGGGGACGCCGTGGACCACCGCTACCGGCAGGCCATTACCGCCGCCGGGACCGGTTGCGCCGCGGCCCTCGACGCCGAACGCTACCTTGCCGCGCTCGACGACGCCGACAGCATCGCCACCGCGCTGGTCGAAGAACCTACGCACTCGTAGACCACCCCCATGTCCGGCGGCGCTCAGGGTTCTGTCGCTGCGCTGTCTGTTGCGGAAACTGGCCGGTCTGCAGGGTCGGCCGGCGATGACAGCGGCCGGGCCGGCAGGTTCGCCTCGAACTGGTCGGCGTCGACGGCTGCGAGGTTGCGGATCAGGATGATGAGCCAGGCGAAGATCAGCGACGCGGCGATGAGTTCCACCGCGGTCAGGTTGTAATAGCCCACCGGGAACCACAGCACCGCGGCGACGATGATGACCGCCAGGAAGAGCCACCCGAGCGCAGCGAAGGTCGCCGAGATGGAGGGCACGAGCGTGCGGATGCGGACAATGAGGGACGCAAAGACCACCACCATGCCGGAAGCGACCAGGGTGTGGAGCCCGAAGCGCTCATCGACCGGGAACAATCCCACGCATGCGAGGAAAACGCCGATGAGGGCGATCCCGCCCTCGAGCAGCCTCACCCGGTGCAGCGCGGACGGGGTCTTCGCGGTCGCCGCGAGAGTCGCCGTCGCGTAGCCCGCCAGGGTGGAGATCACGACGCCGGCGACGATCAGGGTGAAGTTGAACGCCACCCCGGAGACGCCGGAGCTCATGCCGAGGGCACTGAGGTTCTCCTGCCACCACAGCGGGTTCTCTGCAGTGAGCATGCTCGTGAGCAGGCCGGTGACCAGGAAGCCGGCGAGGAGGGCGGCGAGTCGGTAGGCGGTCATGCTGAGCGCGGACAGGTAGGCGATGTAGGCGCTGATGGCTCCTGTGGTCCCTACGAGGACGGCGGCCGCAAAGGGGTAGACGACTGCACCGATGAACGCCTGCTGGAAAAGCGAAAAGAGCGCCAGCCAGCCGAGCAGGAAGATGCATGCGTGCGCCAGCGCAAGGGCGGCGATGTCGATGGCCGTGCGGATCCGGCCTCCCCCGCGGGCCTCCGGTGTCACAGCCGGACGACGCTGCAGGCAACCGGCCACTACTGCCCCGGCACCCAGAACTGCCGTGCCGATCGCCGCAATGTCACCGGCCGAACCTCGTCCGGACAACGACACCGGTTCCCGCCCGATGAGCAGAAGCGCGATGCCGCCCAGGACGATAAAGGCGGCGCTGCCAATGAAGAGCGCCCGCGCTTCTGCCGTGACGGCTGCTGGTTTGTGCGGGTCCGACATCACTCACTTCGATTCGCTGGCGTTGCAACCGGTGCAGTTCCGCTGTAAGGGACAGCCTGGGCGGCCTCCACCGGCGATAACCCAACGCTAGGACGGCCGGGGTCTGGTGCCGTCACCCAGAGCGGATGAATCCCGCCGTGCCGTGCACGACGGCGTGAGCGCCGCACCTGTGTTTGCGGGCGGCATGGCCTGGCGCGGATTACGGCCCCAAGTGCGGAATGATCAGCACGGGCCTGGCCTGCAGACGTGTCAGGGACACGCTGACCGAGCCCTCCAGCAGCCGGCCCATCCGGGCCATCCGCCCGGGCCGTTGTCCGCCGATTATCAGCGCGGCTGCATCCGTGCTCTCCGCCAGCCGGCCCAGGGCCTGGGCGACGTCCCCGTTGAGCACCCTGAAGGACCATGCCCCGCCCGGCGGTCCGAGAATGCCCTCGAGGCCGCTGAGCAGCTGCGAGGCGGGGAATTCGGCTTCCAGATTGTGGACAGGATCCAGGGAAGTGCCGTCAAGGAATCCGGCAGGCTCCCACTCCGTGAGATAGCTGGCCGGGTCCACGAACGCGCAGATCAGGTGCGCCCCCATGATCGCGGCGATCCCCGCGGCGGCCCGTACCAGCCGCTCTTCGAATTCCCACGGCACGCCGAGGACCAGCGGGCCGTCCGTCCACGCCCCGCCACCGGCCTGCCCGAAATCAGCTGGCGGTTCCACGGAACCCATCAGTCGAGGCCCGCAGCAACTGGCCGTCTATGCCCCGGCCGTGCAGAGGATCCACGCCTTCATTATGCCCATTGCCGGCAATTCGGCGAAGGCGTTAGCTCGCGGTGGCGGCCTCCAAGGCCTGCAGCAGCGGCGTCGTCGGCCGTCCGATCAGCCCGGACAACTCGCCCGTGACGGTAGCCAGCAGACCGGCCTTGGTGTCCGTGTCTAGGGCGGCGAGGAAACCTGCAGTGCCCGCGTCGAGGCCGGCAGTGGTCAGGACCTCAACCAGCTCGGGTGCCGAGACTGGCTGGTAGACAACTTCCCGGCCCGCGATCTTGGTGATCGCCGTCGCCAGTTCCTTGAAGTCCCAGGCGTAGTCGCCGGAGAGCTCGTACGTGCGGCCCTCGTGTCCGGTGGAGCTGAGCACCGCCGCGGCGGCAGCGGCATAGTCGGCCCTCGTGGCGCTGGCCACCCGGCCGTCCCCGGCCGCGGCCACGACGACGCCAGTCTGCCTGGCCGTGGCCACGGTCTGGGCATAGTTTTCGGTGTACCAGCCGTTGCGCAAGATCGTGTTGTCGAGACCCGACGCGCGGATCAGCTCCTCTGTTGCCTTGTGCTCGGGCGCCAGGATCAGCTCGGTGGTGTCCGCGGCGAGGACTGACGTGTAGGCGATGAACCCGACGCCTGCGGCTTTGGCCGCGCTGACCACGTTGCCGTGCTGCGCCACGCGGGCGCCAACTTCGCTGCCGGAGACCAGCAGGAGTCTGTCGACGCCCTTAAGGGCTTCCGTGAGCGCCGCCGGATCGGAATAGTCCGCCACGCGCACCTGGACGCCACGGGCACGGAGCTGCTCGGCCTTCGCGGCGTCGCGCACCACGGCCACGAGCGAGCCCGGTTCCTGGCTGCTGAGGAGTTCCTCGAGGACCAGCCGGCCCAGCTGTCCCGTGGCACCTGTTACTGCAATCGTCATTTTGCGCTCCTGGAATTCGTGGGTGTTGTTCGTGTCAGGTCTCTGGCGTGCGGGCGAACCGGCACTGGGGTTCACAACCGGCCCCCGGTGCGGGTCATTCCCTGTGTTACGTTGTGCGACTGTTGCGTTGGTCGACTGCTGGGCTGTGCGACGCGGGTGATCGCGCGTCGGCCCCACGGTTAGGTCAGGGTCCACGAGCGTTTGGACAGCCCGAACCAGAACCCGTCGATCGCCGTCTTGGCCTGGATGTCTCCCGAGCCGTAGGCGGCCCCGAGGGCAACATAGAGCGGAGCCCAGTGCTCGCTGCGGGGATGCGCTTCGCGGGCTGCCGGCGCCTTGTTGAGGAAGTCCAGGATGGAGTCGACGTCGCCCCGGGCCATGGCTTCCTCTGCCCAGTGGTCGAACTCGCTCGAGACTGCGGGCGGGGCACTGTCCGGCCCGCCGGCGGGATTGAACCAGCGTAGGTTGTGCGTGGTGAATCCGGATCCGACGATCAGTGTGCCCCGATCACGCAGGGGCCCCAGTGAGACCCCGAGGTCGAACAATCCCTGCGGATCGAGCGTCGGCATGGACATCTGCACCACCGGCACGTCTGCTGCCGGGTACATCTCTTTCAGCGGAACGTAGGCTCCGTGGTCCAGTCCGCGGCTTTCGTCGCGCGCCACGTGATGGCCGTGAGCGGCCACGAGCTTTTCCACTTCAGCGGCCAGCTCGGGCGCCTGCGGCGCGTCATAGGCCACCTCGTAGTACTTCTGGGCGAAGCCGCCGAAGTCGTAGACCAGCCCGGGATCACGCCCGGTGGCACTGAGCGTCACGGGGGCATTCTCCCAGTGGGCGGAGACCATCAGGATGTCCCTGGGCTTGCCGAACGTGCCGGACCACTCATTGAGTTCGCGGGTCCAGGTGGAGTCGTCCGCCAGCGGGGGCGCTCCATGGCTGAGAAAGAGTACGGGAGGCCGGTCGGCTGTCTGAGTCATGAAAATATCGTAGCCCGATTTGATTGAAGCTTCAAGTTTCCATACGTCCGCCGCCTTTTGTGCGGGGGCCCAGTCAGAACGAGGGCACCGTGAACCCCAGGCCCAGGAGTCCCCGGCCCGCCTGCTCGAGGACGGGATCCCTGGTGAGCGCCGCATGGTTCATCAAGACATTGACGTCGCGCTGAATCCTTTGGAGCGGATTCGACAGCCGGTGGACGCTCCCGCCGGATCCCGTCACGATGAGGCGGACCGCCTCGGCCGACGCCTCGCCGCTCAGCGCAAGGGAAAGCCGGTATTCCCCGCGCTCCCTCTCCGTCAGCATTGAGGGCGTGCGGGCATGGGAAACCGCGACCACCCGGACCGCTTCCTGCCAATGCAGGCGCGCCGTGGCAACCAGCCCGGAGGCCTGGGCATAGCGGACCTGCGCGAGCGGTGAATCCGCCTGGCGGTCCTCCACAGTGTGCTTGACCTTGCGCACCATGATTAGCTCGCGGAACAGTTCCAGGGCGTACTCGGCGGACCCCAAGGCGGCGGCCGGGGCCACCATGTTCAGCAGCGGGCCCATGGGCGTGTGGATCAGCGGGTCCTGGTGCAGCGCGCTGCCCGGGTTGGCTTCCGCGCCCAGGAGTTCCCAGTCCAGCGTTCGATGTTCAGGGACGAACAGGTTCTCGGCCCGGATGTCGTTGCTCCCGGTCCCCCGCAGCCCCGCCGTCTGCCACACGTCGAGCAGTTCGACGTCGGCCAGCGGCACGAGGCACTGCAAGCGCGCGCTGCCGTGCTGTGCGGCGAGCAGCGCCCACTGTGAATGCATGACCCCGGAGGCAAAGGTCCACCGGCCCGTGATGGCAAAGCCTCCCGGGACCTTCTTGGCCACACCTGCCGGCGCACCGGTAGCGGCTGCCAAGGGAGCCGGTCCGTTGGCGAAGACCTCATCCTGCGCCTCCCGGGGCCACCGCGCGAGCATCCAGACGTGCTCTATCAGGTGGCCGACACTCCATGCCGTGGAGGCGCATCCCCGGGCGAGCCGGCGCACCACCTCCACGTAGGTCTCCAGACCCATGCCGAATCCCCCAACGGCCTTCGGCGAGAGTGTGTGAAACATTTCGGCTGCATGCAACTCAACCACCGTGGCGTCCGGAATGCGGCGAAGGCGCTCCGTCTCTTCGGCCCGCTCGCGCAGGCCTGCTACGAGCCCCTGGGCGCGGGCGATCATTTCGTCATGGGACGGGACGGCCGCCGCTGCCGGAGCCCCGACCCGGGCGGCAGCCGCGGCGTCGCTGTTGGCGTCCCGCGCACTGTGGACGGGTCCGGCGTCGGACGGGAGCACGAGCGTGTGGCCGGTGTGGTCGCGTTTTGCGGCCAGATACCGGAGGTTGGCCGCAGACGCGTGGACGCCGGTGGCTACCTGCCCGGATACCTCGATGCCGAGGCCGGTCAGCTGGGCAGCCTTGTCCGGATTGTTGCTGAGCAGCCGCAGCGGGCCGGCGCCCATTGCGCCCAGCATCTGGGCCGCCGCCGTGTAGTCCCGCTCGTCTTCACCGCGGCCCAGGGCCAGATTGGCCTCGTAGGTGTCCAGGCCTCCGTCCTGCAGGGCGTAGGCGTCAAGCTTCGAATACAGGCCGATGCCGCGGCCTTCCTGGCGGAGGTAGAGCAGGAAGCCTCCCTCGGCGGCAATCCGCTCCACGGCCTCCCGCAGCTGCGGGCCGCAGTCGCATCGCAGGCTCCCGAACACGTCGCCGGTGAGGCACTCGCTGTGCAGCCGCACCAGGGGTCCGGCACCGCCCCGCATCGCGTCCTGCAGTGCCTGCTCCCACTCGCCGAAGGCGAGCAGCAGGTGCTCCTTCCCATCGGCGAGCCCGCTGAAGGTCAGCACCTCGGCTTCGGCGGCAAATCCGTCCGGGAAGCGCAGCGGCACGGAAACGCGGCTGCGCACGGATGCCGATGGTGCGGCAGCCTTCGGCTTTGCAATGGTTTCCGGCGCAAGGGTCATCTGGGGTCCTCAGATATTGGGCAACAGGTATCAGGCAGGAGGTATTCGGCAAGACGTGCAGACGGCGGCCAGGTCGGAGTCGTCCGGCAAGACGGCATCGAGTTACACGGCCTTCCCGGCCAAGTTTACTTGAACCTTAAAGTTATAGGCCCGAGCGGCTGGTGATGCAAGCGATGACCCCGCATGACGGTTCGGCGGACGCGTCGGCGCGCACCCGCATGGATAAGCCGCGGGCCAGTGCCATCATGAAGACGTGACCATAGCGAAAACGATCATGCTCTTCATACTGGCCGCCGCAGCTGAAATTGGCGGGGCGTGGCTCATCTGGCAGTCCGTCCGCGAGGGACGGGACTGGTGGTGGGCCGGGTTGGGCGTCGCGGCGCTGGGCATCTACGGCTTTGCCGCCACACTCCAGCCGGACGCCCACTTCGGACGCATTCTCGCCGCGTACGGCGGCGTGTTCGTGGCCGGCTCCCTGGCGTGGGGCATGATCTTCGACGGCTTCCGGCCCGACCGGTGGGACGTCCTGGGTTCGGTGATCTGCCTGTTCGGGGTCGCCGTCATCATGTTCGTTCCCCGCAACGCCGGCTGAAGGTGACGATGACCCGCTTCGTGATTGGCCCGGATGTGGCCCTCTTTCTCGCCCGCGGCGGGGCGGCGATCGCAGACGATCACCAACTGGTGGCGCCGACGCTCCTTCGCTCGCAGGTGCTCTCGCTCCTGTACCAGTCGGTCCGGCGGGGCGAGCTGACGCAGGCAGACGCCGATCGTCAGCTCGACTACCTGCGGGGCCTTCGCATCCGGCTCCTCGGCGACCGTGTCCTGCAGCGCGCTGCGTGGAGGCTCGCCGAGCAGCTTGGATGGGAGGACACCGTCGACGCCGAATACGTAGCCCTGACCCGGCTTCAGGCAGACGCGTTTGTGACGCTCGATGCCGGGCTAGCCGCGGCCGTGCAGGAATTGGTGACCATCGCGGAGCCCCAGGAACTGCTGGCCCCAGGGTAGCCACTGCGAGTCAACCGGGGGTCCGCCCTACCTGCCGGCGGTATGGTCGAGGACCTGGCCGAGGATCCGGGCGCCTTCCCGGAAGGCACCCGGGTTGGGTCCGGCGTAGTTGAGCCGGATGTACGGTCCCGCCGGCTCGGCCGGGAACCACTCGGTGCCGGCGGCGATGATGACCCCGGCAGCCTCGCAGTCACGGACAAGCTGGTCGACGTCGGTCCCGTCGGGCAGGCGTGCCCAGAGGTTCAGCCCGCCCGTGGGCACATGCTCAACGTGTGCCTGGGGGGCATGCTCCCGCAGGCTGCTGACCAGCAGGTCCCGGCGGACCAGGAGCTGGTGCCGCAGCCCGCGCAGATGCGTCTGCCACGCCGGCTGCGTCACGACGTCGAGGGCGGCCGCCTGCAGGACCCCGCTGACGTACATCGACTCGGCGCCGCGGTCCGCCAGAATACGGTCGCGCGCCGGGCCGCGGGCGATCACCGCGGCAACGCGGATGCCCGGGGACACGCTCTTGGTCAGCGAGCGAAGGTAGACAACGTGGCCGGAATCGTCATGGGCGGCAACGGGCGCGGCAACGGTGGTGATGCCGAAATCATGCGCCCAGTCGTCCTCAACCAGGAACGCCCCATAAGCGCGCACCACCTCAAGGACCTGCTCGCCCACCGGGGCCGGCCACTTCGCGCCGGTGGGATTGGCGTAGTTCGGCTGCGCGTAGAACACCCGCGCCCCGGTCTCGTCAAAGGCGCGGGCCAGATCCTGGGGGTCCGGGCCTTCGGGGCCGCTGGGCACCGGAACAACCCGGACACCGGCCTGCGCCGCAGCCAGGATAGCCCCCCAGTATGTCGGGGATTCCACCAGCAGCGGCTGCCCGCTGCCAACCAGTGCCCGGAACACGGAACTGAGCCCGCTCTGGCTGCCGGGGAGCACGATCACGTCGCTCGGCGTTGGCGGCGTGACGCCGGCCGGCGTGGCGGCCCGGAGTTCGTGCGCGAACCACGACTGCAGTTCGGGCAGGCCCGCTGCGGGCGGACGCGCCAGGGCCGCCTCACCCCGGGCTGCGCGCGTCAAGGCCGCCCGCACCAGGCGCTCGGGCAGGAGTTCCCGCTCCGGATAGCCCGAGTGGAAGGCGATGACATCATTCGGCGCGCTGCGCATTGCGGTGGAGACGGGGCGCAGCGGCGTCTGTGGCGAGCCCAGCGCGGACGTTTGCCAGCCGTAGTCCGCAGGGCGGGCTGTCCGGACGGCCCGCACAAAGGTCCCGACGCCGGGACGGCTCTCGATCAGGCCCTGCGCGGCGAGCATGCGGAGCACCTTCTGCACGGTCACGGGGCTGGCCTGGTATTCGGCAACCAAGGACCGCGTCGAGGGCAGCCGGGCGCCGGGCGCCGCATCTGCAATCCACTCCCGCAGCCGTGCCGCAATGCGCGAGGTGCTATCGTTGTCCATGAGAGCCAATAGTAGCGCTACCCTCGTAATTGATCAACCGCTATCCGCCCGGCCGGCGATAGGGCTGTGGTGGGGACTGCTCGGCGTCGCGGCCTTCTCTTTCACGGTTCCGTTCACCCGCGTGGCTGTTGCCGGGCTGGCTCCGTTGTTCATCGGATCGGGCCGGGCCGTTGTCGCTGCTGTCCTCGCCGCATGCGCGCTCGCCCTGACCCGGCAGCGTCCGCCCCGCGGCGCCCAGTGGGCGCGCGTCGCCGTCGTCGCCGGCGGAGTGGTGGTCGGCTTCCCGCTGCTGACCTCGTTCGCCCTGGTCTCCGTTCCCGCCAGCCACGGCGCGGTCGTCATCGCGCTACTCCCGGCGGCGACGGCGACGATGGCAGTCCTTCGCGGCCACGAACGCCCGTCCATCACTTTTTGGGCCATCACCGGCGTCGGTGCGGTGGCAGCAATCGGCTTCGCATCCGCGCAGTCCGGCGGCATCGGACAACTGCAGCTGGCGGACGTGTTGCTTTTCGGCGCCGTCGTGTCAGCGGCGATCGGCTACGCCGAAGGTGGCAAGCTGGCCCGCGAACTCGGCGCGTGGCAGACCGTCTCCTGGGCACTTGTTCTCGCATCTCCCCTGATGGTGGGTATGGCGGCCTTCTCGACGGCCGGGCAGCCGCCATCCGCCACTCCTGTGCAGTGGGCGGCCTTCGCGTATCTTGGGGTCGTGAGCATGTTCTTCGGCTTCTTCGCCTGGTACCGCGGCCTGGCCATCGGCCCCATGGCGCAGGTCAGCCAGATCCAGCTCGTCCAGCCTGTGCTGAGCATCTGCTGGGCCGGGCTCATACTGGGCGAGGACCTGACCTGGACCACCATCATCGGCGGTGCCGCGGTGGTTTTCTGTGCCGGCCTGGCTGTCCGCTCCCGCTCCGGCCCGCCGAGGGCCAAGGAGATGGCGGAGGTGGTGGAGGTGGCGGCACAAC
>NZ_CAKKMF010000097.1 GCF_918697925.1 Arthrobacter sp. Bi26
CATTGACTCTCCACCCCTTGACTCCCCTGCCCCAACTTCTCTACACTTTTCATAAAGCAGAATCTAAATTCCACCAAGCGGAAACCATGCAGGAACTAAGCAGGCAACGAAGTGGAATTAGTAATCGGATCTGCAAGGCAAAGACGCCCGGGATCCAGCTCCCGCCCACACCGGAAGGAACCCACAATGACGTACACCGTGAACTGCTCCATCCTCCTGACGGAGCTCCCCCTCTGGGAACGCCCGGCCGCCGCGAAGGCCGCCGGTTTTGACGCCGTCGAATTCTGGTGGCCCTTCGAAACCTCCGTCCCCACCGACGCCGAGGTTGCCCGGTTTGAGAACGCCATCACCGACGCCGGCGTGCAGCTCACGGGCCTGAACTTCAACGCGGGCGACATGCCCGGCGGGGACCGCGGCCTCGTATCCTGGCCCGCGCGCTCCACCGAATTCCAGGACAACATCGACGTCGTCGCCGGCATCGGTGAGCGCCTCGGCTGCAAGGCCTTCAACGCCCTCTACGGCAACCGCATTGACGGCGAATCCGCCGAGCAGCAGGACGCCATTGGCGCCGAAAACCTCGCGACGGCGGCCGCAGGCATCGCCCGCATCGGCGGCACGGTGCTCCTGGAACCCGTCAGCGGCGCCCCCAAGTACCCGTTGCTCACGGCCCAGGACGCCCTCGACGTCATCGCCCGGGTCAAGCAGGAATCCGGCGCCAGGAACATCAAGCTCCTCGCCGACTTCTACCACCTGGCAGTGAACGGTGACGACGTCGCCGCCGTCATCGAAAAGCACGCCAAGGACTTCGGCCACATCCAGATCGCCGACAACCCCGGCCGCGGGGCTCCCGGAACCGGGCAGCTTCCCCTCGGCGAATGGATCGCCCGCAGCCGCGCACTCGGCTACGAGGGCTACATCGGCCTCGAATACAAGGAACCGGCGGAGACCGCATTCAGCTGGGCCATCCGCCAGCGCGTCTCGCAGTAGTCCCCACCGGCACCCTGACCTCGCAAGCTCGGCCAGGGAACCCGGCCGGCGTGGGCCCACCCACCGGCACCCTGACCTCGCAAGCTCGGCCAGGGAACCCGGCCGGCGTGGGCCCACCCACCGGCAGCACCCGCACCCACCAGCCGCGGCACAGAAGCACACCTGCGCTAAAACGCATAAAAAGACTTCAGAAAGAGAACCACAATGAGCAACATCGCAGTCATCGGACTCGGCATCATGGGCCTGCCCATGGCCATCAACCTCGTCAAGGCCGGCCACACGGTCACAGGCTTCAACCGCAGTCAGGACAAGACCGACAAACTGGTCTCCGAAGGCGGCCGGGGCGCCGGCAGCATCGCGGAGGCCGTCAAGGGCGCCGACACCGTCATCACCATGGTGCCGGACTCCCCGGACGTCGAAGGCGTGGTCAGCGGCCCCAACGGCGTCTTCGCCAACGCCAAGCCGGGCGCCCTGTGGATCGATGCCAGCAGCATCCGCCCCGACGTCGCCAAGCGCCTCGCCGACGACGCCAGGGCCGCCGGAATCCGTCCCCTCGACGCCCCGGTCTCCGGCGGGGAACAAGGCGCCATCGACGCCGCGCTCTCCATCATGGTGGGCGGCCACGCCGCCGACTTCGAGACCGCCCAGGATGTCCTGGCCGCCGTGGGCAAGACCATCGTCCATGTGGGGCCCTCCGGCTCCGGCCAGACAGTCAAGGCAGCCAACCAGCTGATCGTGGCCGTCAACATTGAAGTCCTTGGCGAGGCGATCGCCTTCCTCGAGGCCTACGGCGTGGACACGGACGCCGCCCTCAAGGTCCTCGGCGGCGGCCTGGCCGGGTCCAAGGTCCTGGAGCAGAAGGGCCAGAAGATGCTGGACCGCAACTTCGACCCCGGCTTCCGCCTGGCCCTGCACCACAAGGACCTCGGCATCGTCACCTCCGCGGCCCGCGAGGCCAACGTCGCCGTCCCCCTCGGCGCCGTCGTCGCGCAGCTCGTCGCCGCCACTGTCAACCAGGGCGACGGCGGCCTGGATCACTCCGGCCTCTTCAAGCAGGTCCTCCAGCTCAGCGGCCGGAAGTAAACCGCCGGCCAGGCGCCGGTCACCACCTGAACCCAGCCTCCCGACGTCGTCAATGACGACGCCGGCACCTCAAGCACACCCAAAAACAGACTTTCAAGGAGCACACCATGACGAAGATGCGCACCGTAGACGCAGCCGTCGCCATCCTGGAAAAGGAGGGCGCCACCGAGGCGTTCGGCCTGCCAGGCGCGGCGATCAACCCGTTCTATTCGGCCATGAGGGCCCACGGCGGCATCCGCCACACCCTGGCCCGCCACGTTGAAGGCGCCAGTCACATGGCTGACGGCTACAGCCGGGCCAAGGACGGCAACATCGGCATCTGCATCGGCACATCCGGCCCCGCGGGCACGGACATGATCACCGGCCTGTACGCGGCCTGGGCCGATTCCATCCCGATGCTCTGCATCACCGGCCAGGCACCCGTTGCCAAGCTGCACAAGGAGGATTTCCAGGCCGTGGACATCGAGTCCATCGCCAAGCCCGTCACCAAGCTGGCCATGACCATCCTGGAGCCAGGCCAGGTTCCCGGCGCCTTCCAGAAGGCTTTCCAGCTGATGCGCTCCGGCCGCCCAGGCCCGGTCCTGCTGGACCTGCCGATCGACGTGCAGATGGCCGAGATCGAATTCGACATCGACACTTATGAGCCCCTGCCCGTGGAGAAGCCCAAGGCCAGCCGGAAGCAGCTGGAAAAGGCACTGGACATGCTCACCGCCGGCGAGCGCCCGGTGATCGTGGCCGGCGGCGGCATCATCAATGCCGGTGCCTCCGGGCAGCTGGTGGAGCTGGCCGAGCTGCTGAACGTCCCCGTGATCCCCACCCTGATGGGCTGGGGCGCTATCCCGGATGACCACGAACTGATGGCAGGCATGGTGGGCCTGCAGACTTCCCACCGTTACGGCAACGAGAACTTCCTGCGCAGCGACTTCGTGATCGGCATCGGCAACCGCTGGGCCAACCGCCACACCGGTGGGCTGGACACCTACACCGCCGGCCGCAAGTTCGTGCACATCGACATCGAGCCCACCCAAATCGGCCGCGTGTTCTCCCCGGACTTCGGCATCGCCTCCGACGCCGCTGCCGCCGTGGACGGGCTGCTGGAACTGGCCCGGGAACGCCGCGCCGCCGGGTCGCTGCCGGACTACACCGCCTGGGTTGCCGAATGCTCCGGACGCAAAGCCACGCTGCACCGCAAGACCCACTTCGACAACGTGCCGATCAAGCCCCAGCGCGTGTACGAGGAAATGAACAGGGCGTTCGGCAAGGACACCACTTACGTGTCCACGATCGGACTGTCGCAGATCGCCGGCGCCCAGATGCTGCACGTGTTCGGCCCCCGCAAGTGGATCAACGCCGGACAGGCCGGCCCGCTGGGCTGGACCGCCCCCGCCGCGCTGGGCGTGGTCCGCGGCAAGCCGGACCAGACCGTTGTTGCCCTGTCCGGTGACTACGACTTCCAGTTCATGATCGAAGAACTGGCCGTGGGCGCGCAGTTCAACCTGCCGTACATCCACGTGGTGGTCAACAACTCCTACCTCGGCCTGATCCGCCAGTCCCAGCGGGGGTTCAACATGGAACAAAACGTGTCCTTGGCGTTCGAGAACATCAACTCCACCGAACTCTCTGCAATTGCAAGAGGCTACGGAGTGGACCACATCAAGGTGGCGGAGGGCCTGGGCTGCAAGGCCATCCGGGTGGAAAACCCGGAGGACCTTCCTGCCGCGTTCGACAAGGCCAAGGCATTCATGGGCGAGTTCAAGGTTCCGGTGGTGGTGGAGGTCATCCTGGAAAAGGTCACCAACATCTCCATGGGCACCGAGATCAACGCCGTCAACGAGTTCGAGGCCCTGGCCGAGACCGCCGGGGACGCCCCCACCGCCATCCTGGCCCTGCAGGCCTGAGATGCGGGTGGTCATTGCGCCGGACAAGTTCAAAGGCTCGCTCTCGGCCCCGGACGTCGCCCGGCACCTGGAAGCGGGGCTGCACGCGGCCGCCCGCGACAGCGGACAGATCAGTAATCTGGAGGTACTGCGGATTCCCGTGGCCGACGGCGGCGAGGGCACCCTCGATGCCGCCGTCGGCTCCGGCTTCACCCGCCGAAGCGCCGTCGTCAGCGGCCCCACCGGCGCGCCGCTCCGGGCAGAGTTCGCGCTCCGCGGCCGCGAGGCGGTCATTGAGATGGCCGCCGCGTCCGGCCTGGCCGTCCTGCCGGACGGCGTCAAGGACGCCAAACGCGCCACCAGCCTGGGCACCGGCGAACTGATCCGGGCAGCGCTCGACGCCGGATGCCGGCAGATCATTTTGGGCGTCGGCGGCAGCGCCAACACCGACGGCGGCGCCGGGGTCCTGCAGGGACTCGGCGCCAGGTTCCTCGACGCCCACGGCAACGAGCTGCCGCCCGGCGGCGCGGCCCTGGCCAGGCTGGACTGGATCGACTTCTCCGGCTTCGAATCCCGCCTGGACGGGGCACGCTTCGTGCTCGCCAGCGACGTGGACAACCCGCTGCTCGGCGCCCAAGGTGCCGCGGCGATCTTCGGCCCGCAAAAGGGCGCCACGGCGGAGGACGTAACTGCCCTCGACGCCGCCCTGGCCCACTTCGTGGACGTGCTCGCGGCCGAAATCGGGCCCCGCGCACGGAAGGCCGCGGACGCGCCGGGCGCCGGGGCAGCCGGCGGCGTGGGCTACGCCGCGATCGCCGTATTGGCCGCGACCCGCCGGCCGGGCATCGACGTCGTCCTTGAATTCACCGGGCTGGCCGACCGGCTGGCCGGCGCGGACCTGGTGATCACCGGCGAAGGCAGCCTCGACGAACAGACCCTGCTGGGCAAAACTCCGGTGGGCGTTGCCCGGGCCGCCCGCCGCGCCGGGGTTCCGGTAGTCGCTGTCTGCGGCCGGTCCGTCCTGACCGGGGAGCAGATCAGCAGTTCCGGGTTCCTCGCGGTCCACGCTTTGACGGAGCTGGAAAGCAATGTAGACACATGTATAGCCGAGGCCGCTCCTCTGCTGGAGCGCCTCGGACGGCAACTCGGCGAGCAATTGACCAACGCGGCGCACCCCGTCCAGGGTGCCCGCGCCCTGGACAGTGCTCCTGGAAAGGAGACCCTCCGTGTCTGAAGAAACCTACGACGTCGTCTTCCGCGGGCGGCAGGTGCTGACCACGGCCGGCCTCGCCGCGCGGGAAGTCGGCATCCGCGACGGCGTGATTACCGCGATCGCGCCGCTGGGCGACGGCCTCCCCGGCCGTGAAGTCATCGAGCTCGCCGACGACGAAACCCTCCTGCCAGGCCTGGTGGACACCCACGTGCACGTCAACGAGCCCGGCCGCACCGAGTGGGAGGGCTTCGCTTCCGCCACCCGGGCGGCAGCGGCCGGCGGCGTCACCACGATCATCGACATGCCGTTGAACAGCATCCCACCCACCACTACGGTGGCGGCCCTGAAACTCAAACGCGAGGTAGCAGAGGACCAGGTGTTCGTGGACGTCGGTTTCTGGGGCGGAGCCATCCCGGGCAATAAGCACGAACTGCGGCCGCTGCACGACGAGGGTGTCTTCGGCTTCAAATGCTTCCTGCTGCACTCCGGTGTGGACGAGTTCCCGCACCTGGAAGCGGACGAGATGGAAGAGGACATGGCAGAGCTGAAATCCTTCGACTCGCTCATGATCGTCCACGCCGAGGACGCCCACGCGATCGATCACGCACCCCACCCGGGCGGCGACCGCTACGCGATGTTCCTCGCGTCCCGCCCGCGCGGGGCCGAGAACAAGGCCGTCGCCGAGGTCATCGAACGGGCCCGCCGGACCGGCGCCCGCGCCCACATCCTGCACCTGTCCTCCTCCGATGCGCTCCCCTTGATCGCGACCGCCAAGCGCGACGGCGTTCGCCTCACGGTCGAAACCTGCCCGCACTACCTGACGCTGACGGCCGAGGAAATCCCGAACGGCGCCACAGCCTACAAGTGCTGCCCGCCGATCCGCGAAGCCTCCAACCGCGAACTGCTGTGGGCCGGGCTGCAGGACGGCACCATCGACTGCATCGTCTCGGACCACTCCCCGTCCACCCTGGATTTGAAGGACCTGGAAAACGGGGACTTCGCCGTGGCCTGGGGCGGGGTCTCCTCGCTGCAGCTGGGCCTGTCGCTGATCTGGACCGAGGCCCGGCACCGCGGCATCCCGCTGGAGCAGGTTCTCTCGTGGATGGCGGCCAGGCCGGCCCAGCTCGCCGGCCTGGCCAACAAGGGCCAGCTGGCGGTGGGGTACGACGCCGATCTCTCCGTGTTTGCCCCGGACGAGGCGTACGTCGTGGACGCCTCCAAGCTCAAGCACAAGAACCCCATCACCCCGTACGACGGGAAGTCGCTTTCCGGCGTCGTCCGGCAGACCTATCTCCGCGGCACCCTGATCGACGGCCGGACTCCGAACGGCAAGCTGATCCGCCGCGGCGACGTATGAGCCAGGCAGCCGTGGCCGGCACCGCACGCGCCGTTCACGGACGGGCCAGGCGCAACGGACAGCCGCGGCAGGCCGGCCTCGCGGCGAAGGGACTGGCTGTCTGGATCACCGTGCCGGACAACGCCGACCTTGACCCGGCCTGTCTGGCCCGGGCGGCCGAACTCGTGCTTGGCCGCGCCCTAAGAAGTGCCCCGGAGGCGGAAGTCCACTTTAGGCCCGCCGCCGGAGCCGCAACGTCCGCCGTCGTCCGGTCCCCTGGAGAAGACGGCGCCCTGCCGGGAACCCCGACCGGGGATCCCGCCGGGGACGGCACTCCGGACGACGACGGCGGGGCGGGCCCGGCGCCCGCCCCCGGCAGCATCAGCCGGCTCGCCGTCGACCTCGCGGCCGGGGACGCAAGGCTCGATGGCGAGCGGGTGCCCCTGACGGATCTGGAGTTCACCCTCCTGAGGTGCCTTGTGCAGAACTGCTCCCGCACGGTCAGCCGGGAGGAACTGCAGCATTGCCTCGACGCGTTCGACACCCCTGGCGCGGCAACCCGGTCCATCGACGTTTACGTCGGCCGGTTGCGCCGGAAACTCAAGGGCTGCCGGCACGCCGTCGTCACCGTCCGCAGCGGCGGCTACCGCTTCGTCCCCGGTCCGCGGGCGACCGTGCGCGGACCGGCGGAATACAGCATCTGAGGTCCGCTGCCACAACCATCCCGACCCTCGATCGAAGGAAACTGCATGCAATCCATCGTCACCACCAAACTGCGGGCTGGCACTCCAGCACCCGGGTTCACGCTGCCCGATGCTGCGGGCCGCCGGATTTCCCTGGCCGATTACCGCGGCAAAAGCGTCATTGTCTATTTCTATCCGCGCGCCGCCACGCCCGGCTGCACCACCGAGGCCTGCGACTTCCGCGACAGCCTTGCTGCCCTCCGGGGCGCAGGCTACGAGGTCCTGGGCATCTCGTCCGACGCCCGTGAGGCCCTCTCCGCCTTCGCCGCCGAGCACGCGCTGACGTTCCCCCTGCTCGCCGACGAGGACCACGCTGTGGCCCTCGCGTACGGGGCCTGGGGCGAGAAGCTGGTGGAGGGCGAGGTCCGCGAAGGAACGGTCCGGTCCACCGTGGTTGTCGGTCCCGACGGCAACGTGGTCCTGGCGCAATACCAGGTCAGCCCGCAGGGCCACGTGCGGGCGCTGCGGGAGGAACTCGGCATTTAGGGCACCGGATTTAGCGTTCCGGACGTCTGCGGGCGGCCCCTGACACGCTCGTCCCAGAGGCGGCCTAGAAGAGGGCGCCCGCCACCGCCTGCGTCAGCTGATGGATCACCTCGGTGCGTTCCGGGACGTCGCTCAGGTCCTGGCCCTTGGTATAGATCACCAGGGCGTAGGCGGTGCCGTCCCGGATGAGGATGCCGGCGTCGTGCAGTTCACCGCCCAGGAGCCCGTACTTGTGGAAGACCGTGATCCCTTCCGGCACTGCGGCGGGAATGAGTGATTCGTAGTTGGTGTCCTGCATATAGGACAGCAGCTGGGCTGTGTCCCCGGCATTCAGGAGCGTCCCGGAGTAGACGCGGGAGACGATTGTCGCCATTTCCGCCGGGGTCAGTGTATTGATTTTCGGGTCATAGCTCACGCCCAGCGACGCCGCATACTCGGTCAACTGCTCGTGGCCCACGGCATCCATGATCAGCGACCACGAGTCGTTGTCGCTCTGCTGGATCATCTCGCGGAGCTGGAATCCGGCGGTGTAGTTCCCCAACGGGTCATCGAGGCTGGCCGCCCCGGTTTCGACCAGGTGGTAGTAGGCCGCCGCGGCCAGGACTTTGGCAGTGCTCGCGGCCACGAACTTCTCCCGGACCCCGTATTCGTGGACGTCCGCGGAGCCGGCGCCCTGGGAGAGGTCGACCAGCGCCACGCCGATCTGGTACTGGCTGTTGGCATCGAGAATGGCCTGGATGCGCGTGTCCAGTGCCGCGTCCACCGCGCCCGCAGCCGGGGCGGATGCCTGGGCAGATGCATCGGGACTGGCTGACGGCGACGCGCTGGCCTCCGCTGTGGTCGTGGCAGACGGCGCAGCCGACGCAGCCGACGTTGTCGTGAGATTCGCCGCCGTCGAGCGGGCTTGCGCAAAGGAATAGATACCTGCAGCCAGGACGACCGCCAGCACCGCGGCACAGGCCGCCCCCATCAGGGCCCGTGCCCGGCCGGTCCCTCGACGGGGCCCGCGGCCGGGAGTGCGCCGGAATCCGAATCGTCGCTGCTGTGGATTTTGCTGTTCCATAATGACTTCAATCTAGCTACGGCAGCTATGCCGGAGCTATGAAAAAGCTGTCAGGCCCGAGCCCGCCAAAGCCGCCCCGGAAGGGTCCTTGATAGGCTCAGGCGGCGGAATACAGCCTCGGTCCACGATGTTGTGCATCACAGACCCATTGTCCACTCCCCCGAAGGATCATCATGAGCGCAAACACGACCGTCAAGCTTCAGCCCGGCACCCCGGCCCCGGATTTCACCCTGCCGGACGCCGAAGGCAAGCCGGTTGCCCTGGCCGATTACCGCGGCAAGAACGTCATTGTGTACTTCTACCCGCAGGCCGCGACCCCCGGCTGCACCACCGAGGCCTGCGACTTCCGCGACAACCTCGCGTCCCTGCAGGGCTCAGGCTACGAGGTCCTGGGCATCTCCCCCGACGCCCCCGAGGCCCTGGCCCACTTCACCGGCGACTTCGCGCTGACCTTCCCGCTCCTGGCCGACGAGGACCACACTGTCGCCCTGGCATACGGCGCCTGGGGCGAGAAGCTGGTCCAAGGCGAGGTCACGGAGGGCATCGTCCGCTCCACCGTAGTGCTGGACCCCGAGGGCAAGGTGACGCTGGCGCAGTACCAGGTCAAGGCCCAGGGCCATGTTGCGTCGCTGAAGGAAGCGCTGGGCGTCTGACCCGCTGATCGTCTGACGCTGGAGTGCTCCCCCGGTGTCGGAGCGCTCGTCCGGCGTCGCCCGACTGGGTGCACCCGCGTGCCCTGACGTGGGCCGTACCTGTTTCCGCGGCGGTTTCGGACCCTCGCTGCTGAATCGGATACATGCAGCGAGGATCCGGGGCGCGCCCGTCCGATAGCTGGGCGCGTGCCTGAAACTGCCGCGGAAAAGTTCTCCACACCCGGCCCGCGGGTGGTTGTCCGGCCCAGCGTGGCGGACCACCATCGGGGCATGGAACTACCTCGGTTGCAGCGCGGGTCCTCGGTGCGCCCGTCCGAAAACGCCGCGAATACCCGCCCCGTCCCGCCGAGCTACACCTTGGTTCCCGCCACCACCGTGGCGGTGGACCGGAGCCGGATCGCGCCGTCGTGCTCGTAGCGGCCCAACAGCGCGAACACATCCGAGCGGATCAGGGCCCGCGACTCCTCATCCGCCTTAGCCAGCCCCATCGCCACGGTGGTGGCGATGTCGGTCATGAACTCCCAGTAGCTCTCGGGGGATTCGTGCACCAGGTCGGTGCTGACTTGGCGCTCGCTCACCTCTGCCAGCCCGGCGTCCTTGAACATCCGGGTCATGAACCCGGTTGGTGCGCAGCGGAACAGACCTGGAGTGCCCGCGGGCGGGATGGGCAGTTCCCGGTGCCGGGCGATCGTGCCCAGGATCAGGCTGGCCCAGGGATTTGCCGCCGCGCGCCCCCAGACGACGGCGCCGACGCGGGCACCGGGTTGGGCGGTGCGCGCCATCTCTGCCATGGCCGCGGACATCACCGGAAAGAACATCAGCCCGAAGCGGCAGTACACGGCGTCGAACGTGCTGTCCCCGAAGGGCATGGCTGCGGCGTCGCACACCTCAAAGTCCAGGTTGGTCAGGCCCCAGGCCGATGCCTTCTCCTCGGCCACGCGGAGCATTCCCGCCGAAATGTCGGCCAGGACCACCCTGCCCTCCGACACTCGCTTGGCCACGGTGAGTCCAGGTTCCCCCGTGCCTGCCGCGACATCCAGCACCCGGGAGTCGGGGCGCAGCGGCAACTCCTCGAGCAATGCCTCCCCGAACGGAGCCTGCCAGCCGAGCAGCTCAGCGTCCCATTTGTTCCAGCCCGCCGAGAACTCATTCCAGATTATGCGCTGCTGGTCGCGAATGCGGGCGGCTGAGGCTAACATGGCCGTTCCTTAGCTCGTCTGTACGTAGCCCCTAGTCTGCTCCGGGAACCGGGCCCCGGCAATGAGTCCAAGGGCAGTACGCTTAATGGCATGTCTTCCCACGAAACCCCCGGCACAGCAGGCACCGACCCCCAGCGGGAGCCGGCCCAGGGCAGCGTTCCGGAGCGCCGCGAGGTGACCGTCCGCCGGGCGCCGAAATATGTGCCCTTCCTGATCCTGGGCGGGCTCGTGGGCGTGGCCGCCGCGGCCGTGATCGCCTACGCTTTCCCCGGTGACGCGAGCTACGACCGCGGCTCGGTCTTCGGCTTCTTCATGGTCCTTTGCGCGGCCGGCGGCGTCATCCTGGGTGCCGCGACAGCCCTGGTGCTGGACCGGATGAGCGTCCGCCGCGCCGAGCACGCCGTCGTCGAGTCCGCAACGGACGCACCGGAGACTCCGGATACCTCGGACGACGACGAGAACCGCGCCTGAGCAGGCCGGCAGGTCATAAAACGGCCGCCGGAAAAGTCTTAGCGCACATCGTGAGATAATCGACCAGTGGCACGCGGCGATGGAAAACTTTCTCATGATCTTCTCCCAGGCGAAAAAGGCCCTCAGGACGCATGCGGCGTCTTCGGGGTCTGGGCACCCGGTGAAGAAGTAGCAAAACTCACCTACTACGGGCTGTATGCACTGCAGCACCGCGGTCAGGAGTCGGCTGGCATTGCAACCAGCGACGGCAAGCGGATTAACGTCTACAAGGACATGGGACTCGTTTCCCAGGTCTTCGACGAGACCACGCTGAACACCCTGACCGGGCACCTGGCCGTCGGCCACTGCCGCTATTCCACTACCGGTGCGAGCCACTGGGCCAACGCCCAGCCCACCCTGGGCGCGACGTCCACGGGCACCGTGGCCCTGGCCCACAACGGCAACCTGACCAACACGGCCGAGCTCAAGGCGATGATCGAGGACCGCAACGGCGGAAACCTCAGCGGCGAGATGAAGCAGGGCAACACCTCGGACACAGCCCTGGTCACCGCACTCCTGGAGGGCGAAGAGGGCAAGTCCCTCGAGCAGACCGCCATGGAGCTGCTGCCCAAGATCAAGGGCGGCTTCTGCTTCGTCTTCATGGATGAGGGCACCCTCTACGCGGCCCGCGACACCTACGGGATCCGCCCGCTCTGCCTGGGCCGGCTGGAACGCGGCTGGGTGGTTGCCTCCGAGCAGTCCGCCCTCGCCACTGTCGGCGCCAGCTTCATCCGCGAAATCGAACCCGGCGAGTTCATCGCGATCGACGAGGACGGCGTCCGCTCGCAGCGCTTCGCCGAGGCGACGCCGGCCGGCTGCGTTTTCGAGTACGTCTACCTCGCCCGCCCGGACGCCTCCATTGCGGGCCGCTCGGTGTACGAATCCCGTGTGGAAATGGGCCGCCAGCTGGCCCGCGAAAACACCCAGGAAGCGGACATCGTCATCCCGGTGCCGGAATCGGGCACCCCCGCGGCCGTAGGCTACGCCGAGGAATCCGGCATCCCCTTCGCGCACGGCTTCGTCAAGAACTCCTACGTGGGCCGCACGTTCATCCAGCCTTCGCAGACGCTGCGCCAGCTCGGCATCCGGCTCAAGCTCAACGCCCTCGAATCCGTGATCCGCGGCAAGCGTGTTGTGGTGGTGGATGACTCGATCGTCCGCGGCAACACCCAGCGCGCCATCGTGCGGATGCTCCGGGAAGCCGGCGCCGCAAGCGTCCACATCAAGATTTCCTCCCCGCCGGTCAAGTGGCCCTGCTTCTACGGCATCGACTTCGCCTCCCGGGCGGAACTGATCGCCAACGGCGCCACCATCGATGAAATCACCCAGGCCATCGGTGCCGACTCACTCGCCTACATTTCCGAAGACGGCATGATCGACGCCACCCGGCAGCCGCGCGAGCGCCTCTGCACCGCCTGCTTCACCGGCAAGTACCCGATCGAGCTGCCCGGGGCGGACAAGCTCGGCAAGAACCTGCTCGAACGCACGGACCTCGGCGGACTTCCCTCTGCCTCCGCCACGGCTGCTTCCGGCACGGCGCCGTCCGCGGCTTCCGCGGCGCCCGACGCCGAACCCGGCACCGCAATCTCCGACGACCCGGCCGAAAAGGCCGGCGCCACCGGCTGCGATCCAGGGCCGGATTCCGAATTCGAAGAACTGCTCACCGATGCCGACCGCGTCACCACAGCCGACAAGAAAGAGCCAGTATGACTTCCGCCTCCCCGGCCGCTGACATGAACGCCGCCCAGAACGCCGGCATCACCTACGCCTCCGCCGGCGTCGACGTCGAAGCGGGAGACCGCGCCGTCGAACTCATGAAGGACGCCGTCAAGGCCACCCACAACGCCTCGGTGATCGGCGGCGTCGGCGGGTTCGCAGGCCTCTATGACGTCTCCCGGCTGCTCACGTACAAGCGCCCGCTGCTGGCCACCTCCACCGACGGCGTCGGCACCAAGGTGGCAATCGCCCAGGCCATGGACATCCACGACACCATCGGCTTCGACCTCGTCGGCATGGTGGTGGACGACATCGTCGTCGTGGGCGCCGAGCCGCTCTACATGACCGACTACATCGCGTGCGGCAAGGTGGTCCCGGAGCGTATCGCCGACATCGTCCGCGGCATCGCGGCCGCCTGCTCGGTCGCCGGCACCGCCCTGGTGGGCGGCGAAACCGCCGAGCACCCGGGCCTGCTGGGCGAACACGAGTATGACGTCGCCGGTGCCGCCACCGGTGTTGTCGAGGCCGATGCGCTGCTCGGCCCGGACCGTGTCCGCGCCGGGGACGTGGTGATCGGCATGGCCTCCTCCGGCCTGCACTCCAACGGCTACTCTCTGGTCCGCCGCGTCATCAACCACGCCGGCTGGGCCCTGGACCGCCAGGTCTCCGAACTCGGCCGCACCCTGGGCGAGGAGCTCCTCGAGCCCACCCGCGTCTACGCCGCGGACTGCCTGGACCTGGCACGCACCTTCCCGGTCAACGGCTCCGCGGCCGGCAAGGCCGTCCACGGCTTCAGCCACGTGACCGGCGGCGGCCTCGCCGCCAACCTCGCCCGGGTCCTCCCGCAGGGCCTGCTGGCCACCGTGGACCGCTCCACCTGGGAACTCCCGGCCATCTTCAAGCTGGTCTCCGAACTCGGCAACGTCCCGCTGGCCGATCTGGAGCGCACCCTGAACCTGGGCGTCGGCATGGTCGCCATCGTGTCGCCGGAAGCAGCCGACGCCGCCGTCAACCGGCTCAACGACCGCGGCCTGCCGTCCTGGGTCATGGGCACGGTCGAGGTGAACTCGGACTCCATCGTCAAGACGGGCCCGGACTACGTCCAGGGCGCCAAGGGCGTCGACGGCGGCGCCGTCCGGCTGGTCAACGCCTACGCCTAGACCGCCTGCCCCGACGTCGAGTGCTCCCCAACTGCCCCCCTCGCCTCGCATTCCCGGCCAGGGAACCCTGCCGGCGTGGGCCCAACTGCCGTTTTGACACCTGAAAACGGCAGTTGGGGAGCACTCGATGTGTTTAAGCCGCGGCCCTAGGGCGTGTCTCCTAATACTTTGAGCCAGACGGTGATCGCGCGAAGGACGACGGCGCCGCGGTACGTGAGGGCGAGCTTGTCGTATCGGGTGGCGAGCCCGCGCCATTGCTTGAATACGTTGAAGGCCCTTTCGACGACGTTCCGGCGTTTGTAGGCATCTTTGTCTAGACCCACAGGTCTTCCGCCCTTGCTGCCCCGTCGCTTGCGGTTCGCTTCCTGGTCGGAGCGTTCCGGAATCACTGCCTGGATCCCGCGCCGGCGCAGCAGCTCCCGGTTCGCCCGGGAGGAGTACGCCTTGTCCGCCAGTGCCCGGTCCGGACGGGAGCGGGCCTTGCCCCCGCCAAGCTTGGGTACCTTCAGCGCCTCAAGCAGGTTCGGGAACATCGGGGAATCACCGCCTTGGCCCGGGCCGAGCAGGATGACCAACGGGCGCATCTTGCCGTCGCAGAGGTGGTGAATCTTCGTCGTCAGCCCGCCGCGGGACCGCCCGATCGCGTGGTCACCGGGCTCCTCCAACAGTTTCATGTAATTCGACAGGTCCCCCCGCGCTGCGGGGAAGGTTGGTCGCGTGCTGGTGGGCGCGGTTGACTGTCGAATCCACGGAGACTTCCCACTCGATCAGTCCGGCTGCGTCTGCTTCCGAGAGCAGGGAAGCCTGGATCTTATCCCACGTGCCGTCACCGCTGAACCGGCGGTGACGCTTCCAGACCGTCTGCCACGGACCGTAGCACTCAGGCAGGTCACGCCACGGGATCCCGGTCCGGAAACGGTAGATGATGCCCTCCATGACCAGCCGGTGGCCCTGAAACGGACGCCCCCGACGCCCGGAGGAGTCCGGCATCAGGTCCTCAATCAGAGCCCACTGGTCATCAGTCAAAACGGAAGTACGTGACACCCGTCCACTATTTCAAAAACCACGCCCCGAATTAGGAGACACGCCCTAGACCTCCAGCAGGCTGAAGACGCCGCCCTGCGGGTCCTTGAGTGTGGCGATGGTGCCGGCTTCCTCGACCTCGTCCGGTTCGATCAGCACGACGCCGCCCGCGGACACAGCGGCCTGCACCGCCGCCGCGACGTCTGAGACGCCGAAATAGACCTGCCACCCCGGCTCGAGGGTGTCCTGCGCATCGCCGGGAACCCGGGCGATGCCGGCCACTTCGGCGCCGCCCACCATGAGCGTGGTGTAGGTGCCGCCGTCGTCCTGGGGGTATTCGGTCACCTCGTGCCCGAAAAGCTGCTGGAAGAAGCCGACGGCGGCCTGCGGCTCGGGTGTGAGCAGCTCGGCCCAGGCCAAGGTGCCCGCCTCCTGGCTCCGGCCGGCCCCGAAGTGGCTGCCGGCCTGCCAGGCCCCAGTGGTGCCGCCGCCGGGCGGGGCGAAGAAGACCATGACGCCGGTGCCACCGATCGCCTCGGGGCCGAATTCAAGCTGCCCGGGGGAATGGGCCAGTTCCCCGGCCAGGTCCAGGGCGTCTTCGACCGCGAAATATACGTTCCACCGGCCCGGTCTGCCGGCGGCTTCCTGCTCGGGGGTCTGCGGCGCGAGCACGGTAACCAAGGCATCGCCGAGGAAGGCTTTCGCGTAGCTGCGTCCGTCCGGGGTGGGCAGATCCTCGTACCGCCAGCCGAAAACCTCCGCGTAGAAGGCCTTCGCCGCCTCCACATCGCTGGTCTGGAGGTCCGTCCAGCAGAGCTCGCCCTCAGCGAATTCTGTGCGCATGGTCATGGCAGTCCTTCCGGGCATCGGGGTCGCGTCCGGGAAAATCCGGCACCAACAACCTAGCCCGAGGCCCCGTCGGTGACAACTGCGCCGGCGAAACCATGGCGAAACGACGCGGGCAGACGCTACGGGCACAAGAGAAGCCGCCGGCCACACCCAAAACAGGTGTGGCCGGCGGCCTGAAAATCTTTGGCTGGCACAGCAGTGCCGGAAGGATCCCCCCGGGGAGAACTGCCGGAAGGAAGCGTCGACTAACCTATGCGACGGGAATCTACCTCGTCGTCGTCGTCTTCCACATCGTCCGCGTACTTATCCACATACGCTGAATAATCCGGTTCGACCGGGTCATCCGCGAAGTGGCTCGTGGCACGACTTCCCGGGCCCGTGAGCTCGCGCTGAAGGGCCGAATAGTCAGTGTTCGGGGAGTAGTACTTGATGTCCCGAGCCTGCTTGGTAGCTTTTGCCTTTTGACGGCCGCGCCCCATGGCGTGACCCCCTTTTGTACTTGGACCGGAGGTGGTCACCTTTGGCGATCGGTGAGGCCCCGGAATGTTTGGTCAATTTGTCGTACACCTAGATTACATGCTTTCGGCGTCAACTGCTCGCCGGCGTGCGCCTTGTGGACAGTGTGGCGCGTCCCGGAACGGCGGCCGCGCCCACCGGCACATGCGCCGTGCCGCGCATCTTCGATAGAGTTTCGTGATGTGCGCCCAGAAAAGGGCCGCGACGCCGGACTTCCAGCTCCGGCAAAGACGCACGGAAGTGGTGAATTTCTCAGTGACTGAAGAGAATCCAAGATACGACGCCGGGTCCATCCCGCCGCCGCCTTCGAGGCCGCCGACGTCCACCCTGCCCGTCATTACCGCCGACCCCGCACGGGCCACGAATCGCTCGGCGGCACCTGCTGCGGCGAAGCCCACGGGCCTCACCTACGCCGGCATCGTGAGCGTGCTCTCCCGGCGAGCGCGTCCCCTGGCGCGCCGGATCCGCCTGCAAGGGCCCATGCGGCTCGGCGTGGCCGCGGCCGTACTCGTCGCGCTTGGGATTTTGGTCTGGTGGGCGGTGGCCGCATTTGCAGGCAACGGCCAGCCCTCCCCGGAAAGCGGCAGCCCGGCCCCGGCAGCTTCGTC
>NZ_CAKKMF010000098.1 GCF_918697925.1 Arthrobacter sp. Bi26
GGCGGGCGCGGTGACGACTCAGTCGCTGCCTGCACGGCGGCTGCGGCCGCGGCGGGCGCGGGGGCTTTCCTGGGCCGGGGCCTCCTCGGCGGCTGGCGCCGTGGCGGGCGCAGCTACCGGGGCGGCTGCGTGGGCAACGGTGCCGTTGTCACTCGCCTTTTCGGCAGCGCGGGCCGGAGCCTTGCTTACCGGGGTGCCTGCGCGGTGAGCGGAAATGGCCGTAACCAGATCGCCCTTGCGCATGCGGGAACCGCCGGAGATGCCCAGCTGGCTGGCGAGGGCCTGGAGTTGGGCGAGCTTGAGGCCTGCAAGGCCGCTGCTCTTGGCGGGTGCTGCCGTTGATTCGGCAGCAGAAGATGTATCCACAGCCGGAGACAGCTCAGTGGTTTCGGTCACGAAGGATCCTTCCCCCTCGACGGCGTCCAGGCTAAGAGCTGGACGCGGTGATTTGATCTGGGCTGCAGTTCAGATCTGCAGCCGGGATTTCGGCCTTGCCGGATGGATTTCGGCCAGCAGGGCCGGATACTGCTTCACCATGCACGATCCGAGAAATGAGGAACGGCGGGCTGAGTTTCAGGGGGCAGAACAATTCTGCTGATTCCTGCGTCAGACCGAAAGCAGGTGGCACCGGAAAATATCGCGCAGTGAAAGATGAGAGAGGCTACGTGGCCAACATCGCGGTCTTACAACGGTTACAAATTTACCGCCTGCGTATTTACCGCCGGTGCACTTCCACTTTAGCACCTTCGACGTCCACGGCCAGCTTCATCACACGCCAGCCCACTTCCGGCGTGTTGCCCGCAGTGTGGGCGCCGATGAAGTCCACCACCTCACGGGCTTCCGCTTCCCCGTTGGCCAGGACCAGCACGGTGGGTCCGGCGCCGGATACGACGGCGGCGTGCCCTGCCCGGCGCAGCGCGCTAATCAGCTCCGCGCTGGGCCGCATGGCCTGGGCGCGGTAGCTCTGGTGCAGGTAGTCCTCGGTGCCGGGCAGCAGGAACTGCGGGTTGGCGGTCAGGGCATGGATCAGCAGGGCGGCGCGGCCGGAGTTCATGGCCGCGGCATGGTGGCCCACCGACGCCGGCAAGAGTGCCCGGGCGGCCTCGGTGGAAAGCTCGTAGTCCGGCACGGCGACAACGGGAATCACCGAGGCGGCCACGGACGCACACGTGCTGCTGTACTGGTCACTGTCCTGCCATGACAGCGCCAGTCCGCCGAAAATCGCGGGTGCCACGTTGTCCGGGTGGCCTTCCATTTCGCTTGTGAGCTGCAGGATCCAATCCCGGCCCCGCCGGGAGGCCTCCGGAACCAGGGCATTCGCGGCGCTGACGGCTGCCACCACGGCCGACGCCGAGGAACCCAGGCCCCGCCCGTGCGGGTTGACGTTGTCCGCCGTGATTCGCAGGCCTTCGTGCCGGAATCCGAGGCGGTGCAGTGCCTCGGTGAGGGCCTTGACCACGAGGTGCGTCGCATCGCGGGGCAGGGACTCGGCGCCCTCGCCACTGAGCTCGAATTCAAGTTCACCGCTGGCCAGGGTTTCCACGGTGAGCGTGTCATGCAGCGTGAGGGCCAGGCCGAGGCTGTCGTAGCCGGGGCCCAGGTTGGCGCTCGTGGCCGGCACGCGCACGGTGACCAGCTGGCCCGCCGGTACGGCCGGGGAGCCGGCAGCTGATTCGGCCGGGACGGTGAGGGTTGTTTCCAACGTTATCTTTCTTCCAGTCCCAGTGCTGCGGCGACGGTGACGACGTCGTTGGAGACCTTGACCGGCTGCACGTCGCTGCCGTCCTCGGTGCGCAGGGCCCACTGCGGGTCCTTGAGGCCGTGACCGGTCACCGTGATCACGATCGTCTTGCCGGTCGGCACTTCCCCGGCTGCGTGCTTCTTGATCAGTCCGGCGACCCCGGCAGCGGAGCCGGGCTCCACGAAGACGCCTTCCCGGGCGGAGAGCCAGCGGTGCGCGGACAGGATTTCCTCGTCCGTGACGGCCTCGATCACGCCGCCGGATTCATCCCGGGCCGCCACGGCGGTGTCCCAGGAGGCCGGGTTGCCGATCCGGATGGCGGTGGCAATGGTGTCGGGCTCGGTGATGGGGTGGCCGGCCACGAAGGGCGCCGCCCCTGCGGCCTGGAAGCCCCACATGACAGGGGTCTTGGTGGAAACGGCAGGCAGCGGCCCGGCAGTAGGCGACTCAAAGGCCGCGGCGTACTCCTTGTAGCCCTTCCAGTACGCGCTGATGTTGCCGGCGTTGCCCACCGGAAGCACGTGGAAATCGGGGGCGTCGCCGAGCGAATCCACCACCTCGAAGGCACCGGTCTTCTGGCCTTCGATCCGGGCCGGGTTGACGGAGTTGACCAGGAAGACCGGGTAGGACTCGCCGAGCTTGCGGGCGATGTCGAGGCAGTCATCGAAGTTGCCGTCCACCTGCAGCAGCGTGGCCCCGTGCGCGACTGCCTGGCTGAGCTTGCCCATGGAGATCTTGCCCTCGGGGACCAGCACCGCACACTGCAGCCCGGCCGCCGTCGCGTAGGCCGCGGCGGACGCAGAGGTGTTGCCGGTGGAGGCGCAGACCACGGCCTTGGCGCCGGCGGCCACCGCTGCCGTCATGGCCATGGTCATGCCGCGGTCCTTGAAGGAACCGGTCGGGTTCATGCCTTCGACCTTGAGGTAGACGGTGCTGCCGGTCAGCTCGGAGAGGTGGCGGGCGTGCACGAGCGGGGTGCCGCCCTCGCCCAGGCTAATGACCTTGGTGGCTTCCGTGACAGGAAGACGATCAGCGTATTCGCGGATGACACCGCGCCATTGGTGAGCCACTTAGACTCCTTCTACCCGGAGTACGGATGTGACGGAATTGATGACGTCCAGGCGCCTGACGGCCTCGACGGTTGCTGCAAGTGCGGCTTCGCGTGCACGGTGTGTCACGATCCGCAGCTCGGCCGACTCCACGTTGGAGTCGGCGTCGCGGTGGATGGTCTGCCGCATGATTTCAATGGACACGCCGTGCTCCGCGAAGAGCTGCGCGATCCGGGCCAGGACGCCGGGTTGGTCCGCGACGTCGAGTCCGATGTAGTAGCTCGTGACGGCTGCGTCGATGGGCAGCGGGGGCACGTACCCCGTGGTGGTTTCGGTCCGGCCGGGACCGCCCAGGACAATGCGGCGGGCCGCGGAGACGAGGTCGCCCAGCACGGCGGACGCCGTCGGGGTGCCGCCGGCGCCCTGGCCGTAGAACATGAGCTCGCCGGCGTTCTCGGCTTCGATGAAGACGGCGTTGAACGCACCGCGGACGGCGGCGAGGGGGTGTTCGCGGGGCAGCAGCGTGGGGTGGACGCGGACCGAGACGCCGGTTTTGCCGTCCTCGTCATCCAGTTTCTCGGCAATCGCGAGCAGCTTGATGACAAAGCCGGCCTCCTTGGCGGCAGCGATGTCCGCCGCGGTGACCGACGTGATGCCCTCGCACGAGACGTCTTCCAGCGCGAACCGCGTGTGGAAGGACAGCGAGGCCAGGATCGCGGCCTTGGCCGCGGCGTCGTAGCCTTCGATGTCGGCCGTGGGATCGGCTTCCGCGTAGCCCAGGCGCTGGGCCTCGGCCAGCGCATCGGCGAACTGCGCGCCGGTGGAGTCCATCTGGTCGAGGATGAAGTTGGTGGTGCCGTTGACAATCCCGAGCACCCGGGTGATCCGGTCGCCGGACAGGCTGTCACGGATGGACCGCAGGATGGGGATGGCGCCGGCCACGGCTGCCTCGTAGGAGAGCTGCACACCGGCCTTGTCCGCTTCCTCGTACAGCGTGGGACCGTCCTGGGCCAGGAGCGCCTTGTTGCCGCTGACAACACAGGCACCGTGCCGCATGGCGGTCAGGATCAGGGTCCGGGCCGGCTCAATCCCGCCCATGAGCTCGATGACGACGTCGGCGTCCTTGACGAGGACTTCGGCGTCAGTCGTGAACAGCTCGTGCGGCAGCTCGACGTCGCGCTCGGCATCGAGGTTGCGCACCGCGATGCCCTGCAGTTCCAGGCGGGCTCCCGTGCGCGCGGCGAGGGCGTCGGCGTCGTCAATGAGAATCCGCGCAACCTGGGCCCCAACGTTGCCACAGCCCAGCAGGGCCACTTTCAGGGTTCGCAATTCAGTCATTCAGAGACTCCCATGTCGCGGTTGAGCAAATCTTCTTCGGTTTCCCCGCGGACAATGAGCCGGGCAGATCCGTCGCTGACAGCGATAACGCCCGGCCGGGCCAGATAGTTGTAGTTGCTTGACAGGGCCCAGCAGTAGGCGCCGGTACCCGGTACAGCAAGCAGATCACCGGCTGCCACGTCCTCGGGCAGATATACATCTCTAACAACTATGTCGCCGCTCTCGCAATGTTTGCCCACTACTCGGGACAGCTGCGGCGCCGCATCGGAACTCCGCGAGGCGAGAATTGCCGAATAATCCGCGTCGTACAGCACCGGCCGGGGGTTGTCGCTCATCCCGCCGTCCACCGACACATACCGGCGGGGGTACGTAACGTCCTCGCCGGCATTCTGGCCGGCCGCCGCGCCAACGCTGGCCCCGGAGGACGGGGAATCCACGCGGACGGTCTTGAGCGTGCCGACCTCATACAGCGTGAAGGTGGTGCTTCCGACGATCGCGCGGCCCGGTTCGATCGAGATCCGGGGGGCGGCAATGCCCAGCGCAGCGCACTTGGAACGGACGACGGCGGCCATCGCCTGCGCGATTTCGGCGGCCGGGCGCGGGGTGTCCACGGGGGTGTAGGCGATGCCGTAGCCGCCGCCGAGGTCGAGTTCGGGCAGCACGATGGAGTACTTCGACTGCATCGCTGCCAGGAAGTCCAGGAGCCTCTCCGCGGCGAGGGCGAAGCCGTCCGGTTCGAAGATCTGGGAGCCGATGTGGCAGTGCAGACCCAGCAACTCGATGCTTGCGTGCCCAGTCGCCGCGGCCACGGCTTCCTCTGCGGCGGACAGTCCGGCCCGGTCAGTCGAGTCCCCGGCCATGGAGAGGCCGAACTTCTGGTCCTCGTGGGCGGTGGCGATGAATTCGTGGGTGTGGGCGTGCACTCCGGGAGTCAGCCGCAGCATGACCTTGGCGGTGTCACCCCGGTTGGCGGCGATCGCCGCGACGCGTTCGAGCTCATCGAGGCTGTCCACCACGATCCGGCCCAGCTGCATGTCCAGGGCCCGGTGGATTTCGCCGTCGGACTTGTTGTTCCCGTGCAGGGCGACGTCGGCGCCGGGGATGCCGGCGCGGAAAGCCACGGCGAGTTCGCCGCCGGACGCCGTGTCCAGGCGCAGCCCCTCTTCCTCGACCCACCGGACCACGGACGTGCACAGGAAGGACTTGCCGGCATAGTAGACGTCCACTCCCCCGCAGATATCGGCGAAGGCATCGTTGAATGCGTCGCTGAACGCCCGGGCCCGGGCCCGGAAGTCGGTCTCGCTCAGCACGAACAGCGGCGTACCGTACTGGCGCTGCAGCTCGCTGACCGTCAGCCCCTCGATGGCGAGCTCGCCGTCCTCGTTCCGCGTGACACCGCCCGCCCACAGTGGTTCGTGGAGGGCGTTGAGGTCGGCGGGGACCTCGAGCCAGCCCGGCGCGAGCGGTGAGCCTGCACTTCCGGTGTTGCGTGCGTCAGGCTGTCCTGTGTTTGCGGGCTGTCCTGATTTCGAGGGCATGGCGGTTACATCCGTTCCGGCGCCGAGACGCCCAGCAGTTCCAGTCCGTTGGCCAGCACCTGGCTGGTGGCGTCGTTGAGCCACAGCCTGGTGCGGTTGGTGTCCGTAATGGGTTCCTCGCCCTGGGGTGCCACGCGGCAGGCGTCGTACCAGCGGTGGTAGGCGCCGGCGATGACTTCGAGGTGGCGTGCCACGCGGTGGGGCTCGCGCAACTCGGCGGCCTTCGCCACGATCGAGGGATAGCTGCCCAGGTGCGAGAGCAGCTCGTTTTCGGTGGGATGGTCCAGCAGGGCGGCATTGAAGCTGTCTTTGCCGTTCACACGGCGGTCCACGCCTGCGGCCACGGCATTGCGGGCGGCACCGCGGGAGCGGGCGTGCGCGTACTGGACGTAGAACACCGGGTTTTCGTTGCTGTGCTTCTTCAGCAGGTCCGGGTCCAGCGTCAGCGGCGAATCGGCGGGGAACCGGGCGAGCGAGTACCGGACCGCGTCCTTGCCGAGCCAGGAGATGAGGTCCTTGAGCTCGATGATGTTGCCGGCGCGCTTGGACAGCTTGGCGCCGTTGACGGAAACCAGCTGGCCAATCAGGACCTCGATGTTGACCTCGGGGTCATCGCCCGCGGCGGCCGCGATGGCCTTGAGCCGGTTGATGTAGCCGTGGTGGTCGGCGCCGAGGAGGTAGATCTTCTCGGTGTAGCCGCGGTCCTTCTTGGACAAGTAGTAGGCGGCGTCGGCGGCGAAGTACGTGGGCTCACCGTTTGCGCGGACCATCACGCGGTCCTTGTCGTCGCCGAAGTCGGTGGTGCGCAGCCAGACCGCGCCGCCGTCGTCGAAGACGTGGCCCTGTTCGCGCAGGCGGGCGACGGCGTCTTCGATCGCGCCGGCGTCGTGGAGCTCCTGCTCCGAGAAGTAGACATCAAAGTCGACGCCAAACTCGGCCAGCGTCTGCTTGATGTCGTGCATCTGCGCCTTGTACGCGGCGCCCCGAATCACCGGCAGGGCCGCCACTTCGGTGAGTTCGCGGATGTCCGGGTGCTCGGTGAGCACCTCGTGGCCGAGGTCCGCGATGTACTGGCCCGGGTAGCCGCCCTGGGGCACGTCCCGGCCGTGCAGCCTGGCGAACACGGAGTTCGCGAACACGTTCATCTGGGAGCCGGCGTCGTTGATGTAGTACTCGGCCGTGACGTCGGCACCTGAGGCCCGCAGGACGCGGGCGATCGCGTCGCCGAGGGCGGCCCAGCGGGTGTGGCCGATGTGCAGCGGGCCGGTGGGGTTGGCCGAGACGAACTCCATGTTGACCACGTGCCCGGCGAGCGCTGTATTGGTGCCATAGGCGGTGCCTGCCTCGACGATCGCCTTGGCCAGGGTGCCGGCGGCAGCAGCGTCCACGGTGATGTTCAGGAAGCCGGGGCCGGCGATGTCAACCGCGGACACGCCGTCGATCGTTTTGAGCCGGGCGCTGAGGACGGACGCGAACTCCCGCGGGTTGGTGCCCGCCGTCTTGGCCAGCTGGAGGGCGACGTTGGTGGCCCAGTCCCCGTGGTCCCTGTTCTTCGGGCGCTCCACACGCACCTCATCCGGGATGTCGGCTGCAGAAAGGGCTATGTCACCGGCCGCTACAGCGTCCTTCAGGCAGGCGGATATGGCGAGGGAGAGTTCTTCTGGGGTCACACTTCTAGCCTACCGGTGGGCCCGTGGTGTGGCGGAATCTGGGGCCCGGCATGACGGTTGGGGTAGGGCTCCGGGAAAACCCAAGGTCTTCAATGCCTCGCACCGAGGGTGAACCGTTACCCTGAAATCAACGTCTTCAACCCTGTCAGTGCCTCCACCTTGTTCGCTGTCCGATCCCCGCAAAGAATCGAGTCCCGCATGAATACCGCCTTCCGCAAAAGCGTCCTCGTCGGCATTGCCGGCCTCTCCGTGGCCGGAACTGCGGCTGGCTGCGCCCCGGCTGCGCAGGCGCCGGCCGCACAGGGCGCGCCCCCGGCGTCCGAATCCGCTGCCGGCACCGGCTCCTACAAGGACGGCACGTACAGTGCCGACGGCAACTACACCTCCCCCAACGGCACTGAGACCGTCGGCGTGGAACTCACGCTGGCCAGCGGAGCCGTGTCCGACGTGAAGATCACGCCGCACCCGTCGAATCCGAACACCCGCAAATTCCAGGGCGAGTTCGCGAGCGGCATCCAGGCCCAGGTGGTGGGCAAGAAGCTTGACGAGATCAAGGTTTCCAAAGTGGCCGGATCCTCGCTGACCAGCGGCGGCTTCAACCGGGCCGTGGCGGATATCAAGACACAGGCCCAGGCCCAGTAGGCCGGACGTGCCGCATCCGGGCTGGTCGCACTTCAGCTTTGACGGGATCGGGACCCGCTGGGAGATTTCCACGCCCTCCCGGCTCTCCGGAAAACACCGCCGCGGGCTGCTCGCCACGGTGGAGAGGTACGACGCCGCGTGGTCCCGATTCCGGCCCGACTCCCTCATTGCTGACGCCGCCCGAACACCTGGCCGCATTGAGCTGCCCGCCGAATCAGCCGCCCTGGCCGAACTGTATGGCACGCTGTACCGGCTCACCGGGGGTGCAATGACCCCGCTCATCGGCGGCAGCCTCGAGCGCCTGGGCTACGACGCCGACTACAGCCTGCGCCCGGGCGGTGCTCCGCTTCCCGCGCCGCGCTGGGAGGATGTGCTGGACTGGCAGGGCCCCGCGCTGACAACCACGGCCCCGGTTGTGATCGACGTCGGCGCGGCCGGAAAGGGGCAGCTGGCCGACCTGCTCTCCGCCGAACTCCGGGACGATGGCTTGGCCGAGCACTTCATCGATGCCAGCGGAGACCTGCTGAATCCGGGGCCGGATCCGGTGATGGTTGCCCTCGAGCATCCCTACGATCCAACCCAGGCAATCGGCACCGTCCAGCTCGAGGCCGGCGCCCTCTGCGCTTCCGCCGCCAACCGGCGGGCCTGGGGCGACGGGTTCCATCACGTGCTCGATGGCTTAACGGGAGCGCCGGTGCGGACTGTCGTCGCCAGCTGGGCCATGGCCGGGACCGCGATGGTGGCCGATGCGCTCGCCACCGCTTTGTTCTTTGTCGACGGTCCGAGGCTGGAGCAGGAGTTCGATTTCGCCTGGCTCACCGCCTACTCGGACGGGCACGCGGAATTTTCATCCGATTTTGAAGGGGCCCTGTTTTCATGACTGCCATCACCACCACTGCCCTCGGCTCGAGGCTGGACACCGCTTTGGGCCGGCTCACGATGTACCGGCTGGTGCTCTGGGTCCTGGCCGTCCTGGCCGGCTACAGTCTGCTGCTCAACGTGCTGGGCTGGCTGACGTTCGGGTTGCCGGAAATGCTGGCCCACCTTGTCCTGTGCCTCGGCTTGACCTACGCCTCCAACCAGGGCATCGCCGCACTGTTCCACGTGCGGCCGCACACGGAATCCTCGCTCATCACCGGGTTGCTGCTGTACTTCCTTTTCTGGCCCAGCCAGCTGACACAGGGGCTCCAGCTGGCTGAGCTCGCCGGCGTCGCCCTGGCCTGTGTCCTGGCCTCGGCCTCGAAGTATGCGCTGGCTTGGCGCGGACGGCACATCTTCAATCCCGCGGCGGCCGGCGCATTCCTCGCCGGGCTGACCGGGCTCAATATTGCCACCTGGTGGGCGGCGACGCCGGCAATGCTCTGGCTTGTGCTGCCGGGGGTGCTGCTGGTGCTGTACCGGACCCGGAAGTTTGCCATGGCTGCCGTCTTCACCGTGGTCGCCGTGTCCATCGTGGCCGCGGACCTGCTCCGGGCCGGGATGGAGCTTCCCGAGGCCCTGTGGCAACCGATCGCGCAGCGCCCGGTGCTGTTCTTCGTCGGGTTCATGCTCACCGAACCGCTCACCTTGCCCCCGCGGCGCTGGCAGCAACTGGCGCTGGCCGCCGTCGTCGGGGTGCTGTTCGCGGTCCCCTACAACCTGGGCTTTGTGGCCAACTCCCCCGAGCTGGCGCTGCTGGTGGGCAACGTGCTCGCCTTCGCCGTTGGACAGCGCGGCGGGGTCCGGCTGCGGTTCGTCGCCAGCCGTCCGCTGACGCCCACGACGACGGAATTCAGCTTCCGCCCGGAGCGCCCGGTGCGCTTCATTCCCGGCCAGTCCCTGGAGCTGCACCTGCCTCCAGACACGGCCGGCGGCAACCGCATCCGCAAAGGTGATGCCAAGGGTGATGGGAAGGGAATCCGGCGCGTGTTCAGCCTGACCAGCGCGCCCGGCGCATCCCTGCTGACGATCGGGGTGGGGACGGCGGAGCCGGTGTCGTCAGCCAAGCGCTCGCTGCTGGCCCTTGAACCGGGCGACGGGCTCACCGCGACCACGATAAACGGCGACTTCGTCCTGCCCCGGGACCCGGCCGCCCCCGTGCTGCTCATCGCGGCCGGAATCGGCATCACCCCCTATATGGCCCAACTGGCTGCGGCGTCAGCCGGGGCCCCGTCCGGGAAATCAGCCGGGAGCCCCACCGGGGACCGCGACGTTGTCCTGCTGTACCTGGCCAAGAGTGCCGCCGAGCTGGGCTACGCCGAGGAGCTGCAGCGCTCCGGGGCGCGCATCCTGGCCCGGCTTGCCGACGGTTCGGTGCCGCCGGCCAACATGGAGGATGCAGGCGCCAGGAGGATTGACGCGGCGGCCCTCAAGGAGCTGGTCCCCGACATCGGGGGCCGGGATGTCTTCGTCTCCGGCTCGCCCGCCAGCGTGCGTTCGCTGCGGGCCGCGGCACGTGGCGCGGGCGCACGCCGGGTCCATGTGGATTTCTTCGCCGGCTACTGAGCGGACCGGCCAATTCGCGGGATTTATCACGCATTTGAAGCCTACTTAAGACGCGTTTGGTTCCACCAGACTCCACAAATGTGTGCCGATTTTCCGTTGAGGGCCACCTTCCTGCTAAGCTCTAGGACGTCCCGCCGGTAACGGCAGGAACCCTGGATGCCCTCGTAGCTCAGGGGATAGAGCGTCTGCCTCCGGAGCAGAAGGTCGTAGGTTCGAATCCTATCGAGGGCACAAAAGAAAACCCCGTCATTTCACGGAAGTGGCGGGGTTTTTGCTGATCAGCTTGACATGACGGATGATTCATGCCCCCCGATTCCCACCGCTTCCCCGGCTAGGTGTTACTTTTATGTCACCTCCGGACTGTTGCGTGGCCCAACGCCAGCGGAGAACCACAACTTGTGCCCGAATGTCCAGACTCCCCGGGCCAATCTGGATCGCCGGGCACGAAGGGAGCGAGTCGCGACACCGCGGATCATCAGCAGTGAGATTCCCATTCCGCGGCATCGTCTGCAGGCGGCGCCTGCTGGAGCTTGAGGGACCCCCAGCAACGATGTGCGAGGAAGACACGGCGGCACCGCGTGTTTCCGTTCAGCCGCCGCCAGGAAACTGAGTCCGGCACCCGTCAAAGGGCGTATGTCCGTCAACCGGGGTAGCCCCCACATGCCGCGGAATGTTTGTCGCGATCGCAATCGCCGGCCTGTCCCTTGCCGTCGCCACCGCCTCCGCCGTTCTGGACCGTAAGAGAGTTCTGGGTCTGATGCGACTGATGGGGATGCCGGTTTCCGTCCTGCGCCGCATCATCACCCGTGAAGCAGCAGTCCCGCTCCTGACCGTGCTGCTGCTCTCAGTCGGCCTCGGATTCCTCGTGGCCTGGCTGATGGTTACCTTCATTGACGACACCTACCAGATGACCTGGCCGGCCCCCGATTACTTCACGGCTCTGGGCCTCAGCCTGCTCCTGGCCCTCGGAGCGGTCACCGCGACATTCGGTCTCATCCGGGGCAATACCCCAATGACGGCTACACGCTTCGAATGAAACCGCAGTCCCCACGAACGCCGGCCATGGGAATGCCAGCGACCTTCTCGGAAACGAAGGATTTCAAGAACACCTTAAATCGAGAATGGCGGCGCTTGCGGCCAGGGACCCGAAGGCCGCGCAGTTCGGCGGGAAACCGCCATTGCAATGAGAAGCCCCGCCCCGCCGGGCGGTTCTCATAAATAGTTCTCGGAACTGTACGGTCGAGCCAGGAGTCCGCATCGAGTTTTGAGAAGAGAAACCCATATGGCTGCACACCGTATCGGCTACGCCAGAGTGTCCACGCGCGACCAGAACCTTGATCTGCAGTTGGCTGCCTTAAAAGGTGCAGGATGTGACCGCATCTTTGAGGACACAATGAGCGGTACCAAGGCCGGCCGCCCAGGTCTCGCCAAAGCGCTGGAAGCACTCCGTGAGGGAGATACTCTCATCGTGTGGAAGCTGGACCGTCTTGGCCGCAGCGTGAAGGGCCTCCTGGATTTCGCCGGAGGCCTGAACGAGCGCGGCATTGGCTTTGTCAGCCTCACCGATTCGATCGACACTACCACCGCCTCGGGCCGCTTCTTCTTCAACGTGATGGCCTCCCTGGCGCAGATGGAACGCGAGCTCATGGTCGAACGCACCCAGGCAGGCCTACAGGCAGCGCGCGAACAGGGCCGGGTCGGCGGACGCAAACGTGTAATGACTGAAGCCAAGATCCGCTCAGCTCGGAAGCTCCTCAGCCAGGGAACGCCGCCAAAGGAAGTTGCCGCCAGCCTCGGGGTCTCGGTGCCCACACTGTACCGCTGGGTCCCGGCGACGAACCCTGAAGCAGTTGCAGTCCCGTAGCTCGACCTTTGGTGCAGACGACTGTTGAAAAAATGCATGACGGTGCACGGACCTCTGGCATCCCGATGTCAACAGTCCTCGCCCCGTCCTGTCCCATGAACTGGTGCAGACGACTCCTGAAAATGACAACGGTCGAATATGGCACAGTGCGAGGAGACTACCTGGAACATGATGACAGCCAGATCGCCGTCATCGCGGGCGCCATCCTCAAAGACGAGCACATCGACCTCGAGTTCGGCTTCCTCCACCCTGCTGCAGAACGTCCCTTCCAGCTGATCAGATTCGAGCTTCTGCCGGGCGGGATCTCAATCACATGCGCCAGTAGCCAGTCCGCGTATGGCAGCGGCGTTATGAAGCTTTGATAATGACATCGTCGACATAGCTGTCGCCCACCTGCCGGGGGTGCTCCGCCCCCAGCTGCACCCGGGTCAGCGTCGTGAACCCTGTGCTGACCTGGTGGCTGGAGTAGAGGAGGCTGGCGTCGAACCAGACCTCAACGGTGGAGGCGGCACCGTTGGCCACCACGCGCATCACCACCTTGTGCCAGGAGCCGAGCTGTACCGCCAGTCCAAGGTTGGTGTATCCGTAAGTGCCCGAAGGGGACGCTACGCGCAGCCACAGTTGGCCGTTGCCGTTGTCGCGGAAAACATCGGCCACACGGATGCCACCATTGAAGAACCGGAAATACGGGACGTTGTTTCCTACGTTGCCCGCCGTCTTGATATTGAACCAGCCGTCGGCGTAGGCGCCCGAGGAGCCCGCCGGCAGGGTTGCTGACATCTTGGCCACCGAGCCTGAGTCATCCGTGACGTGCAGGAAGGCCGCGCAGCCCCCTGAATGGTGCTGGTCGGAAGTGACAGAGGCCGTCCCGGTCCCCGACGTGCTGGCAATAAACCCCTCCAGCGTTCGGGATTCGAAACTGGTTGCCACCACGGGTACGCCCGGGTACTGGTTGGAAGGTGGCGGCGTGCCGGGCTGGCAGACCGGGGCCGGGGCCTTCTTGTTCTTGTTGTTTTTGTTCTTGTTGTCGTTTTTGTTCTTGTTGCTGTTGTTGCTGCTGTTATTGCTATTGTTGCTGCTGTTGATCGCTGTGGCGGCTGTTGCGGCCATCGGGGCGGCGAACATCAGTGCGATTGCTGTGGCCAACGCGAGCAGGGTTTTCTTCATGGTCTCTCCCCGGAAAATGTGTCACCGGTGTTTATTGGGGCTGTGAAGCCAGGCGCGGTGAGACTGGCCGCTTCAGGCGCCGGATCTTTCCGGCGCCTGAATCATAGGACACGGTTGCTCTCTCTGTCACGAGTAGCGGGTACTCGCTCCCTCGGTACTTATGGCCTTATTCAGATCCGATCTTCGGGAGGAAGGCCAAGCATCAGCTGCATTAGCCCGACTTTGTGCCCGCTCCGGGGACACCTAAACGCAGCACGAACCGCCATTTTGAACTGTGAATTAACCGCCAAACGAAGTTAACAGTCACACCCGGGGACAGCAGCACCACGGCTGGCCGTCATGTTGGCACTCAACAAACGATCGTTTTTGAGAATGCGTCGAAAGCCCAGTTCTCGCCGTCCCCGGGTGTCACTGTGCGTCGCGCGTTCGGGCACTGCTGGCAAACCATGCCCTTTGCCCGATCGGCCACTGAATCCTGCGTGACGTGGCCGCTGCTGCAGAGCCACCACACCACCTTGCCCGTGTGAGGCAACAGCACTTCGGCAGTCACCTCTCCATTCAGTGTCGGGTGAAGTTGTCTTGCCAGTTCAGGGCGAAGCACAGCAAGGGACGTCTCGCGCGTGGGATAGCGACCCGAGCAATACCCGCAGCCGGTTCCTCTTCCAGTCCGCTGGTCAATCATGGCAGCGTACTCGTGGCCCACAGGGCAAAGCCACCTCACCTTTTGCCCGGAGGCCCCGGTCATCTGCCGAGGTGTCTTGTGGTTGAGGGTTGGATGCCATTCCAGAGCTACCAGTGGGAAACGCACGGCCAAGGACCGGGCACCATAGTCGCCAAGCCTTCGCACGGCGATAATCTGGGCGGCGTAGTCCTCTCCCCCAGCAACCGCGGCTTTTATGTATTCCCGCACAACCTTCGTGGCGTCGGAAGTCAGCAAGCCCATGTCGGCCAAGTGCCCCACCGACGCCACCTCCAAAGCCGAGGGTGCACGTCGAACCACCACATCGGAGGGGCCGAGGGGCGTTAGCGGATACTCACGTACGCGGACAACCGTATGCCCCTCGCTCTCCAGGAGTCTGGTCTTTTCCCGGTCGCGGGGTTCCTTCTCGGCATGCCAATACGAGCCGTCGAACTCGATGGCGAAGCGTCGACAACCACGTCGATGCGCAGTCGCCGCCCGTTCGAAAGCTTGAGGCTAACATCATTGGCTATCTGGCTGTAGTGACTGCCGAGAACATGCTGGATCTCGGCATATGTGCCGATCTCCAACTCCGAGAGGCCAACTAGCAGGCACTTTCCACACGAACTCCCTGCGGTTCGCTTGAAAACCATGGCCTGCCATTCATGCCCATTGTTGCAGAGCCACCAAGCGTTATGCCGGGGCGCCATCAGTCACTTGGTGCGGCAGGAGGTCGCGATTTTTCGTGGGGTGCCATTCGGCGGCGATTTCCGGGTGACGGCTCGCAAGGTCATTGCCATATCCGACTCGTTGGTTCGCGCAGTACGGGCCGCCCGGACGAAAGTCCTTCGTCCTGTTGGAAATTATGGACTCCCACTCATGTCCGCAAAGACCCAACCACCAAACTCGCCGATTAGATTGGGGCAACACTTGGTCAGGCGTCAGCGGCAAGTTCTTCGTTGGGTGCCATTCCATCGCCACCTCCGGCACGCACGTGGCGAGATCATTGCCGTAGCCCACCTTTCGCTGCCCGCAAAATGGACACCCAATGCCGGCAACCTGGCTATAGACCGCGGCCTCCCAGACATGGCCACGCTCACACTTCCACCACACTTTCATATGCATTCCAGGTGACAGCTGGTCGAATGAAACCTGCCCGTTTAGGCTCTCATGGAACTGCCCTACGAGTTCCGGCGCGGCGGCGGTCAAGCTTATACTTAGTCGTTTCGTCATGGCTTCGTCAGCGTAGCCCCTAGGTCTGACAGCGTTTCTCGGACACAGATCAGTTCCGCGGGACCGCACCGACTTGACCCGAGTGCAACGGGTGGGGGTAACCCCGCCGCCGTAATTCGATCCGGCCCGCGCGGAAGATCTCAACACCGCTGGCATGACCCGCCTGGCCGCACCTCGGCCTGACGGGGTCGGGGGCTACGAACCCAATGGAGGGAGCGCAAAGACCGGACTCAACCGGCCCATACGCGATGCAGGCTGGAGACAGTTCCTGGATTTGATACGCGCCAAGGCTGAAAGCGCCGGGCGGGAGTTCATCCAAGTCAACCCCGCCTACACTTCCCCGACCTGCAGTGCTTGCGGGCACCGGGAGGCGGCCAACCGGAACGGCAAGCATTTCCATTGCCTTTCGTGCGGGCATCGGGACGACGCCGACATCAATGCGGCGGTCAACATACCCAGGGCCGGACTGGTCCTGCGGGACACGGCGTAAACCGCACCCCGAGAAGCCCGCATCAGGGAGAGGTCACACTCGAACAGGAGTTTTTTGGCTGGCTTAGGTCAACACGTGCCTCGGCGTCAGCGTAGGCTTCCCTGTCCAGGACTCCGATGACGCTGCGGAAGTGCGGTCGGCCGCAGTAGCCAGGACTGAGTGGTAGTCGGCGCTAAATCAACGGCGCGGGCTTCCCTGCCCTTCAGACCCAGGACACTCTTCGCGGCGTCAAGAGAAAGCAGAACAGGGCCCCTGATGGGCCTCCAGCGCCGACCAAGAACTCGTCCACCTTGTCGAAGTGGTCGTTGTGCTTCCGGGCCCGGAACCGTTGTGGTCCGGGGTCCTGCACGGCAGGGCTATTTGTTCTTGCCTGCCCCGGAGGACGCATAAGACTGAGCAACAGGTGATCCGGGGTTCGGTTCATCCGTAGGAGGCATCCCAAGCGTCAGCGGCATGGGTCAGCGGGCGGTAAGCGCCCCGCTGGTCCGAGAGACGGTCGTGTAGCCGAGCCGGGAACCGGTGACCCGGACGGTGAGTTTGGTGCCCTTGTCGGCGGTCCGGATCGGGACGCCGTTGCGCAGCCAGCGGTACGTGAAGGCAGTGCCCCAGCTCCAGGTGCCCCGCTTCACGGTCAGGAAATTCCCGGCCTGTACGGTGCCGGCAATCGTCGGCGTGGCCGAACTCAGGGTCGCAGCGGCCACCTTCGCCGAAGCGTCGGTCGTCTGGGTCTTCAGGATCCTGCCCTCCAGCGTGGAGGTGACCCTGACGGATATTTTCTTGCCGAAGTCTGCGCCCACAAGGGTGTAGTCGCGGCCGGTCGCCCCGGCGATCGGGGCGCCGTCGCGCAGCCACTGGCGGGACTCCTTCACCACCCTCATGTCATAGCGGGTCCAGACGCCGGCGGAGACGGTCAGTGTCTGTTTCACGGTTGCTGAGCCGCTGATGGCCGGGGCTTTGGCCTGATCCGGGTCACGCGGTGTCAGGGGCTTGGGGGCGGTGACTTTAATGCGGGTCGGGGCATAGCC
>NZ_CAKKMF010000099.1 GCF_918697925.1 Arthrobacter sp. Bi26
GACGGCGGGCCCCCACCTGAGGGTGGGGGCCCGCCGTCGTTAATGCGTGCGGGTGGGTGGGGATCAGGCCTTGGCCAGGCCTGTGCGGGCCATGGCATCCGCGTACGCGGTGTGCATCTCCGCCAGGTACTCTTCCTGCCGGGCCGGAGTGCCGGCGAATGCCCGGCCGCTGAGTGAGCGGACCTTGTAGGTCTTCAGGCCGCGGCGCCAGATCATGGGCACTTCGGTCTTGAGCAGCAGGTTGGCCAGGCGGTTGGCCTCGGTGCCGTGGGCCACGATCACGGAGGCGCGGGGCACGAGGGCCAGGAACTTCAGCAGCGGCTTGAGGCCTGCGGAAATCTGGTCCGGCGTGAATTTGCCGTTGGGCTCGCCGGGGACGTACCACGGGTGGACGTTCCACGGCATGACGAATTCGGGGCGCAGGCCCAGCTTCCACTGGATTCCCAGCATGCGGGTGGCCGCCTCGTCTTCGCCGGCGGTGATGAAGCCTGACGCATCCGCGGTGCCGATGTTGGAGTACAGGCTGATGATGCGGCACTCATCGACGTCGTGCATGGGGTCCACGTAGGGGACAGTGGTGCCAGCCTTGGTTGCCTGGAGAGCGTCAAGGAGCTCGTTGACGGGGGCAATGCTAGGTTCGTACCGGCGGCTCAGGAGCTCTTCGCGGAAATTTTCGGTGGCCAGGGCTGTCATATGTTGCTGGGTCTCCTGCGGGATTGGCAAAGCAGCCACACCGGATGCGAACACGCCGAATACCGGGCATGCGGAGCAATGGTGTGGTTTGAAAATGTGGTGTGGACCGATTCCTGGTCGATCCTTATCAGTCTATCAAGCCCTGCGAAATGCGGCGCCGGCCCCGGCCTGGGCTACCAGAGCCGCTTGGTGGCGCGGCGTGCCCCTTCGCTGAGGGCCTCCAGCTTGGCGTACGCAATTTGCGGATGCACCCTGCCGCCCAGCCCGCAATCTGTGGAAGCAATCACATTTTGACGCCCCACGAGGTCCGCGAAGCGCACGATCCGGTCGGCCACGAGGTCCGGGTGCTCCACGACATTGGTGGCGTGCGAGACGACGCCCGGGATGATGACCTTCCCCTCGGGCAGCAACGCGCCCTCCCAGACGCGCCATTCGTGCTCGTGCCGGACGTTGGCCGCCTCGAACGAGTAGCCGCCGGCATTGATCTGCAGGACTGAGTCGACGATGTTCGCGAAGGGGATGTCCGTGGTGTGCGGGCCGTGCCAGGAACCCCAGCAGACATGCAGCCGGATCTGCTCCTGGGGAAGATCGCGCAGCGCCCAGTTTGTTGCTTCGACCCGGAGCTGGATGAACTTCAGGTAGTCAGCCAGGCTCGGCTCGGGGTTGATCTGGTCCCAGCTCTCGGCCAGGGAGGGGTCGTCGAGCTGGACCGTCAGGCCGGCGTCGATGATGGCTTTGTATTCCTCACGCATCGCGTCGGCACAGGCGTAAAGGAGTTCCTCGTCGCTCCGGTAGTACTCGTTGGCCACGCGGGCGCATGAGCCGGGGGAGAGGGAAGCGACGAATCCCTCGGTCAGCCCAGCCGCGGCCAGGCCGGTCTTGAGGTTGGCAATGTCCGAAGCCACGAGTTTTTGGCCGGTGTACGTCAGCGGCCCCGCGATCTTCGGCTGCGTGACGGCCTTGCGGTGGGCCAGGATTCCGGAGGAGGGGTCGTTGTAGGCGTCGTCGAACTTCAGCCGGTCCCGGCGGTCGGGGAAGGAGGTCAGGACGATGTGGCCCGGCGAGGAACGGTGCACCTTGGCGTCGGCCCAGCGGTCCACGTCGGTCGGCACCAGTCCGCCCAGCCGGGAGAAGGAGTAATTCCACCAGGCGCCGTAGTCCACGGAGCTGGACATCGTGTGCCCGTACTCGCCGTCATTGGGGATGTCGATGCCCAGATCCTTTTGGCGCTGGACGACGTCGGCCACCGAGGTTTCGAGCAGGTCCAGGAATTCGGGCGTGATGCCGTCGGTTTCCCTGGCCTCGTTCGCGGCGATCAGCTCGGGCGTGCGGGGCAACGAGCCGGCATGGGTCACGCGGATGTGGTCGCTGTTCTGGGACCCGCTGTTCCGGGACATGGCACGTTTCCTTTCGGCGCTCGGGATCCTCACTCCCACTCAATTCCACTCCGGGCGCTCCCGCAAGTGGTGCCCGCTATGTGTCGGGCCACTTGGTGAAAGATGCAGCTATCCGCGCCCTCGAACTCCCCGGCGGGCAGCTCTTTGATCCGTCCGGGATGGGGTGCCCGTTCAAGGACTGGGTGGAAGTGCCTGTGGCCTCCGCGGAGGCGTGGCCCTCACTCGCGGAAGCCGCCCTGGCGTTCCCCACAAGCTTGCTGACACGTCCAAACAAGGACCCAAAGCCATGCCGGTGACCGTTTTCGGCTAAACTTGGGTGGTAAGAGCCCCGGAACTCTAGCGTTGGGTAAGAGCACAGCGGTAGATTCGGGGCATTCTCATGAACGGCGCTGAGCTGTGGCGACCACCTGGTGGATCACACGGAGTTCGGCCCGAACGAATGGGGGAGGATCCCATGCCAGCAATCGTGATCGTCGGAGCCCAATGGGGCGACGAAGGCAAAGGTAAGGCCACTGACCTGCTTGGCGGCCGCGTCGACTATGTCGTCAAGCCCAACGGCGGTAACAACGCCGGGCACACCGTCGTCGTGGGCGGTGAGAAGTATGAGCTCAAGCTCCTTCCGGCCGGCATCCTGAGCCCGAACGCGATTCCGATCATCGGCAACGGCTGTGTGGTGAACCTGGAAGCCCTGTTCCAGGAGATCGACGGACTGGAGGCCCGCGGCGCGGACACGTCCAAACTGCGTGTCTCCGCCAACGCGCACCTCGTGGCGCCCTATCACCAGGTCCTGGACAAGGTCACCGAGCGTTTCCTCGGCAGCCGCGCCATCGGCACCACCGGCCGCGGCATCGGCCCCGCCTACATGGACAAGGTGGCGCGACTCGGGATCCGCGTGCAGGACGTCTTTGACGCCTCGATCCTGCGCCAGAAGGTGGAGGGCTCGCTGCGCCAGAAGAACGAACTTCTGGTCAAGGTCTACAACCGCCGCGACATCGAGGTGGACGAGATCGTGGAGTACTTCCTGTCCTTCGCCGAGCGTCTGCGCCCGCTGGTCATCGACAGCACCTATGTCCTGAACACCGCCCTGGACGAGGGCAAGGTGGTCCTCATGGAGGGCGGTCAGGCCACGTTCCTGGACGTTGACCACGGCACGTACCCGTTCGTGACGTCCTCGAACCCCACCGCGGGCGGCGCCTCCGTGGGCTCGGGCATCGGCCCCACGCGGATCTCGCGTTCCATCGGCATCATCAAGGCGTACACCACCCGCGTGGGCGCAGGTCCGTTCCCCACGGAACTGTTCGATGAGATGGGCATGTACCTGCAGAAAACCGGTGGTGAGTTCGGCGTCAACACCGGCCGGCCGCGCCGCTGCGGCTGGTACGACGCCGTCCTGGCGCGCCATGCCTCCCGCGTCAACGGCTTCACGGACTACTTCGTCACCAAGCTGGACGTCCTGACGGGCATCGAGCAGATCCCGGTCTGCGTGGCGTACGACGTCGACGGCGTGCGGCACGACGAAATGCCCATGACCCAGACCGAGTTCCACCACGCCAAGCCGATCTTCGAATACTTCGAAGGCTGGACCGAGGACATCACGGGCGCCCGCACCCTGGAGGACCTGCCGGAAAACGCCCGGAACTACGTCCTTGCCCTGGAAAAGCTCTCCGGCACGCGGTTCTCCGCGATCGGCGTCGGCCCGGACCGCGACCAGACGATCGTGGTCAACGATCTCATCAACGACTAGCACCGGCTGACGCTCTAACTGGCGCACGACGGCGGCGGGCCACCCTGGAAAGGGCGGCCCGCCGTCGCAGTTAAGTCGCCTTGTCCGGCAGCGCTATGCCTCCCGGAGCTGGTATCCGACAATGCAATGTATTGCATATTTGTTGTTCACCCAGCCGTTTCCCACCGCGAGCGAAGGACCGACGATGGCCATCACCGATTTTGAGCGCTACCCCCTGATGTTTGGACCGAGTCCCGTCCACCCGCTGCCGCGGCTTAGCGCGCACTTGGGCGGGGCCACGATCTGGGCGAAGCGGGAGGACGTCAACAGCGGCCTCGCGTTCGGCGGCAACAAGACCCGCAAGCTGGAGTACTTTGTCCCGGAAGCCCTGGCGCAGGGCGCGGACACCCTGGTCTCAATTGGCGGCTACCAGTCCAACCACACCCGCCAGGTCGCGGCGGTGGCCGCGAAACTCGGCCTCAAGGCCCGCCTGGTTCAGGAAAACTGGGTCGACTGGCCGGATCCGCTGTCCGACCGCGTGGGCAACATCCTGCTCTCGCGCATCATGGGCGCCGACGTCCGGCTGGAGAGTGCCGGCTTTGACATCGGTATCCGCAGCAGCTGGGAAAACGCGATCGAGGAGGTCAAGGCTGCCGGCGGCAAGCCGTACGCGATCCCGGCCGGCGCGTCCGACCACAGGCTGGGCGGGCTGGGCTTTGCCAACTGGGCCTACGAGGTGGAGGAGCAGGAGCGCGAGCTCGGCATCTTCTTCGACACGATCATCGTCTGCACCGTCACGGGCTCCACCCATGCCGGGATGATCGCGGGTTTTGCCGGCCAGGACAAACCACGCCGCGTGATCGGCATCGATGCGTCGGCGACCCTGACGAAGACCCGCGACCAGGTTGAACGCATTGCCCGGAACACCGCCGAGCTGATCGGCCTGGGCCGGGAACTCCGTGACGACGAAATCAACGTCATGGAGGGCTGGGCCGGGGACCGCTATGGAATTCCCGTCGACTCCACCCTGGAAGCCATCCGCCTGGGTGCCTCGCTCGAAGCCATGATCACTGACCCCGTCTACGAGGGCAAGTCCCTGGCAGGACTGATCGACCTCGTGACAAGCCGGGACATTCCGGCCGGGAGCAACGTTCTTTACGCACACCTGGGTGGCCAGATCGCCCTCAATGCCTACAGCGGACTCTTCCGGTCCTGACGCGGCGCACGGCGGCGGCGGGTTCCCTGACGGGGACCCGCCGCCGCCGTCGTTAAGCCCCGGCAACACCGGCCCAAAAAAGAAATCAAGAAATTTCTGATTGGTGCGTAACCTTTCGGGCCCGCCCAGCGATTACCTCTTTGTAAGCGCCGCCGGAGCCTTGGACCCCCCACCAGGCACCGGCTGTCCTTCCACCGTAAGTGCCGACCGGCGCCTTCCCCCCATCTGGTCTCCGGTCGGCCCTTTACCGTAAGCGCTTGCCGGCGCCTGCCCCCATGGGCGCCGGCCAGCCTTTTCTGGCGAGAGTGGGCTGTCGACTGCCCCCAAGAGGCCTCAGCCCGCCTTCCACCAAAAAACAAAGGATGTACGTCTGTAATGAAGAGTGTTAGCAAGACCACCAAGATTGCTGTCGGCGCCGCCATCCTGGCAGTCGGAGGTTTCTCCGGCATCGGACTGGCCAATGCGGCCCAGATGTCCAGCACCGAGCAGACTGAAGTGAACCACGCTACGCCCGCCACTCCAGCTGTCCCGGCCACACCTACGCTCCCGGCAAAGCCGGCCGTCCCCGCAGTTCCGGCCGCGCCGTCGACTGACGGCAAGGCCAAGGGCGACGCCGATGTGGACGGCACCGAGGGTGCCGTCGACGGCTCCGTTGATTCAAAGAAGGGCGCCACTGTCAAGGGTGCTGCCGGTGAGGCACGCGCCAACGCCAACGTCAACGCCGCAGTTCCGGCGACCCGGGCTATCCCCGCGGTTCCCGGCGCCAATGGCGTCCCGGCCACCCAGGCCGTTCCGGCCCAGCCGTCCGTCGAGCTGCCCCAGCACGACAAGTAGTATCCGGCTGTTTAGCCTGGACCCGTCACGGGTCTGAAAGCAAGGAGGGAGCCCTCATTTTGAAGGGCTCCGGGGTGCGGCCGCTAGACTTACGGGGGCCGCACCCCAGCAGTAACGGAAGGACAGCTTCTTGGCACAGCAGCTAAGCGACGACGAATTGTCAGCCGCTTTAGCTGGTGACCCATCAGGTTTCAGCGCGGTGTACGCTGTCATTTCCCCTGCCGTGCTGGGCTACTTCCGGGCCCGGGGCGTGGACGACGCCGAGGCCCTGACCCAAGACGTGTTCGTGGACGTCCTGCCGAAACTGGCCGGCGTCAGCGGCGGCCACAAGGGCCTGCGGACGTTCATTTTCTCCGTCGCCCACGCCCGGCTGGTCGACTACAGGCGGCGGGCAGAACGCACGCCGCACCTAGCCGAGTACGACCCCCTGACCGACGCGCGGTACTCGGCATCAGCCGAGGACGAGGTGCTCGGATCCCTGGGCGGTATCTCGGACACTCTCGCGAGGCTCAATGAGGAGCAACGGGAAGTTCTGGTCCTGCGGATCGTCGCAGACCTTTCCATCGAACAGGTGGCCGGCATCATGGACAAGACGCCGGGTGCCATCAAACAGCTTCAGCGCCGCGGGCTCAGTGCCCTGCGCGAACTCGTAACCGAAAAGGACCACGCAGCATCATGACCGGCACCCGCGACCCCCAGCAGGATGGCAGCATCCAGACCATGCTGAGCGACTCCGGCCTCGAAGCCGCGGCCGAGCTCCGGAGCGCGCTCGAACAGCTCCGCGCCGTGATCCCGGATGCGGCTCCGGCGCCCCGCGCCGACCTCGCGGCACTGCTTGCCGCCGGAGTAGCCCGTTCAGCCGCCCCTGTCTCAGCCGCGACGACGGCGCTGCCCGCGGTCGCGTCCGCCAAGGATGCCGCCGATGAATCGCTGCCGACCGGGGTCACGAGCCTCGCCGAGCGCCGCGGCCGAAAGCGTCGGCTGGCAATCGTCGGTGGCGCCGTCGTGGGTGCCATGACCCTTGGTGCCGGCGCCGTGGCGGCATCCAGCGAGGACTTCCGGCACAGTGTCAGCCAGAGCGTCGGCGTCATCTTCCAGTCCCCGGGGCACGGCACTCCGGCCCCCGAGCATGTCCAGCCGTCGCCGTCCTCGGTCCCGGTCTTCCCTGCACCTGCCGCGACGTCGCCGGCAGGAACTCCCGGGGCTGCCCCATCCAGCACTGCAGCTACTGGCGCGGGATCGGACGGCGACGAGGACTCGGACAAGAAGGCCGGACGCAAGCAGCGCACCACGCCGCCCGCCGTCGGGCGTGACGGTATCCTGCCGAGGCCGAGCCAACGGCCGGGGCTGCCGGCGCCCGGCCTCCCGGGCCGGGGCGCGGACCGGGGTCTTCCCTCGGATCCGGTGCCGGCGCCGACCTTTCCCGGTTTGCTTCCCACGCCCCCCGGCCAGCCCTAGACCGCCTTCTAACCCAGTTGCGCTATCACTTAGGGCTGTTCTGAGCGGTGGGAACGACCCTAAGTGATAGCGCAACAGGTGGGTTGGCGGGTGACGGGTGCTGTTGGGCCTGCCGCTTTTAGGCCAGGACCTGCCGCTTGGAGGAGATGACGCCGGTGTCGAAGCCGGCCAGGTGCAGGCCGCCGTGGAACCGGGCATGCTCAATCTTCACGCAGCGGTCCATCACGACGTCGAGCCCGGCGGCTTCGGCCTCTTTGGCCACGTCCTCATGCCAGGAGCCCAGTTGCAGCCAGAGGGTCTTGGCGCCGGCGGCGATGGCCTCGTCCAGGACGCCCGGCAGGTCACCGTGCTTGCGGAACACGTCCACAATGTCCGGGCTTTCCGGCAGATCCGCCAGCGACGCGTACGTCGGCTGACCCAGGATTTCCTTCACCAACGGGTTCACGAAGTAGACCTTGTACCGGGTGGAGGACTGCAGGTAGGTGGCCACGAAATAGCTCGCGCGCGACGGCTTGTCCGAAGCGCCCACGATCGCGATCGACTTCGCCTGCCGCAGCAGGTTCAGGCGCTCCGGCGCCGAGGGCCCGGTCCAGGTCCGTTCTTCAACAGTCATCAGTTCGCTCCGATCGTGCAGGCTTCAGCCTCTGCTGTGTCCAAGCCGCGGGCGGATGCATCCGAGGCTGCCTCCCGGGACGCCGCGTCCAGGGCCTGATCAAGGTCCCAGAGGATGTCGTCGATGTCTTCCAACCCGATCGAGATGCGGACCAGGTCCTCGGGGACGCCGGCGGATTCGAGCTGTTCGGGGTTGAGCTGCTGGTGGGTGGTGGACCCGGGGTGGATGACCAGGGTCCGGGAGTCGCCCACATTGGCCAGGTGCGAGGCCAACTGCAGGGACTCGATGAACTTCTGGCCCGCGGCACGGCCGCCCTTGACGCCGAAGGAGAAGACCGAGCCAGGACCCAGCGGCAGGTACTTCTTGGCCCGCTCGAAGTGCGGGTGCGAAGGCAGGCCGGAGAAGTTCACGTAGGCCACGCGCTCGTCCGCCTCGAGCCATTCAGCCACGGCCTGCGCGTTCTTCAGGTGCTCGTCGAGGCGCTGGGGGAGCGTTTCGACGCCCTGCAGGAGCTGGAAGGCCGACTGCGGGGACAGTGCCGGGCCGATGTCGCGCAACTGTTCGCAACGCAGCTTTGTCAGGAAGCCGTACTCGCCGAAGTTGCCCCACCAGGACACATTTCCGTAGGAGGCCACCGGCTCCGTCATCGTGGGGAAGTTGCCGTTGCCCCAATCGAAGCGGCCGCTTTCGACGATCACGCCGCCCAGGGTGGTGCCGTGGCCGCCGAGGAACTTCGTGGCGGAGTGGATCACGATGTCCGCGCCGTGCTCGATCGGCCGCACGAGGTACGGCGTGCTCAAGGTGGCGTCGACGACGAGCGGGACGCCGGCGTCGTGCGCCACCTTCGCGAGGGCCGCAAGGTCCTGGACCTCCGAGGACGGGTTGGCCACCACCTCGACGAAGATCGCCTTGGTGTTTTCCCGGACTGCGGCGGCGTAGTCCGCCGGGTCGGTGCCGGGGACGAACGTTGTGTCCACGCCGAAGCGGCGCAGCGTGACGTCCAGCTGGGTCACCGTACCGCCGTAGAGCTGGGAGGCGGCGACGATGTGGTCCCCGGCCTGGGTGAGCGCGGCGAAAGTGATGAACTCCGCCGCCATGCCCGAAGACGTGGCCACGGCGCCGATGCCGCCCTCCAGGGAGGCGATGCGCTCCTCGAACGCGGCCACGGTGGGGTTGCCGATCCGGGAGTAGATGTTGCCGTATTTCTGCAGCGCGAAGAGGCTCGCGGCCTCCTGCGTGTCCTTGAACACGAAGGAGGTGGTCTGGTAGATCGGCACGGCACGGGCGCCGTGCTCGGCGTCGGGGGTGCCGCCGGCGTGCAGCGCGCGGGTGCGGAAACCGAACTTGCGCTCAGCCATTACGCAGCTACCTCAACGTTTGCCACCGGGGTCTGGGACAGGTCCAGCTCGATGCCGTTCTTGCGTGCCAGGTCCGCCTCGAGTTCGCGCACGATCGGCAGGACGTCCTGACCGAACACGGCGACTTCCTCCTGGAAATGCAGGTAGCCGGTGAGGAACAGGTTCACGCCGATCTTCTTGTACTCCACGATCCGCTCGGCGATCTGCTCCGGTGTGCCGATCAGCTGCGTCTTGAAGCCGTCGTTGTACTGGACCAGGTCCTCGAAGCTGGAGTCGGCCCACATGCCTTTGCCGTCCGTGGTGGACGCTCCGGCTTCCTGCACGGCGGCGCGGAACCCTTCGACGGCGGGCTTGTGCGCCTTCTCGACGATCTCGCGGAGGGTGTCGCGGGCTTCCTTTTCGGAATCACGGGCAATGACGAAGCCGTTGAGGCCAAACCTAGGAGAGGGGAGGGCGGGGAGGTGGGAGGAGCTCCGGGAGGGCAGCCCGGCGCCGCTCCCGCGCCCGGCAGCACGCCCGACTTCTCCTGCGGAGGCCACGACGCCGGCGATGTTCTCCTTGAACCCTTCGAGGTCCTTGCCGTTGGAGAAGTACCAGTCGGCCACGCGGCCGGCAGTGGCCTGCGCGGCTGTGGAGTTGCCGCCAAAGAAGATCTCCGGGTGTGCCCGGCCCGGCACGTCCACCGGGGCCGGGTTCAGGGTGAAATCGGTGATGTTGTAGTACTTGCCGGACTGGCTGTATTCCTGCTCGGTCCACAGCCCGCGGAGGACCTTGATGAATTCCTCGGTGCGGACATAGCGCTCGTCGTGCTCGAGCCATTCGAGCCCAAAGTTGGTGAATTCGTCCTTGAGCCAGCCGGAGACGATGTTCACTGCGGCGCGGCCGTTGGAGATGTGGTCCGCGGTGATGATGTACTTCGCCAGCACGCCGGGGTGCCACATGCCCGGATGGACGGCGGAGATCACTTTGAGGCGCTCGGTGGCGGCCAGCAGCGCCAGGCTGAACGAGGTGGCCTCGTGCTGCTTGTCCGCGCCGTAGGAGGCGGCGTACCGGGTTTGGGTCAGGGCGTATTCGAAGCCGGAGTTTTCCGCGATCCTGGCCAGCTTCTTGTTGTACTCGAAGTCCCAGCCGGTGCGCTGTTCGATGGTGGAAACCACCAGGCCGCCGGAAACGTTGGGAACCCAGTAGGCGAACTTGAGCGGTTCGGAAAGACGGGCGACGCTGCTGATGTCAGTCATGGGTGTTCCTTACTTCTGGGGTGTTGTTGCGTTCGCGCAGCACATCCTGGATGCCCGCGATGGATGGTTCGTTCTGGAGCGACGTGGTGTCCCCAAGCGCGGTTCCTTCGAACAGCTGGGTCAGCAGCCGGCGCATGATCTTGCCGCTGCGGGTCTTGGGCACATCGGGAACGACGACGACGTCGCGCGGCTTGGCGATCGGCCCGATCTGCTTAGCGACGTGCGCCTTCAATTCGGACGCGATGTCCTCGGTAGCCGCCGAATCCTTCAGCACGACAAACGCCACGATGGCATGCCCGGTCTTTGGGTCCGCGACCGGGCAGACGCCCGCTTCCACCACGTCCGGATGGGAGACGAGCGCCGACTCGATCTCGATCGTGGAGAGCAGGTGCCCTGAGACGTTGAGGGTGTCATCTACCCGCCCGAGGATCCAGATGTCTCCGTCGTCGTCATACTTGGCGCCATCACCGGCGAGGAACCAGCCCTGTTCGGCGTATTGACGCCAGTACGAATCGAAGTAGCGGCGCGGGTTCCCCCAGACTGTCCGCGCGATCGCGGGGCCGGGGGAGTCCACCACGATGAAACCCTGGACGCCCGGCGGAACCGCATTGCCGGCGTCGTCCACGATGCGCGTGCTGACCCCGGGCAGCGGACGGGCCGCGCAGCCGGGCTTGAACGCGGTGTCCGTCGGTGCGGGGGAGAGGATGGTGGCGCCGGTTTCGGACTGCCACCAGGTGTCCACCACCGGGGCGGTGCCGGCGCCGATGTTGGCCCGGAACCAGCGCCAGGCCTCGGGGTTGATGGCCTCGCCCACCGTGCCGAGGAGACGGATGGAGGAGAGATCGTACGTGTCGGGGACGCCGTCCGGGAACCAGCCCATCAGGGAGCGCACCAGGGTGGGCGCGGTGTAGTACTGCGTGACGCCGTAGCGTTCGATGATCTCAAAGTGCCGGCCCGGGTGCGGGGTGTTGGGTGTTCCCTCGAAAATGACCTGCGTGGCGCCGTTGGAGAGCGGGCCGTAGAGCTCGTAGGTGTGCGCGGTGACCCAGGCGAGGTCGGCCGTGCACCAGTGCACGTCCTTCTCCCGCAGCGCGGGGTCCGGGTTGCTGAACAGGTGCTCGAAGCTCCACGACGCCTGCGCGAGGTAGCCACCGGAGGTGTGGACCAGGCCCTTGGGCTTCCCGGTAGTGCCGGAGGTGTACATGATGAACAGCGGCGTCTCGGCGTCGAACGGTTCGGCTACGTGGACGTCGGAAGCTGTCCCGACGGCGTCGTGCCACCACACATCGCGGCCCGCGGTCATCGGGACGGTCCCGAGTTCGTCCGCCGGAGTGGTCCTGTTGACCACCAGGACGTGCTCGATGGCGTTGTCGCCGGAGACGGCGGCATCCGCGTTGTCCTTGACCGGCACCGCGGCGCCGCGGCGGAACTGTCCGTCGGTGGTGACCAGGAGTTTGGCGCCGGTGTCCTCCACACGGAACTTCAAGGCCTCGGCGGAGAAGCCGCCGAAGACCAGGGAATGGATGGCGCCGATGCGGGCCACGGCGAGGGTGATGATCACGGTTTCGGGGATGACCGGGAGGTAGATGACCACGCGGTCGCCCTTGGTGATGCCGAGGTCCAGGAGGGCATTGGCGGCCTTGGACACCTCGCGCTGGAGGCCGGCGTAGGTGACGGCACGGCGGTCACCGGGCTCGCCCTCGAAGTGCAGGGCCACCTTGTCTCCCCGCCCAGCCGCTACATGGCGGTCGACGCAGTTGTAGGCGACATTGAGCCTGCCGCCCTCGAACCAGGTGATCTGCGGGCCGGTGCCGGCCTCGACGTCGGCCGGGATGCGGCGGTGCGCGGTGTGCCAGGGCTTGCCGCCGATGTCGTTACTGAGGGCACCGTCGGCCGGTGCCGCCCAGTCGAGGCGCAGGGCCTGTTCTTCCCAGAAGGAAACCGTGTCGGCCACTGCCGTCGCGGCGGTGTGCTGCTTGGGGGTGGTGCTGCGGTGACGCGCCGGTCCGTCGGTGGGGGCGCCGTGCACTGCGCCGTCCGTGGGCTCGGTCAGGGACCATCCCGACGAGCCGCGAGAGGAACCGGGCGCGTCACGCAGCCCTGCTTCGTTCGCCGTCGCGTCCGAAGTGGTTTGTGGGGTTGCCTCGGACGCAGTCCGGGCAAAGGTGGGCAGGGCGGAAGAATTCTCAGGGGTCATGGCAGCACTCCATCGGTCCTGGCAGTAGCACCCTTGGTTCCTCTGGTTTCCCTCGAATTCAATCGAAAGTGAGCGGAACAGTTCCGTGGGAATGGTCGTCTCACGTCACCGGGGTTGCTGCGGCTTCATCGATCCAGGTCTCTCGGCCGCTCGGGATGGTCACTACCTACTAGAACCGAGATGCACGATTCCACAAAATCCGCGTCTCACGCGTTGTAATATTCGTTCACGGCGGCGCCCGGCGCCGCGAAATCGTTCATTTATTCGACGATTGTCCAAAAAAGTCGCAGGAGTAAGGTTAATGCATGGCCCACGTTAACGATCCGGCAGTCATTGACCGCCTCATGCGAACCAAAGGCACGTGGGCGGTGGTCGGCCTGACCACCAACGAATGGCGCTCGGCGTACGACGTCTCCCTGTATATCCGTGACCGGATGGGTATGGAAATCATTCCGGTCAACTTGCCCGGAGACGACGTCCATGGCGAGAAGGGGTACCGCTCCCTGACGGAGATTCCCGCGGCGAAACACCCGATCGACGTCGTGGACTGCTTCGTCAACTCCCACAAGGTGGGGGCCGTCATAGACGAGGCCATTGCCGTAGGCGCCAAGGCCGTCTGGCTGCAACTGGGCGTCTTCGACGACGCCGCGGCGGAGCGTGCCAAGGCCGCCGGGCTGGACGTCGTCGTGAACGAGTGCCCCGCCCGCGAAGGGTGGCGCGTGGGCCTCTAGCGGAGTCGGTGGTGCTGGCCGCGGCCCGGGAGCTCGACGCCGGTGCGGATCAGGACCTGGAACTCACCCCGGAGCAGCGCTACATCCGCGGCGAGATCGCGGTGGAAAAGGCCCAGCTGCTGGTGCCCGAGCTCGTCCAGTCCGCGGCCCAGCAGCTCTTCGACGTGACCGGGGCATCCGCCACGTCGAAGTCCAAGTCGCTGGACCGGCACTGGCGCAACGCCCGGACCGTGGCCACCCACAACCCGGCCGTGTTCAAGGCCCGCACCGTGGGCGATTACGAAGTCAACGGCACCACTCCCGAAGGGCTGCACAGCATCGGCGATGCCCGCACTGCCGGGTAGACCGCAGCCGGATAGGCTCGTGTCATGGACGTTGCCACCCTCCGCGAGATCTGCCTGAGCTTCCCGGGCGCCTTTGAGGACTTTCCGTTCGGCCCGGAGACATCCGTGTTCAAAGTGCGCTCTGCCGTGGCGGGTGGCGCGCGGCAGGACGCCAAGATGTTCGCGTTATCCGCCATGGACCCGACGGACTGGTCCGTGAGCCTCAAATGCGAGCCGGCCCTGGCCGAACAGCTGCGGGCCATCCACCCGGAAATCTCCGGCGCCTGGCATATGAACAAGACGCACTGGAACGGGGTCCGGCTGGACGGATCGCTGCCGGACGACATGATCCGGGACATGGTGGAGGATTCCTATGACCTGGTGGTCGCATCGCTCAGCCGAAAACAGCGGGAGCAGCTGGGCTGGGCAGGGCTCGCCCGGGGCCAAGGCACATGAGCGGCGGCCCTGACGCCGGCGGCATCGCGGGGGCCGGGCTGAACTATCCGGGCATTGGCTCCACCGAGCACGGGCAGGCTCCGGAAGGCTTTCCCTGCCTGGTGTCCCAGACTTACCTGGGCGATGGCCTGGCACTGTACCGGAGGGTGGCACAGGGGATTCTTTCCTGGCAGCTGCAGAAACGCTCCGGGCTGCGGATCCGCACCGACTCCGACGCCGTCGTGCCCGGTGCGCGCGTGGTGAGCGGATTCGGCGTCGGGCCCTTCCGGATCAACGCGCCCTGCGAGGTGGTGTGGGTGCGCCGGCCGGTGCCCGGCGACGGGCCCCAACGTGCCGGGTTCGGGTACGGCACGCTGCCCGGCCATCCCGTGCGGGGCGAGGAAGCCTTCGAAGTGGAGATCGACGCCGCGGGGCGGGTGTTCCTCAAAATCACGGCCTTCAGCAGGCCGTCCAACTGGTTCTACGCGGCCGGCAGCGCCCTCGCGGGACGTGCACAACGGCATGTCACTTCCCGATACATTGGGAGTGCACACGAACTGGCCGCAGGTGAAAGCTGAGCAGGAGCAGGTGGATGCTGGAACAGACAACCCTTGACCAATTGTGGAACTTCGACGACCCCGCCGGATCGGAAGCCCGTTTCCGGGCGGCCGCCGCAGATGACAGCTATGACGCCGACGAACGCGCCGAACTCACCGCCCAGCTGGGCCGGGCCATCGGGCTGCAGGGCCGCTACGAGGAAGCCGACGCGCTGCTGGATTCGATCGATGCCGACGAGCCCACCGTGGCCGTCCGGGTGCTGCTGGAACGCGGCCGGGTGCTCAATTCCAGCGGGCACGGGGCGATGGCCGTGCCGCTCTTTGAGCAGGCGGCAGAACTGGCGGACCACCTGGGCGAGGAATTCCTGGCCGTGGACGCGCTGCACATGCTCGCCATTGCCGACTCGGCGCACGCCGAGACCTGGACCCGGAGCGCCCTGGAGTATGCCTCGACGGTCCACGACGAGCGGACCAAGCGGTGGGTGGTCTCGCTGCACAACAACCTCGGCTGGACGCTGCACGACGCCGGCCGCTGCACCGAGGCAATGGTGGAGTTCCAGCTCGCCGAGCAGTGGGCCGACCGGATCGGCACCCCGCGGCAGCAGGAACTTGCCCGCGAGGCCATCAAGGCCTGCTGGCCGCCTGCAAGAATGGAACCTCCGGAATTTCGAATGAAAGGCAACAGCTCGTGATCTTCATCGTCGTCAAATTCAAGGTCAAGCCGGACTGGTCCGAGCGCTGGCTGGGACTCGTGGACGATTTCACCCGGGCCACCCGCCAGGAGCCAGGGAACCTCTGGTTCGACTGGTCCCGCAGCGTGGAGGATCCCAATGAATTCGTCCTCGTTGAGGCCTTCAAGGACGACGCCGCCGGAGACCACGTGAACAGCGCCCACTTCAAGCAGGCCATGGCGGACATGCCCCAGGCCCTGGCCGAAACTCCCCGGATCATCAGCCGCCAGCTCGACGGCGAAGGCTGGGACCGGATGGGCGAACTCACCATCTAACCGGCGTCGATTGCTCCGTAGACGCCATTTTGAGGCCTCAAAACGGCGGTGGGCCCACGCTGGCAGGGTTCCCTGGCCGAGCTTGCGAGGCGAGGGAGCCGGTGGGGAGCAATGGATAGGCTTATGGCATGTGGATCGGATGGATCGAATTCGACATCCTTCTGGGCGACGTTCACAGCCTCAAGGAGAAGCGCTCCGTGGTGCGGCCGCTGCTGGCGGAGCTGAAGCGGCGCTTTGATGTCTCCGTGGCCGAGGTCGGGGACCACGAACAGCACCGGCGCACGCAGTTGGGCGCCGGCCTGGTGGCAGCCGACCGGGGACACGTCGTGGAGGTGCTGACCGCCGTCGAACGCTTCGTGGCAGCCCGGCCCGAACTCGAACTCCTCAGCGCACGGCAGCGGGAACTCCGCAGCGACGACTAACCCCGTCGATTGCTCCGTAGCCGCCCTTTTGAGGTTCATTCGGGTGGGCTCGGATTCGCCGCAGGCCTTCCGGAACCGGAGCTAAACGTGCCGATCATCGACGATGCGGGAACGCGGCACCACGAACCCGACTTGGCCTATCGGAAATACAGAAT
>NZ_CAKKMF010000100.1 GCF_918697925.1 Arthrobacter sp. Bi26
GCCGGCGCCGGCACTCCGCCCTGGATTACCGCTACCCCAACGAGGTCCACTACAGTTACCAGCAGCCGCCCGCGGCAGCGTAGATAAAACCACTAATCCGCTGTCCGAAATCTCCCAAGCGGCCCAGTGGCTGGCGCCGCGGTGGCCTGTTCGGTTGTGTGGGTGGCGGGTTCAGGGCCCGGGCTAGTGGGCCCTCCGCCGGCTGGGAGGTGGGGTCATCTGGGTCTCCTTTCTGGTTGGTTGTGCCGGGCGTGGTTGGTCTTGTACGTATTCATGCCGTGGGGTTGTGGTGTTGACATGACCTGGGAAACTTTCTTGGAGATTCTTTCCCCCCGATTCGCTCCTTCCCTGTGAGCCGGGGGAGAGCTTGGCGCCCTTTTGTCTGGCAGAGGTGGCGTGCACATTGTCCACACCGTGTACGCGGGATGCCGTTGCTGGTGGGCGGCTCCCTCCGTGCCTAATTCTCCTGACACGAGTTCATGCAACCACGAGGTCTGTGTGACATGACTTTCCGGGCACTCTGGCGGGACGTCCGGTCCGTGCTACGTGGACTGTTCCAGAAGCGTCCGCGGCAGGGAGGTGTGCGTGACAGTAGTCTTCTTCCGTCGCCGTTCCTGCTGGGTAGTCAGTCATACCCGTCCATAACCGGATGCACGGTTTCGACATGACTACCTGAGCGTGCTCTTCTAACGTGGTCGTCTCGATTCCTCTGGCGCGTCGACAGAAGGCAGTATTAGCCGCGAGAGTGAGCGGCAGAGGCTGGCCGGAAGCGAAGGTCCCCGGCCGTCGTGGCGTCCGCGTAGTTGGCGAATGCTGATGCTGTCGCCTCGGCGTCGCCTCCGAGGTGCCCGGCGACGCGCCGGCGTAGTACTTTGCATGTTCCGAGCTGGAAGGCAGGTTCAGCCGGTGTTGGCGCCCATGCGGTTTTTTTCCAGCGTGACTCAGACCAGGCTCTCGTGTGGCCAAAAGCCCAGGCTGTGCCCCAGCCGACTGAAATCCGATTCGAGCCCACTTTAGCGGCAGCAATCGCAGTTTGAACGGGGACCACTTTTCGCCGTGGAAACGACCCCCATCAAGAGGCTGAAACCGCCGATCGATTTCGTGCTGGTCCTACTCGACGTTCTTTGCCGATGTTGCGGATGGTCCGCTAGGAGTTGAACTGCTTTACCTCAGGAGGAGCTTCCTTCAGCTGTTCCTTACTCGGACGCTGGGGTTTGCCTTCGAAGTCATAGGTGGTCAGCTCTGCCTGCAGGGCACGCGTCGTGAAGCGGTTGTAAAACGGACGGGATCATGAGAAAGCGCGGATGCCCGGTTCAGCGGGACCAAAATCAGCTGCTTTCCGCCGACGAAACGGCTCAAGCGATTTCGACGGCTTCTCCGCGCACTGCGATCCCGCCGAGCGGTGGAATATTAATGGTGAGTCTGCTCGGGCGGCCGACGTGGCTCCCTTGGAGCACCACCACCCGGCTGGGTGGTTCCACAAGCGATAGCAGGCGGAGGTATCCGCCGAAAGCAGCGGCAGCCGAACCCGTCGCCGGATCTTCAGTGATGGCGCCCGCCGGGAAGAGATTTCGCGAGTCAAACTCGCCCGCTCCGATCTCGCAGAGTGTCGTTACGGTACCGGCCCAGTTTTGGGCGTCCATCAGCGTACGCATGGGATCCGGGTCGAACCCGAATGAGTCAAAGGTCCTTCGGTCAGCGAAGACCAGTATTGGATGCCAGTTTCCTGCAAAGGCGAGCAGCGGAGGGTAGGCGGGGTGCAATTCGTCCCGACCCACGCCCAGCAACCCGAGCAGAGTGTCCAGAACACCTGCCGGAAACTCGGCGACGCGAGGCTCCACGCTCGTGAAGGATGCCGTCAGGGTAGCGCCCTGTCCGGCAGATTCGATCGAGACCAGCCCCACCGAAGTATCGAACGTAAAGGTCCCCGCACCGTGCAGCCTCGACAGCGCGACAGCCAGGGCAATTGTGGCATGGCCCCAAAAGGGCACCTCGGCGATCGGGGAGAAGTACCGCACGCGGTTTCGACGTGAGTCTCCGTCAATCGCCGCCCCGGTGATAAAGACCGTCTCCGCATATCCGACATCGGCCGCGATGACCTGCATCTGCGCGGCGTCGAGACGGGTTGCGTCCAAGACCACGCCCGCCGGATTGCCTCCGCCAGGGCTCGTGGCAAAGGCGGCATAGCGAAGTACATCGGGAGTCTGATTCATTGCTACATCCTCGGTGGGTTGTGAAAATACGGGCGTGGCGAAGACCAACAGGGTGAAGCGAAAAGCGACTGCAGCACTAGTCCTGTACGGCTCTGCCCGCCATGGCGAGGGAGATGTTTCGGGGGAGGCGCTGGGCGATTCCGGCAAGCATGCGATTTCCCAAGCCTGAGACGACGCTTACCGGTGTAGTGCGGCGATCGAGGGCGCGCAGGGCGGTGTCGATGACCTCGCTGGCGCTCTGCAGCCGGCCGACCGCTGCGGCCTGGCTCCCGAGTACGTCGAAGAATTCGGTGCGGGTAGCCCCCGGGCAGAGCGCGAGCACGCGAAGGCCGGATTCCTTCGTCTCATGTGCCACGGCTTCGGTGAAGCTCAGGACAAAGGCCTTGGTTGCTCCGTATACCGCCATCCCAGGCACCGGCTGAAAAGCTGCGGTACTGGCCACGTTGATGAGTGCGCCTTTCCCGGCGGCGAGCATCTCCGGGAGGAATGCCCGCGTGGTCTCGACGAGAGAGGCCACGTTGAGGGAGATCTCCGAGGCGATGACCGCGGGGTCTTCCTTGACCAAAGGGCCGCTCGTGGCGAAGCCCGCGTTGTTGATCAGGGTGTCGATGCGGATGCCCCGGCCGGCGAGCTCGTCGCGGAGTTCCGCTCCGGCTCCCGGACGGCTCAAGTCCTTCGAGAGCGTCGTCACTGAAATGCCGTGCGCGTCGCGCAGCTTTCGGGCGAGATCCTCAAGCCGGTCGGTCCGCCGTGCGACCAGCACAAGGTTGGCCCCGCGCGCTGCAAATCGTGCGGCAAACTCGGCGCCGAGCCCGGAGCTCGCTCCAGTGATGAGTGCCGTGGTTCCGGTGTAGCTCATGGTCATGTCGAATCCATTCCGTGTGGCGGCCACTCTATGTAGCCAATGCCTACATAGTAGACAGTGACATCATTGTTGTCAATGACTACTTCTTGGCTATACTGATCTCATGACCGATCAGCCCTACCATCACGGCAAGCTCCGCGAGGCGTTGCTCGCCCGTGCGACGGAAGTCATCGAGGAAGCAGGAGTCGAGGGACTTTCCCTGCGGCAGCTCGCGCGTGACCTGGGTGTGAGCCATGCGGCGCCCGGCAAGCATTTCCGTGACAAGCAGGCGCTCCTCGATGCCCTGGCCCGTGACGGCTTCCGTGGCATGAACGCCCGGATCACGGCAGCGTCCGAAGCGGCCGGAGGCCATCGTTCACGCTTTGTCCGGATCGCGCGGGCCTATGTGGACTTCGCGGTCTCTCACCCGGTCCTGTTGGCCGTGATGCACTCCACCAAGCACCATCCTGATGCCAGCGATGAACTGCGCAGCATCGGCGAAGACGGCATAAGGGTCGCCAGAGCGCTCATCGCTGAAGCCCAGGCCGCCGGGGAGCTGGCGCCAGCCGACTCCGAGAGGCTCGCGCTCGTTTGCTTCGTGAGCCTGCACGGAGCCGCCATGCTGGCAGCGGGCAACCTCCTGGATGGAACATCCGTGGACTACCTGACCCTAGCGACTACCGACCTGTTGTGGGCCGGAATGGTCGCAGGTATGCCCGCGCCCCAGGGAGCCTCGGGAGTCGGCGCATGAGCCGTGCCACGAGATGAACTCGGCGTCATGAACCCTTGTTGAGTCCGAGCTAACCGTCAGGCAGCCTTCGTTCGGGACGTCGCCCTTAGATATGCCAGGCAGGGGTTCCCAAAACTGGACCGCAGACCGCCAATTCAGCTGCGATTTATCGCAATTCCTGTTTAACAGTCACACAGGAGTGTGGCCGTCAACTTCGTTTGGCCCCTAAATCGCAGCTGAGTTGGCGGTTTCGCAGTTCTGTTTGCGGAACGGTCGGTGCAGCAGATTCGGCGTGGGCCGTGGCGCCCCGGTCGGTGTGGGGCAGCTCGCCGCCCAAAAGGGGTCCTTGAACGCCACACCAGGAATTCACCGACGCGGGGCGGGCGAAGTGCGTGAGTGGGGGGCCGGATGGAGAACATGGAAGTCCTTGGGAGCCGCATCCTGCTTCATCCGTCCGAACCTGAGCGGAGCCACCGGTTTTATCGGGACACGTTGGGTTTGGCGATCTACCGGGAGTTCGGGAGTCGTGATGCGCCGGGTCTGGTGTTCTTCCTGGGAAACGGTTTTCTCGAGGTCAGTGGACGGTCGGCTGATCCACCGGGGAGTGCCTTGTCGATCTGGATTCAGGTTCGCGACGTGCAGCTTGAGCACGAGCGGCTGCTGGCGGCCGGGGTACCGGTGATCCGCAGGCCGCAGCAGGAGCCGTGGGGGCTGGTGGAGATGTGGATCGCGGACCCCGATGGAGTGCGCATCGTGCTCGTCGAGGTTCCAAATGATCATCCCCTGCGCCGCGACCAGCGGTGATCATTTCTTCTCTCGCGGCCGCCGTCCCGTGGCATCCATTTGCGGCGGAACGGATGTTCGAAGCGCCGGGTCTTAGGATTGGGCGTATGAAGGTCGGTAGGCTCCGGGCACGCTCAGGGCGGAGACGGCAATGACGGGTGACAGGGATCGGGATGCTGCAAGGCGCCCGCGGCAGGCCCGGCCGCGTGACGCTCTTGGCCGGCCGCTGGCGTACGGGAGCGTTGGCGTCGAGCCGGTCTCGGAGGAGCCGCTGCCGCCGGCTCAGACGTTGGTTGCGGCCCGGAGTCTGGTGGAGGCAGGCCGGCCCTTCGCCGCTCATGAGGTACTCGAGGCCCGCTGGAAAGCCGGGCCGGCCGAAGAACGCAACCTTTGGCAAGGTCTCGCCCAGATCTGCGTCGGGCTCACCCACGCCGCCCGGGGGAACAGCGTTGGCGCGATCCGGCTCCTCGAGCGCGGTGCGGCCCGCCTAGAGGAGTACGGTTCCGGCGACGGGCCGACCTACGGGCTGGACTTGTCCGCCGTTGTGAGGTGCGCACGTGACCGGATGCGCACCGGCCACTGACCGGCGGCCAGCATCCCCGCGGCAGGCGGCGGCGGAGGCACTAATTCCGGGGGACTGCGGAGAGTTTGCTTGACCATTGGCCTGTCCAATAAGCGGGTCGTTCAGCGGGAGCGGGTTCTCCTGGGCACGACCTTCCGGTCCGTTTCGGCGACGAGGAACACATCGATCGAATCCTCGTGCTCGTGGACGAATCCGGTGCGTTCGTAGAGGCGTCTCGCCGGGCTGCCTTGGAGGACGGTGAGCCGGAAAGGCCGGTGATCGCGCTTCGCCTCCAATACGTGGCGCAGCACCGCGCTCCCCAGACCCTGCCCTTGATACTCGGGGGCCAGATAGAAGTGTTCAATCCATTGCTCATCCGATTCGGGGCGGACCGCAATGACACCCGCCGCGGAGGCTCCGACGTCGATAACAAACGTATGCGCCGGGTGAAACCCGGTAAGGAAGCGCTGTCTGACGCGCACCGGATCCCAGCGTCCGAGGCGCTCGAGATCGGGACGCATGACCTGGGCGCGGAGCTCGGCAATCCATGAAGCGTCAGAGGGAAGGCTTTGGCGCAATGACCAGACGGGAGGCATGTAGCCATTGAAGCTGAAAATACCCGGCACGACGAAATCGAGCAGGATCCCCGCCCCGCAGCTGAAGAGTGCCATCTGAACGACTGAACCACTCTCGCAACAACGGCAACTGACCAGTATCGCTAAGTCGTCCCCGGGGGCCTGCTCGCAAGACCGCGACTCGAAGTGCGATTTAGAAGGAGATGGGCAGGGTGTCAGGGCCAGGGACTAGGGGCCTGAGTGGTCCTGATTCAAGCCGTCTCAGTGGTCCTGAATCGGGCTGACATACTCAGGAGCACATCCACCGGACTTCGCCGCGTGCTTGGTCCCAGTCATAGAAGCGGAAGGATTCCCGGACTTTCGCGGCTGCCCCGGGTGGGAGGACGGCAAAGACGCCATTGGACTGTGTTGCTTGCGTCAGTGAGACGCCGTTAATGGCCGAGATTCCTTCGCTGAGACGTTGAGCCATCTCGTTGGCGTGACTGGCGGACCGCAGCCACAACCCATCCGTTAGCAGGGCTACCAGTTGCGCAGAGACGAAACGGATCTTTGAGGCAAGCTGCATGTTCATCTTGCGCAGGTAGCTCATGCCTGGGTCGGACTGTGGGTTGAGCCAGATAACGGCTTCGCCGAACAGCAGCCCGTTTTTGGTGCCGCCAAAAGACAGGACGTCGACACCGGCGTCGGTGGTGAATGCCTGCAAAGGAAGCCCGAGATGTGCTGCAGCGTTGGCCAGCCTTGCTCCGTCCCAGGTGCAGTTTCATTCCCTTCGCATGGACGTGTTCAGCGATCCGTTGGATTTCTTCCGGCGTGTAGCAGGTGCCGAGTTCGGTGGTTTGGGTGATCGATACGGCCCGCGGTTGCGCCCGGTGCTCGTCTCCCCACCCCCAAGCTTCGGCGTCTATCAATTCCGGGGTGAGTTTGCCATCCGGTGTGGGGACCGGGAGGAGCTTTATTCCGCCAACCCGTTCCGGGGCGCCGTTTTCGTCGGTATTGATATGCGCTGTTGCTGCGCAGATGACAGCGCCCCAGCGCGGGAGCAGGGCTTGCAGGGCATGGACGTTGGCCCCTGTTCCATTGAAGACCGGATATGCGGTAGCAGTTGTCCCGAAGTGGGACTGGATGACCTCTTGAAGCGCTGCTGAGTAGACATCTTCGCCGTATGCGGTGACGTGGCCTTCGTTGGCTGCCTGAACTGCTTCGATGATTTCGGGGTGAGCCCGGTGTAGTTATCCGTGGCAAAGCCCCGGTATGCCGGGTCCTGCAGGCGCCCCGCCAGTACGTGCGGGACGCCTGCTTTGGTATCAACGCTGACGCTTATGCCGGTGCGCCCACGAGGTGGCCGGCCGTGAGGGGCAAGCGCTGCCCGTTGATCTGTTCTGCCTCCAGGTCGAAGATCCGCTGTACAGCGTTGGCAAGGACCCTGACATCTCCGTGGTGCTGTTCGACGAGGTGGAGAAGGCGCACGCCGATCTCTTCAACTCGCTGCTGCAGATCCTGGAAGACGGCCGCCTGACCGACTCCCAGGGCCGCGTGGTCGACTTCAAGAACACCGTGATCATCATGACCACGAACCTCGGTACCCGGGACATTTCCAAGAGTGTTGCCACGGGCTTCCAGTCCGGCACGGACTCCCAGACCGGCTACAACCGGATGCGCGCCCGGGTCACGGAGGAGCTCAAGCAGCACTTCCGCCCCGAGTTCCTGAACCGTGTTGACGATGTTGTGGTCTTCCCGCAGCTGACCCAGGACGAGATCATCGAGATCGTGGACATGTTCGTTGGCCGGCTCGAGAAGCGACTGAAGGACAAGGACATGGGCATCGAGCTCACGTCCGCGGCCAAGGTGCTCCTGGCGACCCGCGGCTACGACCCCGCCATGGGTGCCCGGCCGCTGCGCCGCACCATCCAGCGCGAGATCGAGGACCAGCTCTCCGAGAAGATCCTCTTCGGCGAGCTGCACTCCGGCGACATCGTGGTGGTGGATGTGGAGGGCGAAGGCGACGACGCGAAGTTCACCTTCGCCGGCAACGCCAAGCCGCGCATCCCGGACGCACTGCCCGCCGCAGGCTGATCGGAATACCGCCGCTGGCCACCGCCGGGGTGGGCTGATATCCGGTGGCTCACCGCATTGTCCTGCGGGCTAAGGCTTGCCGGACTCTTTAGGATCTAGCCGCTGCGCTGCTGCCTTGTGGCCAATGCGGCGGTGTGGTTCGTCCGGACCACCCTCTGGAATTCACCGCCACTGGCCCATCTGCCTTTAACAATCCCCGAACGAACATCACAGCCCAGATCATCAAAATTGTATGACTCGGCTTATGCGCCGCAGTTCCTTCCTTACTAGGGCTGCTCGTAGGCTCGCAGCGACAGGGTGTGGCCGCTGCTCTGGTAAGCACCCGGTCAAGATGGGACGATGCATGTATGGGCGAGAACAAGGGGCGCCGTCCGGACCGATCCGCTCCTGACTTCGAGGAAGAACACGAGCAGACGGCCCCTCCAGTCGATCACCGAAGGCCGCCCACGAACCAGATGCGCACCGTTGGCCAGCGCCGCCGCGATGCGGAAGACAAGCTGGAGCACCACCAGCGCGAAGCCCGGAGCAAACCGAAGGACGAGACCGCAGCCGGACAATAACTGGACAACTGGACGCGACCCCAAGGCTGCGCGGCCGCACCACGTGTTCGCACCTGCCAGGGCCCCTGACAGCAAACGCCTGAGGGGTTCTTTCGTCGAACGGATGCCTGAAAGGCAGCAGTGACTGAGATGCACATCAAGGAAGAATGGAACCGGCTCGATCCCGCCACCCAGCAGTGGCTGATGGATAACCCGGGATGCGTGGTCCTGCCACGCACCCTGACGGCCATTATCAACAAGGAAACCGGCGAAAACGCCGACGCCGACGCACACGGCGAAACCGTGCTGACCGGCGAGGACAGGGACTTCATCCAGGCCAAGGCACGCGAAGCTGCGGCCAGACGGACTCCTTCGGACTATCGCTTCTTTGACGCCTCGCAGCCTAACGAATCCCCCGGGTAAACACGGAGTTGCTGCTTCAGCGTCGGCCGGGGACGGCAAAAAATTGCCCGCAGTGGAGTTCAATGCTGACGAAACGGCCGCGCACAGGCTTGCTTAGCCTGTTGTTGCCACCAGCATGGACACGCTGTTGGGCGTGTACCTGCCCCTGCTTCAGGACGCAGCTGAAAGAACCCGGAAGGACTGGGCCCGCTGACAGCCCCGCCCCTCCTCATCTTGGACTGACCCGGGCATGGCCACTCGAGTCTGGCTCCGCAAGGACTCACCTCAAGACGTCAGCCAAGCGTTCGTGCGTATCCCACATATTTATCGGGAGACGCATTGACCTAAGGCTTTTGTTTCTCTTGCGCGGCGGCGAGGATCGGTAGGCGTATCGTCCCGTTGCTCACGTCGCATGCTAACAATAGGCGCGCTGCATGGGCGGAGGATTCAGGCGCGCGGAACTGGGTTGTGAGCTAACGCGGGGCTTGCCGCGGCAGCTGGTGCGGGCTTGTCAGGCTGCCAGGACTAGTGATGGGGCCGCGGACGTCGCGTGGCCCGGCGTCAGGATGCTGATCCGATAGTCGCGCTGGAGCGGGTCGGCGTGCACCGGCAGGTGGTGCGACTTTGCGCACCTCTGAAGCTCTCCCATCGCGTCGGGGTCAACGTGTGCACGGGTCACATCCAGTTCCAGCGCCAGTCCGGAGGCGAGTGCGCTGGCGCGCTTGACCACGTCATACAGGCAGCCATGGACGCTCTGAGCCGTCACGTGGCCCTGGACCCTGACGTGGGCCTTGGCGCCGTCGAGGTCCACGCGGACCAGCACCCGCAGCTTCTCGTTCACAAAGTTCTCCGCTCTAAATCGGGGCCACCACGCTGTGGCCCCCGACAACGATAGACGCAATGTGACCTGGATAACAACACCATCCGTGAGTGGGGCGCAACCGTGCTGGCGTCTGCCCACACGCAGGGCGATCATGCCGACTTCCAGGCAGCCGAATTTCGTCAGTACTAAAAGGCGAGCAGCGCCCTACGGTTTGGGTGCGGTGGTCCGGTGGAGGGGAGTTGGGACGGCCAATCGAGGTGTGTACATTGTCCACGCTGCGGGCTCCGGATTGGGCCGTATGTGGATCGGACTGGGCCGTATTCCGCATGTTTCCGGGAGTTCCCATTGTTCGCGGGGCTGGAATGCAGTTCGAGGGGGGCCTTGCCTTAGCATGTGGGCATTAACCCGGGTTGGGTCCTTCTGACGCTTATCACGGCCTGGTGCCTGGCCGCCGCGGTGGCCTATGAACCTGGCCGCCGCGGTGGCCTATGAAGTTGTGTGGACGGCGGGTTCAGGGCGCTGGCTGGTGGGCACTCCGCCTGCTGGGATGTGCGGTCATTCGGCCTCCTTTCTGGCCTTCTTTTGTTGGCCGTTGTCGGTCTTGTACCTATTCATGTCGTGGAGTCCTGTCGGCGACATGACCTGCGGGGATTTCTTGGAGATTTTTCTCCGGATTTCTTGTTTACCGGCGGCCTGGGGGAGAGCTTGGTGCCGACTCCGGCTATACCGCCGGCCTACAACCCGCCCACGAGCCAGACTGCAGGCTGTCTTCGCCGCCAAAGACCACATGGCATTGGGCATGCTCCGGGCCTTCCGGGAAAGGGGAAATACAGGGTCCCGAAGACATCAGCCTCGCCGGTTTTGACGACGTGCCCGAAGCCTCGTCCTACGCCCCACCGTCCATAATGCAATCCAGTGCTTTTACCGGGGATCTGGATGCCCGACTCAATACGGCGGCATCTTTCGGTCCTAGAGTCAACGCCCGGTTTGTTGGGGGGGACGGCATGAGATTCCGGCCGCAAGAGCACAGAGGACGACGGCGGGAGGTCCCGCCGTCGTCCGCAAACATGGTAGCCAGCGCCGCCCGGCTAGGAGTCCGACTCCGCTTTTTCAGGAGCGATGCCGTAGAAGGGCGTGAACCGACCTCTCGCTCCGGGGGAAATGTTGGAACGGACGATCGAGGCCTTCTCCAGCGCTGCCAGGTGGTATCTGACTGCGCCCCGCGAGGACGCGATGCCGTCGCTGATGTCAGCTACTTTGCTTGCACCATGGCTTCGCAGGTAGTCGATGATTTGTGACTTGATGGGTGCGCTTCTCGCTCTTTCCGTCCGCTCAATGCGGTGCACGTCCATCGGGCTCTGGACTTCAAAGTCAGCGGTCATTGGCGATGGCCTTTCATCCGGTGTGGGGGTCGGTTTGCAGGTTGATAATTGGTTGGCCGACCGGGTGCCGGTCAGTGCCTCGAAACGAGCTCGGGTTGCCGGCTGTCCTCAGTGTCTTGGCCGTCGTCGGAGGTGCCGGCGCGCGACGCCGTGAGGAGGGACGTGGACTTGTCGTGGTTCCGGCCGATGACCGCGGTGGCGATGGCATTTCCCAGGATGTTGGTGGCGGTGCGCCCCATGTCCAGGAGCTGGTCGATCACCAGCAGGACTCCAATTCCGGCGGCGGGGATGCCGAAGGCAGGGACCACGGCGGCGACGACGACGAGTGACCCGCGGGGCACGCCGGCCATGCCCTTGCTGCTGAGCAGGAGCATTGCGGTCATCGCGATCTGCTGGCCAAGGTCCATGTCGATGCCGTAGGCGTTGATCAGGAAGACCGACGCGAAGGTCATGTACATCATGGATCCGTCCACGTTGAACGAGTAACCCAGGGGCAGCACGAAGCCGGTGGTGCGCTTGTCGATGCCGAACTTGGTCAGGCCTTCGATGAGCTTGGGCAGGGCGGCTTCACTGCTGGAGGTGGCGAACGCGATGACCATGGGTTCGCGCACTATCCGGACCAGTCGGAAGGCGGCCCGTCCGAGGAAGGCGACCGCGACGGCGATCATGATCGCCCAGAGTGCGGAGAGGGAGATGTAGAATCCGCCGATGAACGACGCGTAAGTGGCAAACGCGTCGAGACCCTTGGAGGTGAAGGCTGCCGCGATGCCGGCGAAAACGCCGACGGGTGCCGCCTTCATCACATATCCGGTGACCTTCAGCATGACGCCCATCAGTTCGTCGATGGCATCCGCTATGGAGGAGCGGCCCATCTTCCGGAGGTTCAGCAGGGCGATGCCGAAGAGAGCGCCGAAGACAAGGATCTGAAGGGGGTTGTTTTCTGTCAGGGCGGCGAAGACGCTCGTGGGGATGATGTGGGTAACAAACGCCTGGTAGTCGAGGGGCTTCGTTTCCATCCCCGCGCCACCTCCCGGCATCAGGTGGAGCCCGTCACCGACGTTGAGTACATGGGCCGTGATGAAGCCGAAGGCGCCCACCAGGACGGAGGCGGACAGGAACCATATCATCGAGCGGCCAAAGAGCTTGCCCACGCCGGCGGATTTGGCCGCTCCTGCGATGCCGGAGACGAGGGTGGCAAAGATCAGCGGGGCAATGATCATCTTGATGAGGTTCAGGAACATGTGCGTCACGGTGTCGAGGACAGCCACGACAGATTCGCGCGCGTCCACCGGGAGCAGCCAGTGGAAGAGCAGACCGCTGACGATTCCGAACAGGAGCGCTGCCAGGATCCACATCGTTGATTTGTTTTTCATATTCAGTCCTTGGGTAGAGGCCGGGTTGGTGGCCCGGTGCTGGAACGGCCCTCGTCATCGAGTTCCGTTTCTCTGTGGTCGGTCGGGATTTTGGGCACGACGGTGTGCCCCTTGCTCCCTGGTCGGGCGGGGTCGTGGGTGTGCGGCGGTTATTTTCTCAGGTTGGCGAGGCGTTGTGGGCTGAGGAGTTCGGTGAGCTGCTCGGCGGTGAGCAGTCCGTGTTCGAGTACGAGCTCCGCGACGCCCTTGCCGGTGGCGAGGGCTTCCTGCGCGATGGCCGTGGCCGTGGCGTAGCCCAGGTGCGGGTTCAGGGCGGTGACGAGGCCGATTGACTGTTCCACCGTGAGGCGGAGGTGTTCGGTGTTCGCGGTGATGCCCCGGACGCAGCGGGCCGTGAGGGTGCGGCAGGCGGCTTCCAGGTGGGAGATGCTCTTGTGGAGGCTGTGGACGATGATCGGTTCGAAGGCGTTGAGCTGGAGCTGGCCGGCTTCTGCGGCCATGGTGATGGTGACGTCGTTGCCGATCACCTCGTAGGCCACCTGGCTGACCACTTCCGGGATGACCGGGTTGATTTTGCCGGGCATGATCGAGGAGCCGGACTGCACGGCGGGGAGGTTGATTTCGCCGAATCCGGCGCGCGGGCCGGAGGAGAGAAGCCGGAGGTCGTTGCAGATCTTGGAGAGTTTCACGGCGACCCGCTTGAGCACCCCGGAGAGGTGCACGAAGGCGCCGACGTCCTGGGTGGCCTCGATCAGGTCCACCGCCGTGACCAGCGGCAGCCCGGTGATCTCGGCCAGGTGCCGGCAGGCGGCCTCGGCGTACCCGGCCGGTGCGTTCAGGCCGGTGCCGATCGCCGTGGCGCCGAGGTTGATTTCGTGGATCAGCAGGTCGGCTTCGGCCAGGCGGAGCCGGTCCTCGCCGATCGTGACGGCGTAGGTGCCGAATTCCTGGCCGAGCGTCATGGGGACGGCGTCCTGGAGCTGGGTGCGGCCCATCTTGACCACCGTGCGGAACTCGAGGGCCTTGGCGGCGAAGGCGTCCTCGAGTTCGGTGAGGGCTTCGAGCAGTTCCCGGGCGGCGAAGATCGTGCCGAGCTTGACCGCGGTGGGGTAGACGTCGTTGGTGGACTGGCTGAGGTTGACGTGGTCGTTGGGGTGCAGCCGGGCGTAGTCGCCCTTCGGGTGTCCGAGGATTTCCAGGGCCCGGTTGGCGATCACCTCGTTGGCGTTCATGTTCGACGACGTCCCGGCCCCGCCCTGGATGACGTCCACCACGAACTGTTCGCTGAGCTTGCCGTTCATGACGTCGGCGCAGGCTTCCCCAATGGCCGCGGCGCGCTCGGCGTCGAGGAGCCCGAGTTCCTGGTTGGTGCGTGCGGCGGCGAGTTTCACGGCGGCCAGCCCGCGGACCAGGTGCATGTTGGAGGACAGCGGCTGGCCGGTAATGGGGAAGTTCTCCACGGCCCGGAGGGTGTGGACGCCCCAGTAGGCGTCGGCGGGAACATCCCGGTCGCCCAGGAGGTCGTGTTCGGAGCGGGTGTCCGGGGCGGTATGGGCGATAGTCATGGGGTCCTCACAGGGCTTCGTTGACGGGTTTGGACGGTAAAAATCTGGGGCCGGGGCAGGACTGAGTGACGCCGCAGCCGGCACGGTGGGCATGGTTGTTCCCGGCAAGGAGATCGCGCGGGGGTTGCGGCGATTGCAGCGGCAGGGGATGGTGAGTGAAATCCGGGGTTTAGGATCTAGCGCGTATGGCCGGCCCTGGAGTTTCCGCTTCCGGGGACGATGGTGCCCAGGGCGCATTCAACTCCGTGCAAATGCATTCTCATGGCCTGGGATGCCTCCTCGGCTGATCCACTCTCGATGGCAGCGAAAATGCGGGCGTGTTCCTGACCCGATTCCTTGCGCCGGTCAGCCACGAGGTTAAGGGTGTTTGATTGGTTAGCCATGGCGTCGCAGATGTCTGACAGGAATGATTCGAACACGCCATTGCCGCTGCACCGGGCGATGGTCACGTGGAATTCAGTGTTCAAAAGGACCCACTGCTGGAGATCGTCTTCCTCGGACATTTCCCGAAGGATTTCCCGAAGAGCCTCCAGGTCTTCGCTGCTGCGGCGTTGGGCGGCGAGGCCCGCGGCCGGCACTTCCACGTGGGGGCGGGCTTCAACGAGGGCGCTGGCCGAATATTTGCCGAGTTTGAGGTCCTGGGCCACCTTGTCAGCGATCACGAACGTGCCCTTACCCGTGTGGGTGGCCGTAAGTCCCAATGCGGTGCAGGAACGCAGCGCCTCCCTGACCATCGTGCGGCTCACACCGTACTGTTTGGCCAGCGATGCCTCCGAGTCGAGGCGGGTGCCGACAGGGATCTTGCCGCCCTCGATAGCACTGCGGAGGGATGCAAAGACCGCTTCAGCCGCGCCAACGCGTACGACTCGATCTTGCGCAGCTGTCCAGCTGTCCAACAGGTTCATACGAAGACTATGGCACTTGTCACACTGCCCGTCAAGGAAGTCCCGAAAATGACGAAATGGGGGCGGCCTTAGGCCAACTCACGAGGCATCCCAGTTCACACGACGAAGGCACTCCCGCGGTCATCGAAGAGACAGGGACCGCGCTCTTTGCTCTCCGTATCGATGTCGCTGCCGGACCGATTGCCGGGGCAATCCGTGTCCACTGGGACCTCAACACGTAGCCCTGTGACCGTGTCCAGGATCAGCAACGGTATGCCGGGGACCGGTGCGGGGAACGTGGCGACCACGGCCTCCCACCGTAGCGCCGATCGCGACGGGCAAGCTGGGTCGGGGACAAACAGATCAAACAACATTCCCGCCGCGAACTACTACACCCTGGATTTCCACGGCACCAAAGGAGCCCTGGCACCTGCACGTATGGAAGGAAAGCGGCGGCACGCTACATCTGCTGCTCCTCGGATCTGCACTCCGATCAGGCCGCTGCCTGCCTGATGTCCCTGTAGGGTTCGTAGTTGCTGGACACGGCGACGAGGCCCTTTCTCTGGCGCGGGGTTCGACCTTGAACCACGGATCGCCCAGGCCGATGCCCAGAGCCTTGGCCTCGGGGGAGCGGTGACGGCGCAGCTGTAATCGCACGACAGCACGATCAACGGCCCGCCCTGCAGCGCGGGGTTGAAGGGACGCTCGGCCGAGGCGTATTAGCAGTTCACGTCCGCATGCGGGATCTCCTGCATGCGCCGCATCGTTGCCGGCCTGGACACGGCAAGCGCCCTCGCCTGGGCACGGACGATGTCCCTGGCTGGCATTCCGGTGGCACGATCGCGGAGCCACTCCGTTCGACCTCGCCAGACTGTATGAGGTCTGATGCTGCCGCGGCGGATCGCCACCGGGGTCCAACCCCCCGGACCAGGAAGCCAGTGCTGATGGACGGCGCCCGACTCTGGCGTCCTCGGTCTGCATGAGGTCTGCGGTCCCGCGTGAGTTGCCTCGTCGTGCGGGGCAACTCAGGGCCTTTGGCGCACGGTTTGCGGGGAAATTTGCGGACCTTGACGGCTTGCCTCGAGCTTGGGATGGTGGAAGTCGGATCGAGGAGGCGGGCACCATGCAAGAGAAAAGCTGGTCGGTGAACATCGTTATCGACGAACATGAAAACCAAACGCGGGCCACGGCGCGATTGAGGGCCGGGAACCGGGCGGAACTGGAGGGTGTCGGGTGGGCCAGGCTGAATCCGGTGGACTCTGATGTCCCGGAGATCGGGGACGAGTTGGCGACCGCACGCGCCCTGGCGGAGTTGGCGCATCAGCTGATCGAAGTCACCGCGGCCGACATCGAGAAAATTACCAAAGAACCTGCACATCTCCGTCCTTAGCCCTGCCATGCCGAGCGTGAGTCCTGCCGGCCGGCTGGAATCCCCGCGCTGAGCTCGGCGGCGCACTCGGTATCATGACCGCCGGAGCCTTGTTGTTCCCGGTAGGCACCTTGTCAGCGAAGTCTTCCCGCGCCCGGCCTGGATCTGCTTCCCACCCCGGTTGCTCCGGGTCGCTCTGGAGG
>NZ_CAKKMF010000101.1 GCF_918697925.1 Arthrobacter sp. Bi26
CCGTCACGGCCGGGCTACCCTCCCCCGATGCCCGCGCCCAGCTGGCGCCCCTGACCGTCACCGCAGAAGCCAGGACAATTGTGGGCAGCTATCTTGGCTCGGCCGTCCCGTCGCGGGATATCCCGAAATACGCCCAGTTGTGGCGGGACGGGAAACTCCCCGTCGAGGAGCTGATCTCGGACCGCATCGCCCTGGCCGACATCAACCGGGCCATGGACCAGCTGGCAGACGGCCACGCTATCCGGCAGATCATCATGTTCGACGCGGACGAGCCCGTCGGCGAGCCCGCCGGGGAGACCGCCTAGGACATAGCCGCGCGGCCCGGCACGCCCCGGGAAGTCCTCCCGAAAGAGAGGCAAAACACGGTTTGGGTTGCTTGCCTGGGGCCTGCGCGAATGTGACAATCGCGCGTCACAATGTCACCATTAAGTAAATGAGCACAACTCATTTATCCCATCCCCCCGCTACAACGCCGGGCGATCCCTCGTTCAGTCCCCCCACGAAGACGCCGGACGACACGTCGTTTTTTGGCCACCCAAAGATGCTGGCCAGCCTTTTCTCCGTAGAGATGTGGGAGCGCTTCTCCTTCTACGGAATGCAGGGGATCCTCCTCTATTACATGTACTTCTCGGCCGCCCAGGGTGGCCTTGAGATTCCGCAGGCCCTGGCGGCCGGCCTGGTCGGCGCCTACGGTGGCGGCGTCTACCTCTCCACAATCCTCGGCGCCTGGCTCGCGGACCGGCTCTTCGGGTCCGAGCGCGTGCTGTTCGGCGCGGCCGTCCTGATCATGGCCGGCCACATCGGGCTGGCACTCGTGCCCGGCGTACCCGGCCTGATCGCCGGACTGGTGCTGGTGGGCGTCGGCTCCGGCGGGCTGAAGGCCAATGCCACCGCCCTCGTCGGCAGCCTGTACGGCGAGAAGGACGAACGCCGCGACGCCGGGTTCTCCATCTTCTACATGGGCATCAATGCCGGTGCGCTGATCGGCCCGCTGGTCACCGGCTGGCTGCAGGAAAGCCAGGGCTTCCACTGGGGCTTCGGCGCCGCCGCCGTCGGCATGGCCGTGGGCCTGGTCATCTACTCGCTGGGCCGCAAGAAACTGCCCGCAGAAGCACACCGGGTACCGAATCCCCTCCCGGCCGCCCAGCGCACCCGGTACGGCTTGATCTTCGCCGGCATCGCCGTGATCATCGCCGTGCTGCTCGTGACCGGCACCGTGAACGCCGAGAACCTTGCCGTGTCCATGGCCTACGCCGCCATTGGCGCGTCTGTGCTGTACTTTGCCCTGATCTTCAGCAGCAAGAAGATCACCGCCACCGAGCGCGGACGGGTGGCGGCGTTTATCCCGCTGTATATCGCCTCGGCCGCGTTCTGGGCGCTGTTCCAGCAGCAGTTCACGTTCATTGCCGTGTACTCGGAGGAGAAACTGGACCGGAATCTCTTCGGCTGGGAAATGCCTGCCGCCTGGGTCCAGTCCATTAACCCGGTGTTCATCATCATCTTTGCCGGCATCATGGCCGCCCTGTGGACCCGGCTCGGCCGGAAGCAGCCCGGTTCGGCGCTGAAGTTCTCGATAGGCCTCTTCGTGATGGGCCTTGCTTTCCTTGCCTTCATCCCGCTGGCCGGCGCCGGCAAGACCCCTCTGCTGGCACTCGTTGGAATCCTGCTCCTTTTCACTCTCGCGGAGCTGTTTCTCTCCCCCATCGGCCTGTCCGTCACCACCAAGCTGGCGCCCAAGGCCTTCCACACCCAGATGGTGGCGCTGTTCTTCCTCTCCGTGTCCCTGGGCACCACGGTGGCCGGCATCCTGTCCGGCCTGTACAACCCGCAGGACGAGCTGCCCTACTTCCTCGGCATCGGTGGAACCGCGATGCTGCTGGCTGTGGGCCTGGCGGTCGCCTCCCCGGCGATCAAGAAGCTCATGGGCGGCGTACGCTGACCCGATGAACCCCGTGCATCGCGTCCCGGTTGCTTCGCGCGTCTACACCCCCGCCCCGGGCGAGGCGTCCGACGTCGAAAGTATGCCGGCGGGCGATGTCACCGCGGGTGTGGTGCGGGTTGGCGGAACCATCCGCCGCCCGCACCAGGAACAATCATTCGCCGTCGCCGAGTATCTCGACTGGCTCCACGACGCCGGCTTTGAGGGCTCCCCGCGCTTCCTCGGCCGCGACATAGAAGGCCGGGACGTCCTGACCTTCGTGCCGGGACAGTGCGCCGGGGCGCCGCCGGAAGCCTGGGTGCAGTCCGAGGACCTGCTGGCCTCCGTGGCCCGCCTGGTGCGGCGCCTGCACACCGCGTCAGCGGGCTTCGTGCCGCAGGTCCACGCGTTCCCGCCCCGGCCGGTCCGGCCGAACCCCTCCGATGCCGCCGGGCTCATCTGCCATCTGGACGTCACACCCCAGAACGTGGTGGTCCGGGACGGCCTGGCCGCGGGACTGGCGGATTTCGACCTCGCCGGACCCGCCACGGCACTCCACGATTCGCTCAATACCGCCATGCACTGGGTGCCGCTCCGCGACCCGTCAGACGCGTGGCCGGGCTGGGATGACCACGACCCGTTCCGCCGGCTGCGCACCTTCGCCGACGCCTACGGCTGGACCGAGGATGAACGACGCCGGGTGCCCGGCGCCGGGATCGAGGCCGCGGCGCTCAGCTTCGAACGGATGCGGCACAACGCCGCGGCCCTGGGCGGCGGCTGGGCGCGGATGTGGCAGGACGGCGTGGGCGGCCAGATCAACCGGCGGCGTGCCTGGCTTGAGGCCAATGCCGGAGCGCTCGTGGCTGCGCTGACACGCTGAGCCGACGCAGGCCCCGGCCGCAGGGCAGGCCTAGACGCCGTATCCGCTGTTGCGTGCGGTGCCGATGACCAGTCCGAAAATGACCAGCACCAGGATAGTGACGGCGATGCCGACGTATCCCATCACGAGGCCGGCGATCGCCATGCCCCTGCCGGCCGGTTCGCGCCGCAGGGCCAGGTGTCCCAGGATGACGGCGGCCAGCTGCGGGAGCAGGAAGAATCCGAATCCCACCAGCGCGGCGATGCCGCAGCACATGCTGGCGATGCTCAGGCTCTTGGGCGCCGCCGGTGCGCCGTAGTACGCGGGCTGACCGTAGGCGTTGGGACTGCCCGGCTGAGCGTACGGCGACGGTTGGCCATACGGTGGGGCCGGCTGGTTGTAGGCCGCTTGGCCGTAGCCCGGCTGGCCCGCCGCATATGGCGCCCGGTCGGACTCGCCGTAGATCGGAGGGTACGGGCTTGAGAACTGGCCATGGCCAGGTGCCGCCTGGCCGGGCTGCTGCTGGCCGGGCTGCTGCTGGCCCGCGTGGGGCTGCTGGCCGACGTGGGGCTGCTGGCCCGTGTCGGGCTGCTGCCCGGACCCCGGCTGCGCGCCCGCATAGGGCTGCTGCCCTGACCCCGGCTGCGCGAACTGCTGCGTCGCCGACTGTCCGTGGTCCTTACTGGCGGGCGGTGCCTGCTCTGGCGGAAAGTCCGGTTGGTGGTCCGGGAGCCGCAGGGTCGGCTGGTAACCCTCCGGGGTCTCGTCTTTGCCTTGTTTTGGCTGTTCAGTCATGGCATGTCCCCTCAAGAAGTCTCTGGATCCAGCGTACCGCCGCAGGGTTGGCTTGGGACCGGGCCGATCGGCGGGTTTTCTTTCGTCACAGGAACGGGTTTGACGCGAAACCGTGCTGCACCCCGCCCTCGTCTGGCATGCTGGTGCCATGGCTAGCCGCGCGGGCACTGTTGCCCAACCCCAAGACCTTGTTGACCTCACTGCGCTATTGGATGCGTACTACGACGTTTCGCCGGACCTCTCGGACCCGGGCCAGCGGGTGGCCTTCGGTACCTCCGGGCACCGGGGATCGAGCCTGAAGGCGTCCTTTAACGAACCCCACATCCTCGCCATCACGCAGGCGATCGTGGAATATCGCGCGGGCCAAGGCATCACCGGCCCCCTTTACATGGCGAAGGACACCCATGGCCTGAGCGAGCCCGCACAAAACTCCGCCCTTGAGGTGCTGGCGGCCAATGGCGTGCACGTCCTCATCGACGCGCGCCACGGCTACACCCCCACCCCTGCCCTGAGCCACGCCATCCTTACGCACAACCGGAACGCCGCTCCGGGCGCGCCGCAGGCCGACGGCATCGTGGTGACCCCGAGCCACAACCCGCCGGGAGACGGCGGATTCAAGTACAACCCCCCGCACGGCGGCCCCGCCGACACCGACGCCACCGGCTGGATCGCCAACCGCGCCAACGAGCTCCTCGAAAACGGCCTGCGCGGAGTCAAGCGGATCCCAGTGGCCGACGCCCTCGCCGCCGGGACCACCGGCAAGTTCGACTTCCTCAGCAGCTACGTCGACGACCTCCCCTCGGTGCTGGACCTGAATGCGATCCGCGAGGCTGGCGTGCGGATCGGCGCCGACCCGATGGGCGGCGCGTCGGTGGACTACTGGGGCGAGATCGGCGAGCGGCACCACCTGAACCTCACCGTGGTCAACCCCACCGTCGACCCCCAGTGGGCCTTCATGACCCTCGACTGGGACGAAAAGATCCGGATGGATTGCTCCTCGCCGTCGGCGATGGCCTCCCTGATCAACCGCATGTCCGACGGCGCCAAGTTCGACGTCGCCACCGGCAACGACGCGGACGCCGACCGCCACGGAATCGTTACGCCGGACGGCGGGCTGATGAACCCGAACCATTACCTCGCCGTCGCCATCGATTACCTGTACCGGCACCGCACCGGCTGGAACCCGCAGTCCGTGATCGGCAAAACCCTGGTCTCCTCCTCGATCATTGACCGCGTGGCTGAAAGCCTGGGCCGCAAGCTTGTCGAGGTTCCCGTGGGCTTCAAGTGGTTCGTCCCCGGGCTGCTGTCCGGAGAAGGCGCTTTCGGCGGCGAGGAATCCGCCGGTGCCTCCTTTAACAAGATGGACGGCAGCGTCTGGACCACCGACAAGGACGGCATCCTGCTGGCACTGCTGGCCTCGGAGATCACGGCGGTAACGGGCAAGTCACCGTCGCAGCTGTACAAGGGCCTCACCGACCAGTTCGGCGACCCGGTCTACGCCCGGATCGACGCGGCGGCCACCCGGGAGCAGAAGGCGGCCCTCGGCAAGCTCTCTTCGTCCGACGTCACCGCGACAGAGTTGGCCGGCGAAACGATTACGGCGAAGCTGACCGAGGCGCCGGGCAACGGCGCGGCGATTGGCGGCCTCAAGGTTGTGACCGAGAACGCCTGGTTCGCGGCCCGGCCCTCCGGCACGGAGGACGTTTACAAGATCTACGCCGAGTCCTTCAAGGGTGCCGAGCACCTCAAGCAGGTCCAGGCCGAGGCGAAGGCGCTGGTGGACGGCGTTATTTCGTAGTTCAGCCGCCGGTGGCCAACTCGGCGCGGTCCCTGCCAAGCGTTTTTGCCTGGTAGAGGGCCGCGTCGGCCAGGACCACTGCAGCGTCGAGGCCGTCCGGTCCGGAGCCGGTGGACGCGATGCCGTAGCTCACGGTGGGCAGCCGGGGAACGGCTGCCGAGCCGGTTTGATGGAGCCGGACGCTGATGTCGGCCGCGATTTCCTGCGCCCGGTCCGGCGTGACGCCCGGCAGCAGGAGGATGAATTCCTCGCCGCCGTAGCGGCCCACGAGGTCGGTGGAGCGGACGCTACCGGCGCAGGCCCTGGCAAACGCCTGCAGGGCGGAGTCTCCGGCTGAGTGGCCGAACTGGTCGTTGATCGTCTTGAAGTGGTCCAGGTCCGCCAGGATCAGCGACGCCGTGGTGCCGGTCCGGCGCAAGCGGCGCAGTTCGTTTTCCGCAAGATCCAGGAACGCCGAGCGGTTGAGCAGGCCCGTGAGGCCATCCACGGTGGCGCGGGCCCGCAGATCCCGGGTCTGTTGTTCGTAGCTCAGCTCGGCCATGGTGAAGGAAGCAACCACCAGCGTCACCATCGAGAAGACCGTCATGGGGACGGATCCGAAGACTGACGTGAAAACCGCACCGTCCGGTCCCTTCGTCAGGAAGGCGAAGAGGCGGCCAAGGTAGAAAACGGCCAGGATGCCGGCGCCGACGGCGAGGGGACGGTGGACGCGCGAGTAGTCGCGCTCGAGCAGGAACAGCTCCCGGGATCCCAAGCCGATCAGCACGGCCATGAATCCCAGGTACACGGGGCCTCCGGCCCACGTGTTGGTGGCCGGGTGGTCAAGAACTGAAGCGACGGCGGTGGCAGCCGGGCCGGCCGCGAGGTGCCAGAGCCGGGGTGAGGGGGCCCTCAGCGATCGTCCGCCGGCCCAGATGCTGGCGGCACCGGCGACCAGCAGGACGTTGCCGGCAGGGTTGGCCCACCCCTGGTGCACCGTACCGTCCAGCAGGTACGCGGCGTTGCCGACCAGGAACAGCAAGAGGGCCATGCACCACCAGCCGCTGTAGGGCGACCGGGTGCGCCGGAACGTGATGAAGTAGAACAGCATGAGCAGTGTGAGGTCGACAAGCGCCAAGGCAACCCGCAGTGTCGCGGTGTCAAGCATCATTTAGTGGTCCCCCCGGTCCGCCGTGATTTGCCCGAATACGTCACTTCACCGTCGAAGTTGACCCAAGTATGGCACCCGGCCCGCAGGAATCCACCGCCGGTGTCCCGGATATGACGGGAAGGCTATCCCATGAGACCGTTCCGGCGCTTACGCCGGGCCTTCGGTCCACAACTTCAGGATCCGGCGCGTGGCGTGCCCGCCGTCGGGCGCCATGTCCACCAGCGCTATCCGGTCAAGGGCGAAGGTGTCGCCCTGCTGGAGCCGTTTGTCGCCGTGGTGCGAGACGTGCGGCCGGTATCCTTCCAGGGTGTAGGCGGGCGTCGAGATCCTGCCGGGCAGCTGCTCCACGATCCGGACCAGCTCGTTGTGGAGGAACTGCAGCTCTTCGCTGGGCTCAATCAGGTTGACCGGGATCGACCCTGCGCGCCCGAACCCGGCTTCGCCGTCCACGCTGAGCCGGCAGCCCAGGGCAGCGGTCACCGGGTCCGCCATGAGGGTGGCGATCCGTTCGGCGAGCGGATCGACTGAGGCCGGCGCGTCAGGTTCAGGTTCGGTGCCGGCTTCCTCGCGGGGTTCGACGGCGCCGAACTTAACCACATCGAACTTAACCACGTCGAACTTAACCAGGGTGAGGTGCAGCGGCCAGTCATCACGGGGAAACTCGAGCCCCTCGGCTACCGGTTCCACGAAGGCCACCGCGATCAGGTTCCGCATGGGAAAAGTGTGCCACGTCGCGGCGTTTACGGACCGGGCGGCCGTCGCAAAACGCACAGTGCCGGCGGCGAAGGCACGGACTAAAATAGGAAGTGGCCCTGGATGTGGGCCTTGCGCTGAACCGCAGAATCGCATCCCGCGTGCCTCCGGCCTGTCCCCCATGGTGCCGGAGGCACCTCCGCGGGCGGACAGCGCCGGAGGGCGGCGCTGGGGCCTTAGACGGTACGGACGACGTCCTCGTAGGCGAATTTCGGCTTGGCTGCGCCCCATGCATCTTCCCCGGGCTGGCCGATGTTGACCACCAGGAAGCTCTTCTGGCTCCCGTCGGGGAAGAACGCGGCGTCGATCTTGGCGAAGTCGGCACCGGTCATCGGGCCGGCCGCGAGGCCCAGGGAGCGGACCGCGAGGATGAAGTAGCCGGCCTGCAGGTGGGCGTTGTTGTTGCCCGTGGCCGCGGCGAGGTCCGGCGCGGCGTCATACATGGCCTTCGGGGCGTTGTAGCCGGGAAGGAACGCGTCCCACTGTTCCTGCCAGGCGGTGTCGTAGCTCAGGACCGCGACGAGCGGCGCGGAGGCCGTCTTGGCACGGTTTCCGGCGGAAAGTGCGTCCACGAGCGTGGCCCGGGCTTCGTCGGAGCGCACGTAGGTTACGCGCAGCGGCTGGGAGTTGAAGGCGGTGGGGCCGAACTTCGTCAGTTCGTAGATGGCGCGGGCCTGGTCCTCAGTAACGTCGCCGGTGAAGGCGTTCGCGGTGCGGGCCTCGGCAAAGATGGCGTCCACCGCTGCTGCGTCGATTACTGCTTCTTCATGGGCGATCGTCATTCGCATCCCTTTCCCTGGGCTGGCGCACTCTTGGGTGGCCGGCTTCTCCTGCTGTCCATATTTGCAACTTCAACGGCCTGCGTCTGCTTCCCGCGGCGTCCTGTGACGTCGGACACCAGCCCGGCACACCCCGCCGTCCCGATCCGCGCCGTCCCGATCCGCGCCGTCCCGATCCACGCCCTCCAACACACGCCCTCCGGAGGCAACGGACGGCCGGTAGAGGATCGGCCGGTAAACCCCTGGGCGGTAAAGTTGCTCGGGAAGATTCCTTCCGCCCCCTCCCCACATTCTCTGAAAGGCTCCCGGCATGAGCATGCTCGGCACCAAATGGAAGCTCCACGGCACAGGCAAGTCCATCCGCCCCGGTGAGGTCGTCAGGCCGGATGAGCGGCTCATCTGGCCCCTGACGGTAGGGATCGGGATGCAGCACGTTGTGGCCATGTTCGGTGCCACCTTCCTGGTCCCGATCATCACGGGCATGCCGCCAGCCACCACCTTGTTCTTCTCCGGCATCGGCACCCTGCTGTTCCTGGTCATCACGCAGGGACGCGTGCCGAGCTACCTCGGTTCCAGCTTCGCGTTCATCGCACCGATCATGGCTTCCCAGCAGCAGTTCGGCATCCCCGGGGCGCTGGGCGGCGTGGTGCTGGCCGGCGCGGCCCTCGCCGTGGTTGGTGCCGTGGTGCAGAAGTTCGGCGCCGGCTGGATCAACCGGGTCATGCCGCCGATCGTGACCGGCGCGATCGTGGCCTTGATCGGGCTGAACCTGGCGCCCGCGGCGAAGAGCAGCTTCGACCAGGCCCCGGTGACAGCCTTCATCACCCTGGCCGTCATCATCGTGGTCAGCGTGCTGTTCCGCGGCATGCTGGGCCGGCTGAGCATCCTGGTGGGCGTTCTGGTGGGCTACCTTGTTGCGATGATCCGGGGCGAGGTGAACTTCTCCAAGATAGACGGCGCGGCGTGGGTCGGCCTGCCGCACTTCCAGACTCCCGAGTTCCACCTCGGCGTCGTGGGCCTCTTCGTGCCGGTGGTGCTGGTGCTGGTGGCGGAGAACATCGGCCATGTGAAGTCCGTGTCGGCCATGACAGGGCAAAACCTCGACGGCGTCTCCGGCCGGGCGCTGCTGGCAGACGGCGCCGCCACTGTACTTGCCGGTCTGGGCGGCGGGTCCGGGACCACCACGTACGCCGAGAACATCGGCGTCATGGCTGCCACCAAGGTGTATTCGACGGCGGCGTACTGGGTAGCCGGGGTCTTTGCAGTGATCCTGAGCTTCTCGCCGAAGTTTGGCGAACTCATCGCCACCGTCCCCGCCGGCGTCCTGGGCGGCGCGGCCACGATGCTCTACGGCATGATCGGCGTGCTGGGTGTGAAGATCTGGGTCCAGAACAAGGTGAACTTCTCCAACTCGATCAACCTGACCACGGCCGCCGTCGCCCTCATTGTCGGGATTGCCGACTACACCTGGACCATCGGGGACCTGAAGTTCACCGGGATCGCGCTGGGCTCGGCTGCGGCGCTGGTGATCTACCACGGCATGAAGGCAATCGCGAAGGTGCGCGGCACGGTGGCAGAGCCGGAAACTGAAGATCCTTCACCGGCTGCGGCCTCGACGGCCGCGGTCAAGGCAGCCACAAAGCGCACTCCCAAGAAGCGCCGCTAAAAAACTCCGCTAAGAAGCGCCGCGAACGGGCTACTTACCGCAGACGAAGGAGGCCGGACTCCGCCCACAGGCAGGAGTCCGGCCTCCTTCGCTGTCAGGGCCACTCCTTGGGACGGCAGCGCCGCAGCGGAGGGGCGACGGGGGGCGACGGCGCGGGGACTAGCCGGCGTCGAAGGCGTCCTTGTCGTCGTCGCGGTCCTTCGGCGACCTGCTCTCCGGCAGGTCCGTCCCGGAGCCGTCCGGCAATCCTGCAGCATCCTGCCCGGACTCTGAGGAGAAGGACCGCCCGGGGGCAGGCTCGTCGGTATTTGCCGGGTCCATTTCGGCCTCGGCAGACGGCACGGCAGCCCCGGACTCCGCCCGGACATGCCGGCCGGCCATTTCCTGCTCGGCGGTCGGCGCGCCGTAGCCGCCCTCTTCTTTGGCGGTCTTCGGATCCTGCTGGTTGTCAGTCATGTCATTGCTCCTGTCGTTGGAAATGGGACTAGCTGGCATTGGGACGGGTCCGGAGCGGGCTCAGAGTCCTTTGCCTCCGGTGACCGGAAGGACTGCTCCGGAAATGTAGGAACCGTGGTCCGAGGCGAGAAGCACATAGGCCGCCGCGAGCTCCGCCGGCTGCCCCGCCCGCTGCAGGGGCGTGTCCTGGCCAAAGGACGGCAACTTCTCCGGCCACTCGGTGGCCGGAATCAGCGGCGTCCAGATGGGGCCGGGGGCCACGGCGTTGACCCTGATCCCCTTTGGCCCGAGCTCCTGCGCCAGCGCCTTGGTGAACGCTACCTGCGCCGCCTTGGTCATGGCGTAGTCGATGAGTTGCGGGGACGGGTTGAAGGCCTGGATCGATGCGGTGGTGATGATGGAGGCGCCGGCTTTCAGGTGCGGGACGGCGGCGCGGGCGGTCCAGAGCAGGGAGTACAGATTGGTTTTGAAGACACGGTCGAACTCTTCGGTGGGGAGCGATTCCAGGCTGTCCCGGTTCTTCTGGTAGGCCGCATTGAGCACCAGGACATTGAGGCCCCCGAATTCGGCCAGCGTCGCCTTCACGATGTTCGCCGCGAAGTCCTCGCTGCGGCCGTCGCCAGGAAGCAGCAGGGCCTTGCGTCCGGCCTTCCGGATCCACTCGGCGGTGTCCTGCGCGTCTTCCTCTTCCTCCGGCAAGTAGGAGATGGCGACGTCGGCCCCCTCACGGGCGAAGGCGATCGCCACCGCTTTGCCGATTCCGGAGTCACCGCCCGTGATGAGGGCGGCTTTGCCGTTCAGGGCGCCGCTGCCGCGATAGCTTTCCTCGCCGTGGTCCGGTTTGGGCTCCATCGGCGAGGTGAGGCCGGGCTGTTTCTGGACCTGTTCCGGGAACGGGCCGGAATGGTAGCCGGCGCGGGGATCGCGCGGCTGGTCCTGCTGCTTGCCCTGGCCGCCCGAGCTGCTGGCTGCGGTGCTGCTTGCGTCACTCATAGTCCACCTAACCAATGTGTGTCGGTTTCCAGGGATGCGCCTCGGGGCCCGTGTGACGGGGCCCTCGGAGAACGTCCCAGCGAAGTAAACAGTCTTACCCTAACCGCAATATCATCAGCAAGCTTAGTACCGACTTGTTTTTGGCAACTCTCAAGCCTAGGTTGAGGGTGGACTGCACGCTGCGGCAGGTTCACGATGATTTCAGGATTGCGCGGAGGAGCACCAAATGACAGGCCCAGTGGCGCCGAAGGATGACGGCAGGGATGAATCACGCGCTGAGCGGATGGACCGCAACTGGGCCGAACTGCTGCAGGAACTGCGGGTTCTCCAGACCGGGGTCCAGCTCCTTGCCGGCTTCCTGCTGACGCTGCCGTTCCAGGCGCGCTTCGAGACGCTCGATGATTACCAGACCCGCCTGTACCTTGCCAACGTCGTCCTGGCCGCCCTCACCACGGCCACGATCCTGCTGCCTGTGAGCGTGCACCGCCGGCTGTTCCGGCAAGGCCTGAAGGCCACGCTCGTGGCCAGCGCCGACACCATCGCCAAGTTCTCACTGGCCGGCGTCGGGCTCCTGAGCGTGGGTACCACATCCCTCATTTTCGACGTCACCGTGGGCCGGACGGCGGGCGTGATAGCCGGCGCCGGCCTGCTGGCCGTGCTGGTGCTGCTGTTGGTGGTCGTCCCTGCCGGCCTCCACCGCAAGGGCCGCGAGGAGGAGCCACTATGACGGACGTTTCGCAGGAGCAGCTCGGGGCAGGCACGGGAGGAACCATGGGCAGGTGGGTCAAGGAACACGGACTGCTGCTGGCCAATATCGGGCTGTTCGCCATCTTTTTCGGCGGCATGGTCCTCAGCGGAGCCAGCACCTACAGCGACGAGCAGATGGCCCACGGCGAACCGGCCGTGACCGTCCTGAGGTACCTCGGCACCGGGGCCTTCCTGGAGGCGACATTCGAGAACTGGGAGTCGGAATTCCTGCAGATGGGCATGTACGTCGTCCTGACCGTCTTCCTGTTCCAAAAGGGGTCCTCGGAGTCCAAGCCAATGGGCCGCACTGCCCCGCAGGACGAGGACCCCCGGCAGGCCAGGGTCAAGGCTTCCACCCCTTGGCCCGTACGGCGCGGCGGCTGGGTGCTCACGCTCTACGAACACTCGCTTTCGATCATGTTCCTGCTGCTGTTCCTGGCATCCTTCATGCTGCACGCGGTTGGCGGCACGGACGAGTACAACAGTGACCAGGAGGCACACGGACAGCCCACCGTGACGGTGCTGGGCTATCTGGCGACGAGCCGATTCTGGTTCGAGTCCTTCCAGAACTGGCAAAGCGAGTTCCTCGCTGTGGCGGTCCTGGTGGGCGCCTCGGTCTACCTGCGCGAGAAGGGCTCCCCCGAGTCCAAACCCGTGGCCGAGCCGCACTACGAGACCGGCGCCTGAACCACAAGGTGGTCGGCACGGCAGCCGGCCAGCAGGTGCGCTAGGCGCCTTCGAGGACCTGGCTGGTGACCCAGGCAAGGTACTTTGCGGCGTTGGCGACAGCGTCCTCCGCGCTGCCGGCGACGTCCAGCAGTTGCGCCGCGGCGACGACTCCGTGCCGGCCGAGGTCCTCCGGGGTGACGAGGATCCGGCCGGCCACCACGATCACCGGAATGCCGAGGGCCTGGGCCGCGTCGGCGAGGGCGATCGGCGCCTTGCCCGTCAGCGATTGGCTGTCCATGGAGCCCTCCCCGGTGATGACCAAATCAGCCACGGCGAGTTTCGCGGCAAGCCCGGTGAGCCCGGCCACCAGCTCGAAGCCGCCTTCGAGGGCGGCGGTGCTGAAGGCCAGGAACGACGCCGGGAAGCCGCCGGCCGCGCCGGCGCCGGGCACATTGACGTCCCGGCCCGTCGACGCGCGCAGGATCGAGGCCCAGTTGCGCAGGCCGGCGTCGAGCAGCTCAATCGCATCGGCGTCGGCGCCTTTTTGCGGACCGAAGACGTACGCCGCCCCGTCGCTGCCGTACAGCGGGTTTTGGACGTCGACGGCGATCCTGAACTTCACTTCGACCAGCCGCGGATCGAGGCCACTGATATCCACGGATGCGACCTCGGCGAGCGATCCTCCGCCGAGGGGCACCACGTTGCCGGCGGCGTCCAACGGCTTGAGTCCGAGGGCCCGGAGTGCGCCGCTGCCGCCGTCGCTCATGGCCGAACCGCCTACGCCCAGCACGATTTCCGTGGCACCGGCGTCCAGCGCGGCGGCAATCAGCTGGCCGCAGCCATAACTGTGGGCGCGCAGCGAGTTCGCCGGTGTGGGCTCCATGTGCGCCAGCCCGGAGGCCTGCGCCGTTTCTATCACCGCGGTGGCCCCGCCGAAGGCGTCGGCACGGATGGCCCACGCGGCACCGATCGGGGCCAGGATGGGGCCAACGACTGCGTTGAGCCGTTCCTCGTAGCCGGCCGCGACGGCCGCCTCGAGGGTCCCTTCGCCGCCGTCGGCCACCGGAAACTGGATGGCTTCGGCGTCGGGGTAGACGCGCAGGGCGCCTTCGGCAATGGCGGCGGCGGCTTCAACGGCGGTGAGGGAGCCCTTGAACTTGTCCGGGGCGATGAGGATGCGCATGGCTCTATCCTGCCAGTCCGGCGGTCCCGGCGTGCTGAGGAGACGCGGTGTTCAGGCCCAGGTTCCGCGCTCCGTCAGGACCGCTTTGAGCAGGTCCGCTCGGTCCGTGACAATCCCGTCGACGCCGAGGTCCAGCAGCCGGTGCATTTCGGCGGGCTCGTTGACTGTCCACACATGGACCTGCAGGCCGTGCCGGTGTGCCCGCCGGATGAAGCCGGGCGTCACCACAGGCACGGCGCCGTAGCGGACCGGGACCTGAAGGGCGTGGACGCCGCGCAGCGCCCGGCGCGCCACGAGGGACATCAGCCGCGTCGGCAGCACGGGCCCGAGCAGAACGAACACGGCATTGGACACGATGCCGGCCGAGCTCGCGGCAGGACGGCTCAACTGCTTCAGCACCGCGCGGCGCCGCCGGTCCGAGAAACTGGCCACCAGCACGCGGTCGTGCAGTCCGTGGCGTTCAATCGCCGAGGCCAGGGGACCGACGGAATTCCAGTCCTTGACGTCGACATTGAGCCGGACGTCCGGGAAGGCCGCGATCAGTTCCTCGAACCGCGGGATCGGTTCGGTCCCGCCGATCCTGGCCAGGTCCACGGTCGCGGCCGGAAGGTCCGCGATCCGGCCCCGGCCCTCCGTGATCCGGTCCAGGGTTTTGTCGTGGAAGAGCACCAGCACGCCGTCGGCCGTTGTGTGCACGTCCGTCTCCAGATGCCTGAACCCGAGGTCGACGGCGGCGCGGAACGCGGCCATCGAGTTCTCCAGCCCGTCCAGCGAGAAGCCCCGGTGGGCCATCGCCAGGGGCGCCCGGACGCCGCCCGGGGCCCGGGCTGCGGTGTCCTCCGGACCGCCGTCGCGATTGCCGCGAGGGGCAAAGTAGGGGTGCTGGTCAGTCACTCCTGAAGCGTACCCGAGCCCTTGATCTGCCGGCCGCCGGGCCTCAGCTGCCCTTGGCGGGACGAGGTGTCAGGACTCGTGTTGGCGGATTTCGACGTCGTCGCTGCAGTGCAGCAGCGTGCGGCCGCGGCCGCCGTCGAGATCCACCCAGACCACGCTGTGGTCCGCCGTCACGGCGTCCACGAGCCCGCCCGTCTCGAAGCCCGGACCCAGCCGGACGCTGACGCGGTCGCCTTGGCGCAGCTGCCGCCAGTGCCGGTCCGGCTCCACCGGGTGCAGGGGTTGTTCGTCCGTGTTGTTGATGCGATGCCTGGCCATGATGTCCCCACTATCAGTCAAACGATCTGTCGCGAGCTTCCAGCCTAGGACGCCAAGGTGAACGCAAGTTGACTGTCCGCTGGGAATCCGGTGTCCACGGGGAACTGGACCGGTGTGCGGCGCAGTGCCGGCCGTGCCGGGCGCCTGTTCGGACAGCCGGGCGCCGGGTGGCTTTTAGCGGAGCCGGACGCCGAGTTCGGCGAGCTTGGCCTCGAGGATCTGGGCGACGCCGTCGTCGTCGAAATGCGGGGCCTGCTGGCCGGCGGCCCGGATCGCTTCCGGGTGGCCGCTGGCCATCGCGTAGCCGTGCCCGGCCCAGCGCAGCATCTCGATGTCGTTGGGCATGTCCCCGAATGCCACCACGTCCGCGGCGCCGATGCCGAGGGACGACGCATATTCAGCCAGGGTCACGGCCTTGTTCACGCCGGGCAGGGACAGCTCCAGCAGGGCCATGTTCGGCGCCGAGTGCGTTGCGGCGGCCAGATGGGCGACGGCGGGCGTCACCTCGGCCAGGAAATCGTCGGCGGTGCCTTCCCGGACTATGGCCAGGAACTTCGCAATGGAGTCCCCCTCGGTGAGGGTGGTGTGCAGCGGGGCCGGAGTGAATTCCGCGAGCAGTCCGCTCGAGCCGTTTTCGATAAACCCCGGCTCCAGGTGGAAGCCGGTCAGGGTTTCGGCGGCAAAGAGTGCGGACGGACGCAACCGCTTGATGATGCGGCGGACTTCGAACATAGCGTCAAGGTCCAGTGTCCGCGCCGAGAGCATGCGGTCCGCCTCGAGGTCCCACACCACGGCCCCGTTGGAGCAGATGACCGTTCCGGTGTGCCCCAGCTGGTCCTGCAGGGGGTGGAGCCAGCGCGGCGGCCGTCCCGTGACGAACACCAGTTCCAGCCCGGCGTCGCGGCAGGCGTGGAACGCGCGGACAGTCCGGCCGCTGATTTTGCCGTCATGGCCGAGGATCGTTCCGTCGATGTCACTTGCTACCAGCCGCATAATGCCAGTCTACGTGCGCCGGGACGGTCGGCCCTCGCGGCCGTATGCGCCGAGATCGCCGGACCGCGCCGGGTTCGCCGGACAATCGGAATGAATCAAGCTGTTTGTGACAGCTGGTTGGTTTTGTGGTTGATGCCGGCGTGGGCCGGGGCGGGTGGTGCGGTGGGTTTGTTTCGGTAGCGGTGAGGATGCCGGGCGTGGCAGGCGTTGAGG
>NZ_CAKKMF010000102.1 GCF_918697925.1 Arthrobacter sp. Bi26
GAAGAGGCTGGTGTCGGGTGTTGCTGCGAGGAATCGTTGCAGTCCGATTCGGTGTGCTGAGACACGAAAAACTCCTGGGTTTGGTCGGGCGTGGTCCGGCCCCATTGCGACTCCAGAGTACCGCGTAATTCCGCGCTTTTCCGGCTGGCCATCCTCAGCGGAAAGTTTAGGGAGGCCGTAACTGCCCTGCCGCGGCGGAGCCGTCCGCGGCTGCTTTCCGGCAGCAATTGTGGGCCCTTGACCGTCCGTGTCCGCGGTGTTCGAATGAAACCCAGGGCGGGGTCCCCGGGCCTCTGCCGCCACCGAAGCCGCACGGAGGTTGCACCATGGATAGCACCGCATCACATCCCATCCAGCCGGCCCGGGAGTCACTCGAGTCCGATCCCGCCTACGACTACGCCGAGGACGCGCCCGTCAGCGATGCCGCGGAGACCGAGGACGAGGAGCTTCTCGAAGAGGCCGATCGGCTCGTTCCCCTGGACGCGGAGGACTTCCTGGGCGACGAGAAGCCGGTGGTGCCCCTGGAAGGGGAAGAATTCCTTGAGCCGGAGGAGAATGAATGATTCGCCAAAGGCTTTAAAGTCCGACAGCGGTGCCTCCCCCTGCGAGGGGAGGCACCGCCGTCATTGACCCGCGGAAAGTAAACCAGCGGAACCTAGTGCGCCGGAACGGTAATCGATTCGTCCTCGGATGCCTCGCCGGCAACCCGCCGCTTCCAGTTCTTCATGACCGCGGGATCTGTCGGCTTGGTCAGCAGCGACACGGCGATGTAGACGATCGCGGAGGCCGCCAGGCCGAAGTAGATCGGCTCGTTGGCGTAGATGCCGTCCAGCGGAACCTCGGCGTTGATCTCCAGGACGATCATGGTGCCGAGGGTAATGACTGAACCCACGGCCATGGAAGCCGCTGCTGCGTGACCGGTGCCGCGCTTCCAGACCAGGCCGCCGAGAATGGCCACAAGGAGGCCGCCGACCAAGATGTCGTAGGCGATGGTAAGCGCCGCGACTACATCCTTGGTGATTACGGCGATGATGATCGCCACGATGCCGAGCCCCAGGACCCACATGCGGTTGGCTTTGACGTCGTGCTCCGGGTTGTCCGTGTCGTCGGTGTTGATGTTCTTGCCGAACCAGCTGGCGACGAACGGCAGCACATCGGCGCGGGCCACGGTGGCGGCAGCGATCAGTGCGCCGGAGGCAGTGGACATCATGGCGGCGACGGCCGCGGCGAGCACCAGGCCGCCGATGCCGATCGGCAGGATCTGCGTGGCGACCTCGGCGTAGACAACGTCCTTGCCGAGGTTGGCGACGTCGATGTCCGGCAGCGCGACGCGGGCGCCGAGGCCGATCAGGGCGCCGGCCGCACCGTAGAGAATGCAGTAGACGCCGGCCGTGGCGCCGCCCCAGCGGGCAACTGTCGGGGTCTTGGCGGTGAAGACGCGCTGCCAGATGTCCTGGCCGATCAGCAGGCCCAGAGTGTAGACGACGAAATAGGTGATGATCGTCTGGACGCCGATGCCGTCAATCTGGAAGAAACTGGCGTCGACACGGGCACGGATGCCGTCGAGTCCGCCGGCGGCGTTGAGCGTGAAGGGCAGCATCAGGACGAAGATACCGACCGTCTTGATGACGAACTGGACCTGGTCCGCCAAGGTGATGGACCACATGCCGCCGATGGTCGAGTAGATCAGCACGATCGAGCCACCGACGGCGATGGCGAGGGCGCGGTCCCAGCCGAAGAGCACCACGAAGATGGTGGCGTACGCGCTGGTGGAGGTGGCGCACAGCATCAGCGTGTAGGCGAGCATGACGATGCCGGAAGTCTGCGTGGACTTGCTGCCATAACGCAGGGTCAGCATCTGCGAAACCGTGTAGATCTTGAGCTTCTGGATGGTGGGGGCGAAGAGCAGGCTCAGCAGCAGCACGCCGGCGCCGATTGCGACCACGAGCCACATGCCGGAGATGCCGAACTTGTAGCCAAGGCCCACACCGCCGACGGTGGAGGCGCCGCCCAGGACGACGGCGGCCATGGTGCCGGTGTAGAGGAACGGGCCGAGGCGCCGGCCGGCGACGAGGAAGTCGCTATTGTTCTTGGTGCGGGACTTGCCCCACCATCCGAACGCCAGCATGGCGGCCAGGTACACCACCACGATTGCGATGTTGACGAAACTTGCGTCCATTAGGGGCTCCTTGGAGCTGGTTGGCAGCGGGATGCGGGCATTGCCGGGCCTCAACAGTGTGTTCGGCAAGGCTGCTGCTGCGTGAAGTGGTTGGAGGAGGATGTCCGTCGGAACCTCCGGTATTGCCTAATAGGCAACACATGTTGCCCAAAAGAGTATGTTGTGACCCCGGTAACAGTCAAGGCGCAGTACGTGCCGCCGCCGCATCCGCGTCACGAAGGCCTGCTCCCGCTAGGATTGCTCCAATGATGGGGCCAAGCGGCCGGCCGTGAAAGGTTCCTAGATGAAGGCTCTACCAGTTGAACCGAGCAATGTTCCTGTTGCCATCGGTTCACGGATCCGCGCCGCCAGGCAGTCCCAGCGGCTCACCATTGAACAGGTCGCCGATGCCACCGGGCTCACCAAGGGATTCCTCAGCCGGGTCGAGCGGGACCTCACCTCGCCCTCGGTAGCCTCCCTGGTGACGCTGTGCCAGGTCCTGTCCATCTCGATCGGCGACCTCTTTGCCGCCCCCGAAACGCACCTCACGAAGCAGAACGAAGGCCCCCGGATCTCCCTCGGCGGCGAGGGGATCGTCGAGCGGCTGCTGACCGCGCGCTCCGAGCGCCGCGTCCAGATCATCCAGGCGGTGATCGAGCCGCGCGGGCGCGGCGAGTCCGAACTCTACGCCGTGGACTGCGATGTCGACGTCCTGCATGTGGTCAAGGGCAGCATCCGGCTGATCCTGACCAACGAGGAATTCGAGCTCAGCACCGGGGACACCGTGACGTTCCCCGGCCGGGAACCCCACACCTGGGTCAATCCCACGGACGACGCCGTCGAGGTGCTGTGGGTGCTGGTGCCTGCCGCCAGCCGCTGAGGGCAGCACCGCAAAGCAACCACCGCAAACGTAACCACGCCAATGTATCCACTCCGCGCAATCCGGAAATGTACAGAACGAGCGGATGCCGCTCGCGTCAGTTTCAACTGGGGGATTCCATGAACCGCAAGAACATCTTTCTGTCCCTGTCGCTGGCCGCCGTGCTCGCGGCCGCCCTTGGCCTCAGCTCGTGCGCCGCGGCCGGCCAGCGTGCCGGCGAGACCGGAACCGGCCCTGCCAGCGCCGCAACGACCGCCCCGGCGCAACAGGAATCCGGCCCGGCGGCATCAGCCGCGTCCTCCACCGCTGCAGCCACGCCCGGACCCACCTCCGGCACTCCCGTCCCGGCCACGCCGACGGCCAGCGCGGTGGCCGGCGGGAAAACCTTTACTTTCCCGGACGGGCATCTGTCCTTTTCGTATCCGAGTGACTGGTCCATCCGGACAGTGGGCTCAGCCAAGAACGCCGGCAAGTTGCAGGGCGTGCAAGCGGTCATCGCCGACGCCACGGGCAACGAACTGGCTTCCATCGTCAGCAGCACCAGCGCCAGCAACGCTTCGGGCCCGGTTGCCCGCACCGTGCTGGACGCCGCTCCGGTGCCGGGGCTGAAAGATATGGACGGTGAACAGCTGGCCTTCGGCTTCGCGTTTGATTCCTTCGCCGATCAGTCCGACTTCCACATGAGCGTGCGCAAGCAGCGCGACTTTACGCCGCCGGTCTCTGACTCTGGCTCCGCCTACGTCAGCTTTGCCAACGGCGGGGCCGAGGCCAAAGTGCTCTTCGGCAGCCCTGCGTTCGCCTCCGTCGACGCCGCCAAAGTCTGGATGACCACGGAGCAGTACAGCCAGCTCAAGCGCCTGCTGCTCAGCCTCAAGTACAGCTGACCCCCCGTTCCTGGGCGGCGAGCTTGGCCTGGGTGAGACTTGCGTCACATTCCGGCAATCTGCCGGAAACGGCAAATTAATGCCCGGGGGCCGTCGCGTAACGTGCCAGCAAGAATCGGAAAGCCTTCCAGAAACACGCCGTGGGTAGCGTCATCTGCGGGGGGACGTACAACCGTCCCGAACGTCACATGGTCTCGCCGAATCGGCGCCCTCGGAGCGCCGGCACTCGAGGAAGGCTCCCGCTATGAAGTTCTCTGTGCTTGCAGTAGGAATGGCAGCAGATCCGCAGGTCCTTGACCCCGGATCGACCGCGTGGATGCTCACGGCGTCCGCCCTCGTCCTCCTGATGACCCCCGGGCTTGCGTTCTTCTACGGCGGGCTCGTCAGGATGAAGTCCGTCCTCAACATCATGATGATGAGCTTCGGCGCCATGGGCGTGGTGGGCGTCGTCTGGGCCCTGTGGGGCTACGGACTGGCGTTCGGCCCGGATGCGTTGGGCGGATTCGTCGGGGATCCCTTCACTAATTTCGGCCTGAACGGGCTGACCACCAGCATCGGCACCAAGGCGGCGGGCCTGCCGGACATGATCTTCGTCGGCTTCCAGGCCACGTTCGCCATCATCACCGTTGCGCTGATCAGCGGGGCGGTGGCCGAGCGCGTCAGGTTTGGACCCTGGCTGCTCTTTGCCGCCCTCTGGGTCACACTCGTCTACGCGCCGATCGCGCACTGGGTCTGGGGCGGCGGACTGTTTGGGCCCACCGGCCTCATTGGCAGCAAGATCTCGGCCCTCGACTTCGCCGGCGGCACAGTGGTCCACATGAACGCCGGCATAGCCGGACTCATGCTGGCAGTGGTTCTGGGCAAGCGGCTCGGTTTCATGAAAGACCCCAACATCCGCCCGCACAACCTGCCGTTCGTCATGCTCGGCGCAGGGCTGCTCTGGTTCGGCTGGTTCGGCTTCAACGCCGGCTCGGAACTCGCCGCCGACGCCACGGCCGCCCTGGCCTGGACCAACACCCTGCTTGCCACCAGCGCCGCCCTGCTGGGCTGGCTGCTCGTGGAGCGGCTGCGCGACGGGCACGCCACCTCGCTCGGAGCCGCCTCGGGTGCCGTCGCGGGACTCGTGGCAGTCACCCCGGCCTGTGGGTTCATCGACCCTGTCGGGGCCATCCTGATCGGCGCGATCGCCGGAGCCGTCTGCGCGCTCGCCGTCGGGCTGAAGTTCAAGATCGGGCTCGACGACTCCCTGGACGTCGTGGCCGTGCACTTCGTTGGCGGCCTCTGGGGGACCCTGGCTCTCGGATTCTTCGCACTTCCGTCCGCCAAGACCGGCGGCGGCCTCTTCTACGGCGGCGGCCTGGCGCAGTTCTGGCCTCAGATCCTCACCGCGCTCATTGTCACGGCATGGAGCGCCGCCATGACCACGCTGATTGGCTTCGCGATCCACAAGAGCATCGGCATGCGCGTTTCCGAGGCCGACGAGCTCTCCGGCATCGACGTGACGGAGCACGCCGAAACGGCGTACGAACTCCTCATGGTTGGCGGCAGCTTCCACCCCGGTGACCCCCATGCCAGGGCTGATGCTGCCCACGCCCAGGCCGATGCCCACGCCGCCGAGGCCGAGGGTGGGGCCGCCCGCGCCGAAGGTGAGGCCGCCCGCGGCAGGGTGTCGTCATGAAGCTCGTCACGGCCATTGTGCGGCCTGAGCGGGTCGACGCCGTCAGCGCGGCCCTGGAACGGTCCGGAGTCAACGGCCTGACCGTGAGCCAGGCCAGCGGTTATGGCCGGCAGCGGGGCCACACCGAGGTGTACCGGGGTGCCGAGTACAGCTCGGACCTGCTGCCCAAAGTGCGGCTGGAAGTCCTGGTCAACGAGGACGCCCTCGGCGCCGTCATGGCCGCCATCGAAGAGGGCGGCCGCACCGGCCGTTTCGGCGACGGCAAGATCTGGATTATGGATGTACGCGACGCCGTCCGCGTCCGGACGGGGGAGCGGGGCGCCTCGGCCATCGCGTGAGGCTGGCCATCGTGGGAGGCCTGCCACTATGAAGCCTTTGGTAAACAAATGATGCGCAATGCGAAACTTCGAGTGTATGATGGTTGTCACAACCGTCGGTCAATCCTCGAAGGAGAGGCTTCTTTTGGAAGAGCTGCGCATCGAGGCCAATGGCAACCTTGGCCCCATCGATTCATCCCGCGTCCCACGCTACGCCGGGGCTGCCACATATGCCCGCCTGCCGCGCCTGGACCAGGTGGCCAAGGCAGATGTCACGGTGGTCGGCGTGCCGTTCGACTCCGGCGTCTCCTACCGCCCCGGCGCCCGCTTCGGGGCCAACCACATCCGTGAGGCCAGCCGCCTGCTGCGGCCGTACAACCCGGCATGGGACGTCAGCCCCTTCGAGAACATCCAGGTGGCCGACGCCGGCGACATGGCCGTCAACCCGTTCAACATCAACGACGCCATCGAAACCATCCAGCAGAACGCCCTGGACCTGACGGCGTCCGGCAGCAAGCTGCTGACCCTCGGCGGCGACCACACCATCGCCCTGCCGCTATTGCGCGCCGCCGCCGAGCGCGCCGGCGGGCCCATTGCCATGCTGCACTTCGATGCGCACCTGGACACCTGGGACACCTACTTCGGCGCCGAGTACACCCACGGCACACCCTTCCGCCGCGCCGTCGAGGAAGGCATCCTGGACACCGAGGCCATCAGCCACATCGGCACCCGCGGTCCGCTCTACGGCAAGAAGGACCTCGACGACGACCACCGCTTCGGCTTCGGCATCGTCACCTCCGCCGACGTCTACTACCAGGGTGTCCTGGAGACGGTGGCCAAGGTCCGGGACCGGATCGGGAACCGCCCTCTCTACATTTCGGTGGACATCGACGTCCTTGACCCCGCGCACGCGCCGGGCACCGGCACGCCGGAAGCCGGCGGCATCACCAGCCGCGAACTGCTGGAAATCATCCGCGGTTTCCGCGGCATGAACCTCGTCGGGGCCGACGTCGTCGAGGTTGCCCCGGCGTACGACCACGCCGAGATCACCGGCGTGGCGGCAAGCCATGTCGCCTACGAACTCGTGACCCTGATGGCGGACCGCGCCGTCGAAGGGGACCGCTTCGGCGCCCCGAACGGCTACGCGGCCCAGGCCCTCGGCCAGGAATCCCGCCGCCCCGCCGGCTTCGGCACCCCTGTGGCTTCGCCGGTGGCTTCACGATGACCGGCGTGCGCAACGGCGGAGACCTCGTCGTCGAGACCCTTGAGGCGCTCGGCGCCAAGACGGTCTTCGGTATCCCGGGCCAGCACGCCCTGGGCCTGTTCGACGCGATGGGCCGCGGAAACCTGCACTTCGTCTCCTCCCGGGTCGAGAACAACTCGGCGTTCGCCGCGGACGGGTACTCCCGCGCCACCGGCGAGGTCGGCGTGCTGTTCCTGTCCACCGGCCCGGGCGCGCTGACGTCCCTGGCCGGGCTGCAGGAGGCCTACGCCACGGGCGTGCCCATGGTGGTTGTGGCGAGCCAGATCCCGCTCGAGGGCCTCGGCGCGCGCCGCAAAGGCATGTTGCACCAGCTCGATGACCAGAAGGCCTCGGCCGCGAACGTCACCAAGTCCCAGCGCCTGATCCAGCACGCCTCCGGCATTCCCTCCGCCATCCAGGATGCCTGGACCGAGGCGATCTCCTCGCCGCAGGGCCCGGTCTGGCTGGAAATCCCGCAGAACGTTCTGCTGGACCCCATCATGGTGCCTCCGGTGGAGGACGCCCTCGCCGAAGCGGCTGACAACCCGCCCCGGGTGGAGCTGGTCCGCGAAGCCGTGAAATGGCTCTCGACGGCGGAACGTCCCGCCATCATCGCCGGCGGCGGCACCCGCCGTGGCCGCGCCGAGCAGTCGCTGCTTTCGATTGCTGAGAAGCTGCGCGCGCCGGTGATCTGCACTCCGGGCGGCAACGGCGCGTTCCCCTGGAACCATGAGCTCTCGCTGCAGTCCTGGATCGAGGACCAGTACATGACGGAGGTGCTCGAGGACGCCGACGTGCTGATCGTCATCGGCTCCTCCCTGGGCGAGGTCACGTCCAACTACTTCACCTTTGAACCGCGCGGCCGGATCATCCAGATCGACGCCGAACCCCGGGTCCTGGAGTCCAACCGCCCCGGACTGGGTATCCGTGCCGACGCCGGCCAGGCCCTCGCCGCCCTCGACGCCGCCCTGACCGAACCGCACGGCGAACGCGCCGACTGGCACGGCACAGCTCCCGAGACGCTCGTCAAGGACACCCTGGCGAAGGTCACGGCCCGGCTCGAGTCCCAGGACCTCGGCAAGGAACTGAAGTTCATGGCCGATATCCGCGAGGCCGTTCCCGCGGGCATGCAGACGTTCTGGGACATGACCATCTCCGCCTACTGGGGCTGGAGCTGCTGGGATGCCCGTGAGGGCCAGTTCCACTCCGCGCAGGGCGCCGGCGGGCTGGGCTTCGGCTTCCCCGCGGCGATCGGCGGCGCCGTCGGGCTCGAAACCACCGGCACGCCCGGCGGCGCATCTGCCGGACACGCCAGAGTGCTGGCCGTCTCCGGCGACGGCTCGGCCATGTACTCCATCTCCGAACTCGCCACTGCCAAGCAGCACAACGTCCCGGTCACCTGGCTGATCGTGGACGACGGCGGCTACGGCATCCTGCGCGAATACATGGTGGGCGCGTTCGGCAAGGCCACGGCCACCGAGCTCGCCCGGCCCGACTTCGTCAAGCTGGCCGAAGCCTTCGGTGTGCCGGCCGTGCGGGTGGCCCCCGAGGATGTCGGGGACGCCCTGAAGGCCGGCTTCGCCGCGGACGGCCCCAACGTCGTCGTCGTCGAAACCCTGCTCAAGATGTTCGGCCCCACCCACCTGGCCACGTAGTCGGCCCGGGCGACACCGCCCTAAACAACACAGCACAGCACTGCAACAGCGGACCGGCCGGGTCTGCCCCTCACCTTGAGGGGCAGACCCGGCCGGTCCGTTTTTGACTTTAAGTGCCCTTTCGGCGGCCGCGCGGCACCTCCCACGAGAGAGTTAGTTTCCCGAAGTAACCAATTTCGTATATAGTTGCCTGGGGCAAACAAAAGAGGGGTGTCCAACATGTCAGTCGAATCCAACGCTGCAGCCAAACTCGTCTACCAGATCTTCGACCTCCAGCGCGCGGTCCGCTGCGTTGCCGCCGCCAGCCTGCGCGGCCAGGACACCGGAGTGGCGCTTCAGGGCGTTCTTCGCTTTGTGGGGGAGGGCGAATCCCGGGCCACGCATCTTGCGGAGCGGCTCGGCGTCAGCGCACCTGTCCTCAGCCGGCACATCGCCGATCTCGAAGAGCACGGTTACGTGGTCCGCCGCCCGGACCCCGAAGACGGCCGCGCGCAACTGATCGCCCTCTCCGCCACCGGCGCTGAGAAACTGCGCATCATCGAGGACCAGCGGACGGCCACCCTCCAGGGCTTGCTGCAGGACTGGAGCCAGGACGACGTCGAACTGACGGCGCGCACCCTCGAAAAACTTGCTGAGTCCCTGAGGACCTCAGCCCGGGCAACGACGGCCGGACCCACGAATACGACCGAAATTGTTGAGGAGTAGATATATGGCTAGCCACGCCGCCGCCACGGGACCGTCCCCGGCCCCGTCGGACCTTCACCCGAGGGCGCCCCGTGCATCCCAGCCCGCCGCAGAACCTGCCGCGATGACCCACCGCCAGATCATGGAGGCGCTCACCGGACTGCTGGCGGCGTTCTTCACCGCCATCCTGAGCAGCACGATCGTTGCCAACGCGCTGCCCACCATCATGTCCGAGCTCAAGGGCACCCAGACGGACTTCGCCTGGGTGATCACGGCCGCGCTCCTGGCCAACGCGGCCACCACCCCGATCTGGGGCAAGCTGGCGGACCTCTTCAACAAGAAGGTCCTCGTCCAGCTGAGCATCGTGATCTTCGTGGCCGGCTCCGTCATGGCCGGCCTGTCCGAGACCATCCCGCTGCTGCTGACCGCCCGTGTCATCCAGGGCATCGCCATGGGCGGCCTCACCGCCCTGGCCCAGGCCATCATCGGCTCCATGATCCCGCCGCGCGACCGCGGAAAGTACTCCGGCTACATGGGCGGCGTCATGGCCGTGGGCACGGCCGGCGGCCCGCTGCTCGGCGGCTTCATCGTCGACAGCCCGCTGGGCTGGCGCTGGACGTTCTTCGTCTGCGTCCCGCTCGCGGTGGTTGCGCTGATCCTGCTGCAGGTCACCCTGAAGATCCAGCACGTCAAGCGCCCCGCCAAGATCGACTGGCTCGGCTCCATCCTGTTGACCTCCGGCGTCAGCCTGCTGCTGATCTGGGTCTCCTTCGCAGGCAACCCTGACTACTACGACTGGTGGTCGTGGCAGTCCGTGGCCATGGTGGGCGGCGGCGTCCTGCTCCTGGGCCTGCTGGTGCTGGTGGAATCCCGGGTGGCCCAGCCCATCATCCCCCTCAAGATCATCTCGGAGCGGACCACCGCCCTCGCGATCCTCGCCTCGGTGGCCGTCGGCGTGGGCATGTTCGGTTCCTCGACGTTCCTTGGCCAGTACTTCCAGGTGGCACGCGGTGCCACCCCCACCGAAGCCGGCCTGCTCACATTGCCCATGATCGCGGGCAACCTGATCGGTTCGGTCGCCTCGGGCATGCTCATCAGCCGCACCGGCAAGTGGAAGCGCTACCTGGTGGCCGGCGCCATCCTGCTGATCGGCGGCCTCGGCCTGGCCGGGAGCATGGATCACACCACTGACCTGTTTCTGACCGGAATCTATACGGCCATCCTCGGCGTGGGTCTGGGCCTGCTGATGCAGAACCTCGTCCTCGCCGTCCAGAACACGGTCCAGGCCAAGGACATCGGCACGGCCAGCGCCTCGGTCGCCTTCTTCCGGTCCGTCGGCGGAGCAATCGGCGTCTCGGTCCTCGGCGCCGTGCTGGGCAACCGGGTCAAGGAGCTGGCCGTGGAGGGACTGGCCTCCGCCGGAATCCAGGTTCCGGCCGGATCGACGGGTGCAAGCATGGACCTCAAGGACATGCCGGCACCGATCCGCGACATCATGCGGGCCGCCTACGGTGACGCGATCGCCGAGGTCTTCCTGATCTCTGCAATCATCGGCCTCGTGGCGCTGGTCGCCATCTTGTTCATCAAGGAACGCCCGCTGCGGCGCACCGTCGATATCCGTCCGGAGTCCGCAGAGCAGGCAGGGGACGCCGCCACCGGCGCTGCTGCGGCCGTCGCCGGTGGCGCCACCGCCGCAACTGCTTGGGGGAACAACCCGAACGACGCCGTCAAGACAGTCTCCTCCGCCAACGGCACCGGCATCGTGGACCTGGACCGGGAATTCATCGAGGTGCTCAGCCGGGAGCGCGCCGAATCCCGCTTCCCTGATGCCGCCCGCCGGGAAGCCGACCTTGGCTTCAGGACCGGCGGTGGCTCCGGCCGCGATTCCGGTCCGGCGGAATTCGGGCCGGCGGGGTCCGGAGCGGCGGACTTCGGTGCGGAGCGGGCAGCCGAGAGGGAGGGTGTCCGCCAGCGGGCCCGTACCTTGGTGGCCGACGACCGGCCCGAGGCCGCCGACGTCGTACCGGTGATGCTTCGGACCCAGCAGCTGCTGGCGGAGCAGCAGCTGCAGCTGGCGGACGCGCTGCGCGCCGTGCACGAGCAGGCCGCAGAGCAGCGAGCGGTCGCCGCGGAACAGGCCCGGGTTGCCGAAGAGCTCACGGTCCTGCGCCGGCAGCTTGCCAAACAGCGCAAGATGCAGCGCGCGGCTGCCGACTACATCGCCACCCACGGCCGGCACCGCACCGAGTAGGGTCCGACTGTGCCCGCGCCGGCACCGCCGGACTGCGCACCGCCGGTGCCGGATCCCAGGGGCCCGTCTCCCAAGGTCCGTCTGCCGGATCGGATCCCAGAGGCCCCGCGGCCGCCCCAACGGCGGCTGCGGGGTCTCTGCGCGGCCTCCGTTAGCGCGGCAAGGCCGCGGCCGGCTGCAGGCAGGCGTGAAAGTACTCCGTTTGGATGATATTCAGCGTTCCGTGTTCCACGCGGGCGGGGGATTTCGTTGGGTTGGGTGGCTAAGGCTGTCGGCCCCAACGGATAGTCTTCAATCAGCTTTTCAACTCACTTCATTATCCGGTCTTCGTATCGTCCGGCCTTCCCAAAGGACTCGTGGGCATGCTCGTCACCCTCATGCGGCGCTATTCCAAGCCGTATCTGCCATACATCGCGGCTGTGGTCATCTTTCAACTGGCTTCGACCATCGCGGCGCTGTACCTCCCCAGCCTCAATGCCCAGATCATCGACGAGGGCGTTTCCCGCGGCGACACGGACTACATCTGGCGCACCGGCGGCGTCATGCTTGGCGTCTCCCTGATCCAGGTGGCCACCGCGATCGCCGGCGTCTACTTCGGTTCGAAGGCCGCGATGGCGTTCGGCCGTGACCTGCGCCGCGGCGTCTTCCGCAAGGTCAGCAGCTTCTCGGCCCGGGACGTCAACGTCTTCGGCGCGCCCACCCTGATCACGCGTGGCACCAACGATGTGCAGCAGGTCCAGATGCTCATGCTCATGGCGCTGAACTTCATGGTGGCCACGCCCATCATGTGCATCGGCGGAATCTTCATGGCCCTGCGCGAGGACCTCAACCTGTCCTGGCTCGTCTGGGTTTCTGTGCCCCTGCTCGTAGTTGTGGTGGGCTACCTTGTGGTCCGGCTCATGCCGCTCTTCCGTTCCATGCAGGAGAAGATCGACCGGCTCAACGGTGTCCTCCGTGAGCAGATCATCGGCATCCGCGTGGTCCGGGCCTTCGTGCGCGAACCCCACGAGGCCGAGCGCTTCGGCGCGGCCAACAAGGACCTCACCGACGTCTCACTGAAGATCGGTTCGCTGTTCGTGCTGATGTTCCCCGCCATCGGCATGATCCTGCACATCTCCACCGCCGCCGTGCTGTGGTTCGGTGGCCAGCGCGTCGATGCCGGCGAAATGCAGGTCGGCTCGCTGACGGCCTTCCTCCAGTACCTCTTGCAGATCCTCATGGCCGTCATGATGGGCACCTTCATGGCCATGATGATTCCCCGCGCCTCGGTCTGCGCCGACCGGATCGGTGAAGTGCTCGACGTCGAACCGACCATCCACGAAGCGCTCACCCCGGTGGCGCCGGCCGCGAGGGCCGGTCGCGTTGAATTCCGCAACGTGACCTTCGCCTACCCGGGTGCCGAGGCGCCCGTGCTGAGCAACATCAGCTTCACGGCAGAGCCCGGACAGACGGTGGCGATCATCGGCTCCACCGGGGCCGGCAAGTCGAGCCTGCTGGCCCTGCTGCCGCGGCTCTACGACGCCGAATCGGGCGAGGTCCTGCTCGACGGCGTCCCCGTCACCCAGTTGGACCGGGCCGAGATCACGCAGCGCGTGGCCATGGTGCCGCAACGGCCGTACCTGTTCTCCGGAACCATTGAGCATAACCTGCGCTTCGGCAAGCCCGAGGCCACGGACACGGACCTGTGGGAGGCCCTGGCCGTCGCCCAGGCCGCGGACTTCGTGCGCGAAAAGAAGGGCGGCCTCGCTTCACGGATCGCCCAGGGCGGCACTAACGTCTCCGGCGGCCAGCGGCAGCGGCTGTGCATCGCCCGCGCCCTCGTCACCGAGCCCAAGGTCTTCCTCTTCGACGACTCGTTCTCGGCCCTTGACGTCGCCACCGACGCCAGGCTCCGCCGGGCGCTCAAGGCCAAGACGGCCGATGCCACGGTGATCATCGTCGGCCAGCGCGTGTCCACCATCGCCGATGCGGACCAGATCCTCGTGCTGGACAACGGCAGGATCGTGGACCGCGGAACACATGAGGAACTGTTGGAAAGCTCCAGCACCTACCAGGAAATCGTCGAATCCCAGCTGAGCGCGGAGGCAGTGGCATGAGCACCAACGAGAAAGTCTCCACCACTTCGGCCGCAGCCGACACGACCGCAACCGACACCACCGCGGCCACAACAGCCGCCCTTGATGTGACGGACGACGACTTCATCGAGGAGGAGTACACGCCCGGCGAAGCCGACGGCGGCATGTTCGGTGCCGTGCCGGCCAAGAAAGCCCAGCACTTCTGGCCCTCGGCTAAGCGGCTCATGGGGCTGCTGAAGCCCGAGCGCGCCGGCATCATCGCTGTGCTCGCCATGGTGACGGTCGCCGTCGTCCTCAACGTCATTGCCCCGAGGATCCTGGGCCAGGCGATGGACGTGATCTTCGCCGGAGTAGTAGGCAAGCAGCTCCCGGCCGGTGCCACCAAGGAGCAGTTCATCGAAGGACTGCGCGCCCAGGGCCAGGACAACTTCGCCGACATGCTGGCCAAGATGGACGTAGTGCCGGGCGCGGGCATCGATTTCCAGAAGCTCGCGTTCCTCATCAGCGTGGTGCTGGTGATGTACTTCGTCGCCAACATCTTCCTGTGGCTCCAGGGGTATGTCCTCAACGTGCTTGTCATGCGCGTGGTCCGCACCCTGCGCGATGACACCGAGAAGAAACTGAACAAGCTCCCGCTGAACTACTTCGACACCCGCCAGCGCGGCGACATCCTCTCCCGCGTGACCAACGACGTCGACAACATCCAGCAGGCGCTCCAGCAGGCCTTCGCGCAGCTCGTGAACTCGGCCCTCACCGTCATCGGGATCGTGATCATGATGTTCATCGTGTCCTGGCAGCTGGCCCTGATCGCACTCGTCGCCCTGCCGCTCTCCGGCGTGGCCGCCGGCATCATCGGCGCCCGCAGCCAGAAGCTCTTCGCCGCCCAGTGGAAGAACACCGGCGAGCTCAACGGCCAGATCGAGGAATCCTTCTCCGGCCACGACCTCGTCCGCGTGTTCGGCCGCGACGCCGACATGCTGGCCCGCTTCGACGAGCGCAACGAGGAACTCTACAAGGCCAGCTTCGGTGCCCAGTTCGTCTCCGGCATGATCATGCCGGTCATGCAGTTTGTCTCCTACCTCAGCTACGTCGGGATCGCCGTCGTCGGCGGGCTGCGCGTGGCCTCGGGCGCCATGAGCCTGGGCGACGCCACGGCGTTCATCCAGTACTCGCGCGAGTTCACCCAGCCGCTGGGCCAGATGGCTGGCATGGCCAACATGCTGCAGTCCGGCGTCGCCTCCGCCGAGCGGGTCTTCGAATTCCTCGACGCCGACGAACAGGACGCCGAGACCGCCACCGAGCACCTCCCGGCCAAGACCGATGGACACGTCGAGTTCCAGCACGTCACCTTCAGCTACACGCCGGACAGGCCGCTGATCGAGGACCTGTCCTTCACGGCCGAGCCCGGGCACACAGTGGCGATCGTGGGACCGACCGGGGCGGGCAAGACCACCCTGGTCAACCTCGTGATGCGCTTCTACGAACTGAACGCCGGCAGCATCACCCTGGACGGCGTGGACATCACCCGGCTGAGCCGTTCGGAGCTGCGCGCCAAGGTGGGCATGGTGCTGCAGGACGCCTGGCTGTTCGGCGGAACCATCTACGAGAACATCCGCTACGGCAAGCTGGACGCCACCGAGGACCAGATCATGGCGGCGGCCAAGGCCACGTTCGTGGACCGCTTCGTCCGCGCGCTGCCGGACGGCTACAACACAATCATTGACGAAGAAGGCAACAACGTCAGTGCCGGCGAAAAGCAGCTGATCACCATTGCCCGGGCCTTCGTGGCGAACCCGTCGCTGCTAATCCTGGACGAGGCCACGAGTTCCGTGGACACCCGCACCGAGGCCCTGGTCCAGAAGGCCATGGCCGCGTTGCGCACCGAGCGCACCAGCTTCATCATCGCCCACCGGCTCTCCACCATCCGGGACGCTGACACCATCCTGGTCATGGAGGACGGGCAGATCGTCGAACAGGGCCGGCACGCCCAGCTGCTGGCCATGCAGGGCGCGTACTACCGGCTGTACATGTCCCAGTTCGCCGGCGAGGACGCGGACGACGCCTTGTTGGATTCCGCGGAGGACGCGACGGCGGTGCACAGCTG
>NZ_CAKKMF010000103.1 GCF_918697925.1 Arthrobacter sp. Bi26
ACCTTGGCCCTGGCACTCCGGCTGTCCTCGTCACCGTCGGCTCCGCCCTCCTGGTGGGCGGCGGCATCAAGGCCCTCGACGCCGCCAATGTGATCGATCTCGGCGACGCCGGCAACGCGCTGGTCTGGGCCTTCGGCGCGGCCATCCTGGGTCTCGGGATCCTGTTCGTAGGGTTGCGGGGCCGGACTTCCGGAATCCTGGGCTTCTTCGCGGTCGTCGCACTGCTGATCGGCGCAATCTTCAGCGTGGTCCCGCATGGGGACCGGTTCCGCTTCCAGAACGCCGATTGGACGCCGACGAGCATTGAACAGGCCAATGGCGGCTTCGAGATCACCGGCGGCGCCGGAACCGTGGACCTGACCAAGCTGGCGCTGAATCCGCCCCTGGGCTCCGACGTCGTCGTTCCGATCGACGCGACGGCCAGCAACCTCACCGTCGTCATCCCCGCCACCGTCCCGGTCCAGGTCCAGGCGGACATGACCATGGGCAACATCCACGACGGCAACCAGGACCGCGGCGGCATCACGAAGCAGCAAAGCGACTACAACACCTCGATGCCAGGCGCCCGGCTGGTCCTGAAGATCTCCGGCACCGTCAGCAACGTGACCATTAAGGAAGGCAACTGACATGAGCAGCTATGACGACTCGCGGCCTGCCGCGGCCTGGCAGGACCCCGAGGCGGGTTCCCCCGCCCGGGTGGGCACAGTGGTCTGGGGGCTGACAGTGGTGGCATTGGCCGCGCTGATCATCATTTCCGGGCTCGGCATCGTGGCCCTCAACGGCACCTACGTCCTGATCGGCCTGATGATCGGGGCCGGGGCCGCCCTGATAGTGGGCGGACTGGTCTCGGCGCGCAGGCGTGACAATACGTCAACTACAGGGAAGTCTTGAACCATGGATAAATTCTTCGACACCATCCGTGGCTTCGGCCTGAAACGTGGTCCGCAGCGCTGGCTAGGCGGCGTCTGCGGCGGAATTGCCGCCAAACTGAATGTTGATGTGGCGTATGTCCGGATCGCCTACCTGCTCCTGAGCCTGCTCCCCGGGCCGGCGTTCGTGTTCTACATCGTGGCGTGGCTGCTCCTCCCGGACCAGCGCAACGCAATCGTCCTCGAAAGCTTCCTCTCGAAGCGTTCCTCCCGGCCCTGACCTCGATCACAGAGGCCGGCCATCACAGGCCGTCCCGGCCGGGCGGCATTCGGCGCCCGGTAGTAGCGCCACACCACGAAAAGGGTGCCCCTGCCTTCACGGCGGGGGCACCCTTTTGTAACCGTTTGTGTCCTGCCCCACACGCGCCACTAGACTCTAGGTGAGCTCAGCGTGGCGCTCTGCCTGTACCCCTTCAAACCAGGATTTGAGCCGAGATATGAAAATTGGAATCCTCACCAGCGGCGGAGACTGCCCCGGCCTGAACGCCGTCATCCGTGGCGCCGTCCTCAAGGGAATCGCGGTCCACGGCCAGCAGTTCGTAGGATTCAGGGATGGCTGGCGCGGCGTTGTCGAGGGCGACATCGTGGAAATTCCCCGCACCATGGTCCGCGGCATCGCCAAGCAGGGCGGCACCATCCTCGGCACGTCCCGCACCAACCCGTTCGAGAACGGCGGCGGTCCCGAGGTCATCAAGGCCAACATGGACCGGCTCGGGATCGACGCCATCATCGCGATCGGCGGCGAAGGCACCCTGGCCGCCGCAAAGCGACTTACCGACGCCGGCCTCAAGATCGTGGGCGTGCCCAAGACGGTCGACAACGATCTAGACGCCACGGACTACACCTTCGGCTTCGACACCGCCGTGGAAATCGCCACCGAGGCAATCGACCGGCTGCGCACCACTGGAGAGTCCCACCACCGCTGCATGATTGCGGAGGTCATGGGACGGCACGTGGGTTGGATCGCCTTGCACGCGGGCATGGCCTCGGGCGCCCACGCCATCCTGATCCCCGAGCAGAAGGCCTCCATGGATCAGATCGCCGAGTGGGTGGTCTCCGCCCACGACCGTGGCCGCGCCCCGCTGCTTGTCGTCGCCGAGGGGTTTGTGCCCGAAGGCCAGGAGTCCCCGCATTCGGAGCGCGGCCTCGATACGTTTGGCCGCCCGCGCCTCGGCGGCATCGCCGAAATGCTGGCGCCCGAGTTGGAGGCACGCACCGGCATCGAGACCCGCGCCACGGTCCTTGGCCACATCCAGCGCGGCGGCGTCCCGACTGCGTTTGACCGTGTCCTGGCCACCCGCCTGGGCATGGCGGCCATCGATTCGGTGGTGGAGAAGCGCTGGGGCACGATGGTCTCGCTGCACGGCACGGACATTGTGCACGTCGGTTTCGACGCCGCGCTCGGCAACCTCAAATCCGTACCGCAGAGCCGCTATGACGAGGCCGCTGTACTCTTCGGCTAAGCGGCCTCTTCGGCTAAGCGGCCCGTGGGCCGCGCGGTGGGTAGGGTTGATTCATGACTCTTGAGCCCGGTTCCGCTGAAATAGTCCAGCTTGCCTGGGCGCGCCGCTTGGGGTTCGACGACGGCGCCTTCGCGGCCGCCGCCGGCGTGCGGCTCACCCGGGCGGACGAGACTGCCCGGGCGGTGCAGTTCGTCCGCCTGTTCGGCAACTCCGCCCTGGTGGGCCCGCAATGGGCGCTGGACGCCGCCGTCGGGCTCTCCGACGAGGAACTGGCCCAGCACGTGACACTGCTGACCATCACCCGCGGGCACGGTGGCCACGGCCTGGGCGCAGCCGCACTCTTCTTCGCCGACGACCTCCCCCTGCAGCAGCCTTCCGAGGAGCTGACCGTCTCGCATGGGAACCCGGAAGCGATCGAGCTGGAAACGTTCTGCCCGCCCGATGACGTCAACGAGGTGGGCCTCGCCGGCCTGGCACACCGCTTCACTGTCCTGCATCTGGAAGACGGCCGCCGGACCCCCGTGGCCTGCGGGGCCTACGCCGAATGGGAAGGGCTCCTGGCCCATCTTGGCGTGCTGGTTGCGCCCGAATGGCGGCGCCGCGGCCTGGGCAAGCTGGCCGCATCGATAGCCGCCCACGAGGCCCTCGCCGCCGGGCTGACGCTGCAGTGGCGTTCAGAGGTCAGCAACAAGGGTTCGCTGGCCCTGGCCCGGAGCCTGGGCTTCTCCGCGGGCGGCATCCAGACCAGCGTGCTGCTGGGCTGATCCGGATGCCCGCCAGGCTAGCCACGCTCCGCGGCGGCCTTGTCCAGGTCCGCGCCGGCAGCTGCGGCGGGGCCCGGTTCTCCCCAGCCCTGGACCGGCTTGGGTTTGGCGAAGAAGAGCGCCACGGCAGCACCGATCAGGATGACCGCCGCCGGCAGCAGGATGGATTGGCCCATCGCCGTCGAGAACCCCTCATGAAGTGCCTCGGGCAGGGCGCCGCCGAAGCCCATCGGGCTGGCCTCCGCGCCTTCTCCGGGCCGGGCGGGGAGCTCTGCCGCCAGCCGCGCCTGGATGAGCACGGCGATGGCGGCGCTGCCGAGCACGGCGCCGATCTGGCGGGTCGTGTTGTAGACGCCCGAGCCGGCTCCGGCCTGCCGCGGCGGCAGGTTGCGCGTGACGGTGGAGCTCAACGGCGCCCAAATGCCCGCATTGGCGAAGCCCAGCACTGCGCTCGGCAGCAGGAACAGCCAGATGGGGGTGTCCGGGTGCATGAGCAGGGCGTTCCAGAACAGCGCCACAGACATCAGGACCAGGCCGGTCGCTGTGATGAACTTCGGGTTGACTTTGTCAATGATCCGGCCGACCACGGGCGCGAGGCCGCCTGAGATCAGCGCCATGGGCACCATCATGAGCGCAGACTGGGTCGGGGTCAGGCCGCGGACGATCTGGTAGTAGAAGATCAGCGGCAGGCTGAACGCTGTGACGGTGAAGCCCACCGTGGTGATCGCAATGTTGGCGAGCGAGAAGTTACGGTCCTTGAAAAGGGACAGGGGCAGCAGCGGTTCACCCTTGTTGAATTTCTGCCACAGGACAAAGACCACCAGCACGGCGATGCCGCTGATGATCAGGCCCCAGACGGTGATGGGGCCGGCGATGGTGCCCCAGTCGTACGTCTCGCCCTCCTGGATGCCGAAGACCAGGAGGAACAGGCCGAGGGCGCTGAGCAGAACCCCGGGAATATCGAACTTGTGCGGGTGGGTGGTCAGCGAGGGGACGAAACGCTGGGCGAGGATGAAGCCGGCAATCCCGACGGGGACGTTGATGAAGAAGATCCACTCCCAGCCGAGGCCGTCCACCAGCACGCCTCCGAGGATCGGGCCGACCAGGGTGGCGACGCCGGCAGTGGCGCCCCAGATGCCCATGGCCGCCCCGCGGCGGTCCGGGGGGAAGATCCGGGTAATGACGGCCATGGTCTGCGGCGTCATCATGGCCGCACCGAGGCCCTGGACCACGCGGGCCGCAATGAGGGTCTGGACGTCGCCGGAGAGGCCGCACCACAGCGATGCCATGGTGAAGACGACGAGTCCGGAGAGGTAGAGCTTCTTCGGTCCGAAGCGGTCACCGAGCCGGCCGGTAATAAGCAGCGGCACGGCATAGGCGAGCAGGTAGGCACTGGTCACCCAGATCACCGAGTTGATGTCGGTGTTGAGGCCCTCCATGATGCTCGGGTTGGCCACCGAGACGATGGTGGTGTCGATCAGGATCATGAAGAAGCCGATCACCAGGGACCAGAGTGCCGGCCATGGCCGGGCTACGTTTTCCATGGGGTTCCTTAGGGGCTGGTGTGAACGTTGGACGGGCTAAGTGTTGGGGCGGCCGGGTCCCGGCCGGGGGCGCAAGGGCTCACCACGGCAGTTCGCCGGAGCGGAGCTGGTCCTGAAGGCCGCGGATCCAGGCGATTTCGGCCTGCAGCGTGCACTGCTGGTACTGGACATCGATCCAGTACTTGCGCTCCACGCCCTTCTTCTTGAGCAGTTCCTCGCCGGAGACCAGGAAGTCGAGCTGCTCCTGCAGCACCTGAAGCCGGCGGTCGAGGAGTTCGACGACGACGCCGGCGGGCAGGTTGTAGGCCTCGGAGATGGCCAGCGGGAAGGACGGGTATTCGTTGACCGGGGCCGCGAGCATGTCCTGCAGCCACTTCGTGAACGCCTCGCGGCCGGCCGCCGAGATCGTGTACGTGGTGCGCTCCGGGCGGTTGCCTCCCCGGTCCGTTCCCGTTGCTGCGACGAGACCCTGCTCTTCGAGCCGCCCGATGGCGTGATAGAGAGTTCCTGGCCGGACCTTGACCAGGCGGTCCTCGTGCCGGGCGATCAGGAGTTGGTACATCTCGTAGGGATGCATCGGCTCTTCAACGAGCAGGGAGAGTGCGGCGACACCCAGCGGTGTCAGTGCGATTGCCCGGGCCATGGCGCTGTCCTCTTCGGTCTAGAACTGTCCTCTTCGGTCTGGACTGCGATTACTCCACTATAGATTATTCCACGTGGAGTATTTGGCGGCAATCGTCCCGGATCCGCGCCGGCCGGGCCTCCAGCGGGCCCGAACCGGGTCTCGTCAGCCGAGGAGGGCCAGGATCTCCGTGCGGGCGAACATTTCCGCGGCGGCCCGCGCGGTGGGGGTGCCGGCGTCGGGGTCGGCCCCGGCCTCCAACAGCTCCCGGGCGACGTCCGTGTAGCCCTTGAAGACAGCGCCGGCCAGCGGCGTCTGGCCGCGGTCATTAGGCGCGTTAACGTCGCCGCCGTGCTCCAGGATCAGCCGGACAGTGCCGGCGTGACCGTGGTAGGCCGCCAACATGAGCAGTGAGTCGCCGGAGGACGTGGTCAGCGTGGCCGGCGCGCCGGCGGCGAGATAGCCGCCCAGCAGCGCGGAGTTGCCCTCGCGGGCGGCGTCGAAGAGCGCGTGGGCAAGCGCCAGGGTCTCGTCGTCGGGCGCGGCTGCACCTTCCAGCGGGGACGAACCCAGCGGCGACTCGCCGCTCATCGGGTGCCCCGCAGGAAGCCGGTCTGGCGGCCCACTACCTGGCCGGCGTCGGGAGCCACAATGACTTCCTGGGCCGCGGCATAGGGCTCGTCACCGTCCACCACGGTCAGGACATCGTCCGGGGCGACGGAGCGCTTGATCACGGCCAGGGCCACGGGGCCCATTTCGTAATGCTGCGCCACGGACGTCACAGTGCCCACCTTACGGTCGCCGGCACGCACCTCGCTGCCGGGCGCGGGCAGGGTGTGCTGGGAGCCGTCGAGCTGGAGGAACACGAGCCGCCGCGGCGGGTGGCCCAGGTTGTGGACGCGGGCGATCGTCTCCTGGCCCTTGTAGCAGCCCTTGGCCAGGTGCACGGCGGTGCGGAGGAGGTCGAGCTCGTGCGGGATGGTCTTGTCGTCGGTTTCCGCGCCCCACCGGGGCCGCCACGCGGCAATCCGCAGCGCTTCGGACGCCATGGTGCCGGCGAGGGCACGCTCGCCCACCGTTGCGACCAGCTCAGGCGCGGGAACAAGGTACTCGAACCACGGCCGTTCCAGTCCGGGGTGGGCGTCCTCGCCCACCACCGCGTAGGAGTAGCCGCCGGCACCGACATGCGGCCACGGGTCTTCCCAGACGTGCAGCGCCGACCATTCCGGGATGGGCTGGGTGGAGCCGAGCACGGCCCAGTCCGCGGAGACATCGGCGATCTCGACCCGGAGCATGAACTTCATCTTGTTCAGCCATTCGGCGAGCGGGCCGGCTTCGGCTCCCTCAACAATCAGCCAGGTCGTGGCGCCGTCGTCCACCACCCGGGCGTCGAACTCGATCCGGCCCTGAACGCTCAGCAACAGCAGTTCGGTGGACTGGCCCGGGGCCAGGGAAGTGAGCTGCTGGGAGGACAGGGTGTTCAGCCAGCTGAGGCGGTCCGGTCCGCTGACCGTGACCACGCCGCGGTTTGAGAGATCGACGACGGCGGTGCCTGCGGCCAGCGCCCGCTGCTCCCGAAGCGGCTCGCCGTAGTGGGCGGCGACGCCGGCGTCGGCACCGCTGGCCTCAACCGCGGCCGGGCGCGACAACAGGGGGCTTTTGATAGTCATATTGAAAGGAACGTCCTTAGCTCTGCGCGTATTCCGGCCCCGGCATCGAGTGCCGGTGCCGGCCGGCCTTTGTCGGACCGTGGGGCCGGCCGGCCCTAGCGGTATTCCGGATTTTCAAAATCGAAGCGGGTGCCCGCTTTCCAGGCGTCGGGGAGGTTTCCGTAGGCGGGAATGCCGCCGGAGTCCTTGAGCATCCGGGCCAGGTGCAGCATGTTCCAGGTCATGAAGGTTGTGTTGCGGTTGGTGAAATCACTGTCCGGACCCCCGGACCCCTCGTCGAGATAGCTCGGCCCGGGACCCACGGGGCCGATCCATCCGGCGTCGGCCTGCGGCGGGATGGTGAAGCCGACGTGCTGGAGGCTGTACAGGACGTTCATGGCGCAATGCTTGATCCCGTCCTCATTGCCGGTGATGAGGCAGCCGCCCACCTTGGGATAGTAAGCCCACTGGCCCTTCGCGTTCAGCTGCCCGGAGTGGGCATAGAGGCGCTCGATGAGCTTCTTGGTCTGCGAGGAGTTGTCCCCCAGCCAGATGGGCCCGGCGACGACGACGATGTCCGCTTCCTGGACGACCGGGTAGATTTCCGGCCATTCATCGGTCGCCCAGCCGTGGTCGCGCATGTCCGGGTAGACGCCGCTGGCGATGTCGTGGTCCACCGTGCGGATCACGCGGGTGGTGACGCCCTGCTTTTCCATGATCCGGCGGCTGACCTCGATCAAGCCCTGGGTGTTGGACACGTCCGGGGACTTCTTGAGGGTGCCGTTGAAGTACACGGCCTTGAGGTCGGCGTAGCTGGTGCTACCGGGGGCTTGGCTGGGGGCTGAGCTGACTTCGTCGGTCACGGCGTTTCTCCTAGGTCGATGCTGACAACGGAAAAAATCAGTGAGACCGCGCCTTTAGCCTACTTTGGCGAGGATGGCCGATGCGTGGGCTTCCAGGCCGCCCCCGGACGCCGAATCCTTGCCGGTGGCCACGTCCCAGCGCCACAGCAGGTTCCCTTCCACGAGTCCGAAGATCCGGGTGGCCGCCGTGTACTCCTTGGAGTGGCTGCCGCGCATCACCATGTCGGTGCTGAGCTGGATCTGGGGTCCCTTGATCTGACCGTAGTACAGCTCCGAGATCCCGCCGGGGTGGGCAATGGAGACCGAGATGTCGAAGCCGCCGTCGCTGTTACGCAGGGCCTCCACCTCGTCGGCGCTCCTAAGCACGGGGACGATGTCCGCCGGGATCAGGCCGGGGCCACCGTCCTCCTCGCGCTGCTTGCGCTCGAGGGCCCAGAAGCCGGTCTCGACGGTCAGGGGACGCAGCTTGGTGCCCTCGTCGTCCGTCAGCCAGCTCTCGGCACGGTACTGCAGGTACGGCAGGCCGTTGTGCGTAAACGACACGTGCTGCAGGAAGTGCTCGGAGTCCTCGTCCCCGGCCCCCAACCGGCCGCTGCCCTCCCACTCACCAATGAGCCAGGACAGCGGAACGATTTCGGGGGTCAGATCAGTAGGGATTTCAATCGGCACAGCATCTACCTCTGGAAGCTACGGGGTCTGGAACGTGTTACTTCTGGCCTTTGAAGAGGCGGTACACGACAAAGCCGGCAAACCACGCCATGGACAGGCTGGCCACGCCAAGCAGGACAAGGAAAAAGATCTCATATGCAAGTACGGACATGATGCCATCCTAACCCTTAGTAGATGAGTAGTTTGTCTATGAAGTAGGCCAGGGAACCGACCGCCGACACCGGCCCCAGCCCCATGCCCACGGCCGCCAAAACGTTCAGGCTCTCACCGCTGAGGATGACGAGGCGGCGGAAACTCACCAGCACCGCCCCCACTACGACGCCGGCGAGGGCGGCCGGAAGCACGGCAATGTCGGAGAACACCAGGCCGGCGAGCGGCCCGGCGAGCCCCGCGCTGACGATGCCCAGCGGCGCAACGATCCGGTCAGGTAAACGGATCAGCCCCGCCATCAGGGCGATGGCTGCACTGACGGCGGCCACGAGGATCATTTCGCGGACTCCGTTGAAGCGCGAGCTCGCAATCCAGCCGGCGCCCAGGCAGGACAGCAGGACACCCGCGCAGGAGCCCAGGGTGGATTCGAGGCGCTGGGCCTGCCCGGTGCCCCGGATCAGCTGCATGACGAAGATGGCCATGACCCCGACCGCCATGAACGACGGCGTCCAGTCCAGGAAGCCGGGAGCCGGAAGATAGGTTGCGGCCACCGCCGACCCCACACCTGGCAGGCCAATCAAGGCTGCGAGGGTCTTCTTGGCGGGGATGCCGAGAAAGTAGGGCCAGCCGATGCCGATGCCGGCCGCGAAGAGGGCCGCGACGGCCAGGAGGACCTCGGGCGAGGAATAGGCGCCGGCAACAATGGCCGCCAGGCCGGCCAGGCCAATGATCCCGACGCTCCACGGCTTCACGGTCTACTCGCCATCGGCAGACCCACCATGGCCGTATCTTCGCTCACTGCGGACCCCAATTCGACTCGGCTCAATTTCAACGGGCCGCGGGCCCTGACGGTTCAATCCTGCCTTATATGAACGATTTGTGTCGCAAAAGCAGTGGGCGGAGGTGACGGGACCATGGCCGGAATGGGGCCTTTAGGTATACTCGGGATCAGCAACAAGACGCCCAACGATGCGCGGACACCCCTTGGAGGAACAATGTCGCACATCCTGCTATTGACGAACAGCACCGGAACATCCGTGGACGTCCTGCCTGCTCTGGAACTGCTGAACCACCGGGTGCATATCCTGCCGGCCGAGCCCACCGCACTGCTCGAGACCGACCCCTGCGACATCGTCCTGCTGGATGCCCGCAAGGACCTGGTCGGCGCACGTTCCCTCACCCAGCTGCTCAAGGCCACCGGCCTCAGCGCCCCCTTGATGCTCATCCTCACCGAAGGCGGCATGGCCGCCGTCTCCTCGGCGTGGGCCGTCGACGACATCCTCCTGGAATCCGCGGGCCCGGCAGAAGTCGAAGCCAGGATCCGCCTCGGCGTCGCGCGCGCCGTTCCGGAGAAGGAGGACGTGCCGACCGAAATCCGGGCCGCCGGCGTCGTAATTGACGAGGCCAGCTACACCGCACGGGTCAACGGCGCCGCGCTCAACCTGACCTTCAAGGAATTTGAACTGCTGAAATACCTCGCCCAGCACCCCGGCCGGGTCTTCACCCGCCAGCAGCTGCTGACCGAAGTCTGGGGCTACGACTACTACGGCGGCACCCGCACCGTGGACGTCCACGTCCGGCGGCTGCGCGCCAAACTGGGCGCCGACCACGAGAACCTGATCAGCACCGTCCGCAACGTCGGCTACCGCCTGACCCTGGTCCGCCAGCCCGAGGACGAACTCACCGAGGCCTGAGCACCAAGGCCGCCCGAACCCAGCAGCACTGAAACCCAAATAGCACTAAACACAGAAGGCCCCGGACTCTGGAGTCCGGGGCCTTCGTGGTGCACCAATCCATCGGCGCAAATACTCTCAGTAAATATTCTCAGTGGAGGACATACGGGTCGAACGTATCGAGGCCACCCCAGCGGTGGATCCCCCTCGCATCTGGCTCAACGCCGGACGAGATAACGACTATACGCCGCCGTCCGGAGTTCAACAAAATCGGCCGCTGACAGCCATGCACCCGATAGCCTTGCACCATGAGCCCTGCGCACCCGGAAAACTGGCCCGTACTTGCCGTCAAAGGAACAGTGGGCGGCAGGCTGCTGCGGGACGTCGCCGCCCTGGTCGCCGCGGCGGAGGAGTCCGACGGCAATCCGCCGCTGTCCGAACAGACCCTTGTCACGCTGCGCGCCGCCGACGCGGGCGAGCATTCGGTATTGGCCCTGGCCCTCTACGCCCCGGACGACAAGTTGGATCCCGCGACGGCGCAGGACCTCGCCGGCGTCGCCGTCGTCATCGAGGAGCCCGACGGCACAGGGGTCCTTGAGATTGCCGTCCACCCCAGCTACCGCAACCAGGGCGTGGGCGACCGCCTGGTGAGCGAACTTAAAAGCGTCCGCGGCTTTACAGGCCTGAAAGCCTGGTCCCACGGAAACCACGAGGCCGCGGCGGACCTCGCGGCCCGCTACGGCTACGGCGCCGTCCGCGAGTTGTGGAAGATGCGGCTGATGACGGCGGCAGCGGCATTGCCGGAGGTCCAACTCCCGGAGGGCGTACAGCTCCGCACTTTCGTGGCGGGCCGGGACGAGGACGCCTGGCTGGCCGCAAACAAGGCCGCCTTCGCCCACCACCCGGAACAGGGCAACATGACGCGCGCCGATCTGGACGCCCGGATGGCCGAACCCTGGTTTGATCCTGCGGGTTTCCTGCTGGCCGTGGACCCGGCGGACCGGCTCCTGGGGTTCCATTGGACCAAGGTGCACCCCCGGCACGGCGATCACCCCGCGATCGGCGAGGTCTACGTGGTGGGCGTGACCCCGGATGCCCAGGGCGCCGGGCTGGGCAAGGTCCTCACGGTCGCCGGCATCAGGCACCTGCAGGACCTCGGGCTCCGCGCCGTGATGCTCTACGTCGATGCCGACAACGCGCCCGCCGTCGCCCTCTACCGCCGCCTCGGATTCACGCGCTGGGATGTCGATGTCATGTACGCGCCGCTGGCGCAGCAGCAACCACCGGCCGTGACTCCCGCGCCGGACGGCGTTAGTCAAGTCGGCGGATGACCACCGCGGCCGGGCCGAAATCTGGGGTCATCCGGCCATGATTGCTTGTAAGGTTGAAGCTACATCGCGCCAGCATTGAGGAGACCCCATGCCACGGGATACTGCCCGGACATCCACGTCTGAACCAGCTACGTCGGAAAAGGGGGCGCGTCCGGTACGAGCCCGCTTTGGCTCCTCCGAAGTGCCGGCCTCACGCGCCACCCAGGACCGGATCGACATTCCGGAGTTCGCGCCGAACCTGGAACCTGAAGGCGACATCCGCCCGGACCGGTTCCTGGACCGTGAGCTGAGCTGGCTATCCTTCAACGCCAGGGTCCTGGAACTGGCCGAGGACCCCAACCTGTACCTGCTGGAGCGGGTCAGCTTCCTGTCCATCTTCGCCTCCAACCTGGACGAGTTCTTCATGGTCCGGGTGGCCGGCCTGAAGCGACGGATCGCCACAGGCCTCGCGGTCCCCTCCCCCGCCGGGCTGAGCCCCATGCAGGTGTTGGAGCAGATCGGCGAGGAGGCCCACCGGCTCCAGCAGCGCCACGCCCGCGTCTACGCCGAGCAGATCCGTCCCGCCCTGGCGTACGAGCACATCCACCTCATGCACTGGGAGGAACTCGACTCGCAGGCCAAGGACCAGCTCAGCGCCATGTTCGCGGAAAAGGTCTTCCCGATCCTGACGCCGCTGGCCGTGGATCCGGCGCACCCGTTCCCCTACATTTCCGGGCTGTCCCTGAACCTCGCCGTGGTGGTCCGCAACCCGGTCAGCGACAAGGAACTCTTCGCCCGTGTCAAGGTCCCTGACCAGCTCCCCCGCCTGATCTCCATCGACGGCGCCCGCGCCGGCTCCGTCCCAGGGCGTGTGGCCCGGTTCATCGCGCTCGAAGAAGTCATCGCCGTGCACCTGGACCAGCTGTTCGCCGGCATGGAGGTCCTGGAGCACCACACTTTCCGCGTGACCCGCAACGAGGACGTCGAGGTCGAAGAGGACGACGCCGAGAACCTCCTGCAGGCGTTGGAGAAGGAACTCCTGCGCCGCCGGTTCGGCCCGCCGGTCCGGCTGGAGGTCACCAACGACATCAACCCGAACATCCGTGCCCTGCTGATCCGCGAGCTCGGCGTCGAGGAATCCGAGGTCTACTCCGTTCCGGCACCGCTGGACCTGCGCGGGCTCTCGGTGATTGCCGGGATCGACCGGGCAGACCTGCACTACCCCAAGCACGTCCCGCACACCTCGCGGTACCTCAACGAATCGGAAACCTCCAAGGCGGCCAACGTCTTTGCCGCCATGCGGCGACGGGACATCCTCCTGCACCACCCGTATGATTCCTTCTCCACGTCCGTCCAGGCGTTCCTGGAACAGGCGGCCGCGGACCCCAAAGTCCAGGCCATCAAGCAGACCCTGTACCGCACCTCCGGGGACTCCCCGATTGTCGATGCACTGATCGACGCCGCTGAGGCCGGCAAGCAGGTCCTGGCCCTCGTGGAGATCAAGGCCCGCTTCGACGAGCAGGCCAACATCTCCTGGGCCCGGAAACTGGAACAGGCCGGGGTCCATGTGGTGTACGGCATCGTGGGCCTCAAGACCCACTGCAAGCTCTCCCTCGTGGTCCGCCAGGAAGTGGACGGCCTGCGCCGCTACTGCCACATCGGCACCGGCAATTACCACCCGCGCACGGCCCGCTACTACGAGGACCTGGGCCTGCTGACGGCGAACGAACAGGTCGGCGAAGACCTTTCGAAGCTGTTCAACCAGCTCTCCGGCTACGCACCGAAGTCCACGTTCAAGAGGCTGCTCGTAGCGCCGCGCTCGGTCCGGTCCGGTCTGATCGACAGGATCGAAACCGAGATCAGGAACGCCCGGGCCGGCATCGCCGCCCGCGTCCAGATCAAGGTCAATTCGATGGTGGACGAGGCCATCATCGATTCCCTGTACCGCGCGTCCCAGGCCGGGGTGCAGGTGGACGTCATTGTCCGCGGCATCTGCTCCCTGCGGCCCGGCGTTCCCGGCCTGAGCGAGAACATCACGGTCCGCTCCGTGCTGGGCCGTTTCCTGGAGCACTCCCGCGTCTTCGCCTTCGCCAATGCCGGCGACCCGGTGGTCTACATCGGCTCTGCCGACATGATGCACCGCAACCTCGACCGCCGGGTGGAGGCCCTGGTACAGCTGACCAGCGGCGACGACACGAGCTATGTCCTGGACCTGCTCAACCGCTACATGGTGCCCGAAACCGCCAGCTGGCACCTGGACAAGCAGGGCGAATGGACCCGCCACCACCTGGCAGAAGACGGCGAGAACCTCAAGGACGTCCAGTCCTGGCTGCTCGCTTCCCGCTCCCGCCAGCGCTCGACCAGCCTGCGGTAGGGACCGTGAGTGTGAGCAGCGATGAACTGGTTGAGGACCAGGCCGACCAGCCCGGCGAAGAGGTTGCCGTCACGGCGGCAGGCGCCATCCCGTGGCGCCTCAATTCGGCAACCAAGGACCAGCTCGAGGTCCTGCTGATTCACCGCCCGCGGTATGACGACTGGTCCTGGCCGAAGGGCAAGATCGACCCGGGCGAGACCATCCCGGAGTGCGCCGTCCGCGAGGTGGAGGAGGAGATCGGGCTCATCGCGCCCCTGGGGATCCCGCTTCCGCCCATCCACTACCATGTGCCGGCCGGGCTGAAGGTGGTCCACTACTGGGCGGTCGACGTCGACGGCGCTGCCTTGTTGCCGGACGGCACTGAAGTCGACAGCGTCATGTGGTGCCCGCCCGAGAAAGCCGCCCGCCTCCTGAGCAACCCGGGCGACATCGAACCACTCCAGCACCTCGTGAACGCCCACGACCGCGGGGAACTGGAGACCTGGCCGCTGCTGATCGTGCGCCATGCGAAGGCCAAGCCCCGATCTTCGTGGTCCAAGGCCGAGGGTGACCGCCCGCTGGCTGCTACCGGCATGCGGCAGGCGCAGTCGGTGGGGCGGCTCCTGCAGGCGTGGAAGCCCGGGCGGATCGTTTCAAGCCCCTGGCGGCGGTGCGTGGCCACCATCGCCCCGTACGCAAAGGCGGCCGACACCAAGGTAAAGCTCAACGAGGCCCTCACCGAGCACCGGCACGGCCGCAGCCCGCAGAAGACGGCCGCCGTCGTCGAGGCGCTGTTCGACAAGCAGCGCGCCGTGGCCGTGTGTACGCACCGCCCGGCCCTGCCGACCGTCCTGAAGCAACTCGCAAAGCACATGAACTCCCGCCTCCGGGATCTGCTGCCGTCCTCGGACCCGTTTCTGGCGCCGGGCGAGATCATCGTGTGCCACGTGGCGCACCACAGCAAGAACAAAATAGTTGCGGTGGAGCGGTTTAAGCCGTTCGACGACTGAAGTCCTTGACCCCCGGGGCCCCCACGCCTAGTTTGTATCAATAGCTTGGTACATTACTGCTGAATCTTGGGGGATTCCATGCCGGCCCTGTTCTACCTGCCGCCGATGCTGCTGCTCGGCCCGGCGATCGCAGCACTGCTCGTCTATGCCGTGCTGCGATGGGTGATCTGGGCCCCCGGGGCCGGAACCTCGCCGCAGAGCGTGTCGGAGCACGGGCTGTGGGTGGGTGTGATCGGCTGGCTGGCGAGCTCGCTCCAGGGCGCCATGACTCTAGGCATCATCCCCGCCAATCCGTCAGCGGCCGTCTCCTTGGTGAGCGCCGAGTCGATCGTCCCGGCCATGGCGTGGCCGGTCCTGGGCTGCCTGGCCGTGCACGCCTTGGGCCAGGTCAGCTACCCGGGACCGCGGCGAATGCGGCGGGAGGCCATGCTGTCTGTGCGGCGTATCAAGGACTTCCTGCCCCGCAGGCTGGCATTGACCACGGCCGCGATCTTCGTCTCGGCCGCCGCGGCCATCGCCCGGGTTGCCACGCTGCCCGGATTCGCGGCCGTGGCCCCCACCACGGTCAGCGACGGTCAATATAACTATTACAACGGCGGAGGCGACGGCCGCATCCCCGGACCGGAAGCGGCCGCCTGGCTCGGCGGCGCCCTGCTGGTGCTGGCCGCCGGGACGTGGCTGGTCTTGTGGCTGATCGCCCGCCGCCGCCAACTGGAGTCCCTCGACCCGGCGGACAACGCTTTGCTGCGGACCATCGCGATGAACCGGCTGCTGCGCACAGTGTCCACGGTGGCTGCCGGGCTGACAGTCATCGCGGGGAACTTCGCGTCCCGTCCCGATCCCGCCCACGGGATGACGTCGTGGACGCACTTCGCCGGCC
>NZ_CAKKMF010000104.1 GCF_918697925.1 Arthrobacter sp. Bi26
GATCAAGTCTAGTGCCTCCGGGCAGGCGGCCGGCCTGCGGGTCCGTCCCGCCGCTTAACACTGTGGCCCAATCAGGGCGCCCGCCGCGGTCCCCCGCCGGATGATGCCGCCAGGGACGGTTGCGGCGGCGATTCCTGTGCCCACGCACGGCCGTCTCGTGCTAGTTTCACAAGTGATGCATTTCGTCGAACCGTCCCGAGAAGTCCTGGCCGAAACCCTGCTGGCGGCCGGCCCTGATGCCGCCACGCTCTGCACAGGTTGGCTCACCCGCGATCTTGCCGCGCACCTGTACCTGCGCGAGCGCAAAATCGCCGTCGGACTGGGCCTGCTGATCAAACGCCTCTCCAAGGCGTCAGACCAGGCAACGGCCGAACTGGCGCGCACGCTGAAGACCTCAGAGGACTACGCCAAGCTGGTCAACGACTTCCGTGCCGGTCCCCCGGCCCTGTCTCCGTTGCGGATCAAGGCCCTGGACGAGAGCTCCAACCTGATCGAGTACTTCGTGCACACCGAGGACGTCCGCCGCGCTGTGGACCGCTGGGCACCGCGGGCCCTGGACCAGGCCTACTCGGACGCCCTGTGGGATGAGCTCGTCAAGCGGGCGGCCATCCTGTACCGCGGCGTGGACCTGGGCATTGTGCTGGTGAGCCCCTCCGGTCCGCGGCATGTGGCCAAACGCGCCCCCGTGTCGGTGGCCATCGTCGGCGAGCCGGGCGAGCTCCTCATGCACGCCCACGGCCGCACCCGCCACGCCCTCGTGACGTTCGAAGGCCAGCCGGACGCCGTCGCGCTCCTGCAGTCCGCCGAAGTTGGACTTTAACCCAGCGCTGCAGCCTAAGAATACAAACGAAAACGCGGGGCTGGTACCAGATACCAGCCCCGCGTTTTTTGTCCGCAGTCTCAAGTCCGGAATCAGCGGACTTCGAAGCCTGCCTCGCGGATCGCTGCCTTGACCTGCGCGATCATGTCCAGCGGGCCGAAGTGGAAGACCGAGGCCGCCAGGACGGCGTCTGCGCCTGCTGCCACGGCCGGCGGGAAGTGCTCCGGTTTGCCGGCGCCGCCGGAGGCGATGAGCGGGACCTTGACCCCGGCCCGCGCCAGGCGGATCAGTTCCAGGTCGAAGCCGTCCTTGGTGCCGTCGGCGTCGATCGAGTTCAGCAGGATTTCACCCACCCCGCGGTCGGCCGCTTCCCGCGCCCAGGCGATGGCATCGATTCCGGTCCCCTGCCGTCCGCCGTGCGTGGTGACCTCGAAGCCTGACGCCGTGGGCTGCGAGCCCGGACGGGTGCGCCTGGCGTCGAGGGAGAGCACCAGGACCTGGGAACCGAAGTGCCGGGTGATCTCGTCGATCACGTCCGGCCGGGCCACGGCCGCGGTGTTGATGGCAGCCTTATCCGCGCCGCAGCGCAGGAGTTTGTCAACCTCAGCCACGCCGCGGACGCCGCCGCCGACCGTCAGCGGGATGAAGACTTCCTCGGCGGTGCGGCGGACGACGTCGAACGTGGTCTCCCGGTTGCCGGAGGACGCGGTGACGTCAAGGAACGTCAGCTCGTCGGCGCCGCTGTTGTCGTAGCGGTGCGCCAGTTCCACCGGGTCCCCGGCGTCGCGGAGCCCCTCAAAGTTGATGCCCTTGACCACGCGGCCGGCATCGACGTCGAGACACGGGATGACGCGCACGGCAACAGTCATGACTTCTCCTGGTAATGGCTGGCGGGTAATTGCTGCAGGGATTTAGCGGTGGGACCCGGCGGGTGGGCGCCTAGATGCGGCAGGCGTGGATGCTGCTGACCAGGATGGCGCGGGCGCCGAGGTCGTAGAGCTCGTCCATGATCCGGTTGGTTTCCCGCTTGGGGACCATCGAGCGGACGGCCACCCAGTCCGAATCGCGCAGCGGCGAGACGGTGGGCGATTCCAGGCCTGGAGTGAGTCCGGCGGCCTGCTCCACGAGTTCCTTGCGGATGTCATAGTCCATCATCACGTACTGCCGGGCCACGAGGACGCCCTGGAGCCGGCGGATCAGTACCTCGGTGGCCGGATTCTGCTCGCCCTTGCGGCCGATCAGCACCGACTCTGAATTCAGGATCGGCTCGCCGAAGATCTCCATGCCGGCGGCCTTGAGCGTGGTGCCCGTCTCGACGACGTCGGCGATCGCGTCCGCGACGCCGAGGCGGACGGAGGATTCCACGGCGCCATCAAGGCGGACCACCTTGGCGTTGATGCCGCGCTCGGCCAGGTAGCCGCGCAACAGTCCGTCGTAGCTCGTGGCCAGGCGCTTGCCCTCGAGCTGGGCGACCTCGGTGAAGTCGCCTATCGGGCCGGCGAAGCGGAAGGTGGAAGCGGCGAAGCCCAGCGGCAGCAGCTCCTCAGCCTCGACCTCTGCGTCGAGCAGCAGGTCGCGGCCGGTGATGCCGACGTCGAGCGTTCCCTGGCCCACATACACGGCAATGTCGCGCGGGCGCAGGAAGAAGAACTCAATATCGTTGTCCGGGTCCACCATGACAAGCTCGCGGGTATCGCGGCGCTGGCGGTAGCCGGCCTCGGCCAGCATCGCCGCGGCAGCTTCGGACAGGGATCCCTTGTTCGGGACGGCAACTCTAAGCATGGGAAAAGTCTCTCTTGGATTCGGAAGGATCTGTTGGGGCACATCGGCCACGCGGTGCACGGGATCCGCCAGCAAAGTCATGGCGGTTTCCGGTGCGGGCGCGGCTAAAGATGCTTGTAGACGTCTTCCAGGGTGAGTCCTTTGGCGAGCATCAGAACCTGCAGGTGGTACAGCAGCTGCGAAATTTCCTCCGCGGCGGCCTCATCGGATTCATATTCGGCAGCCATCCAAACCTCGGCTGCTTCCTCCACGACCTTCTTGCCGATGCCATGGACTCCGGAATCCAGTTCGGCGACGGTGCGGGAGCCCTCCGGGCGGACGGCTGCCTTTTCACTCAGTTCTGCGAACAGCGACTCGAAATTCTTCACGCCCCCAAGCCTACTTGCTCCCGGCGCGGGAACGCCTGCCGGGCCGTTGCATGACGGTGAGGATGTGAGGTATTGCACAGCACGTCAACCACGGCCGGCGCGGGCGGCCAGGGTGGCGCCCGCGCCGGCCGTGGCTGCAGCTTGGGGACTCAGCCGAACTGCTTGAGGGTCACTGCCGTGGCCAGGGCAGCGGTAACCGCCTCGTGCCCCTTGTCCTCGGTGGACCCCGGCAGGCCGGCCCGGTCGATCCCCTGCTGCTCGGTGTCGCACGTCAGCACGCCGAAGCCCACGGGGATGCCGGTACGGACGCTGACCTCGGTCAGGCCCAGGGTGGCCGCCTCGCAGACATATTCGAAGTGCGGCGTGCCGCCCCGGATGACGACGCCGAGCGCCACGACGGCGTCGAAGTGCGGTGCCAGCCGGGCCGCAGCGACAGGAAGCTCAAACGTGCCGGGCACGCGCAGGACCGTCGGCTCACTGATCCCGGCGTCCTTCGCGGCGCGCAGGGCGCCGTCGAGCAGTCCGTCCATGATCTGGGTGTGCCAGCTCGCAGCAACAATGGCCAGCTTGAGCCGTGAGGTTTCCTCGGGCTTGAAAGTGCTGAGATCGATCTGGGGGGCGCCGTGGCCGCTCATAGGGTATTCCTTGCTGTTGAGTCTGGTGGTTGGGCCGCCGACCGGCCGCCCTGCCGGCTGTCCTAAGCAGGACGGGCCGGACGGGCTGGCAGGTAAAGCGGGGCGAAGCGGTTGCGGGCAGCCTGCGGGGCCGCCCGGTCAGTCTTGGTCGTGTTCGAATCCGGGCAGGCCGGCGGCCGGTGCGGGTTCACCGTCCAGGACCAGGCGATGGTCCATCCGGTCCTTCTTCGTCTGCAGGTATCGGATGTTCTGCTCCCGGGAGGGAACCTCCGTGGGGACCATCTCCACTACCTTGACGCCTGCCTGGGCGAGCCGGTCCTGCTTGTCCGGGTTGTTGCTCAGGAGCCGGATCTCGTGAAGTCCCATCTCCGCGAGGATCTGGGCGGCGGCCTTGTAGCAGCGCGCGTCGACCGGCAGCCCGAGCTGCTCGTTGGCCTCGACGGTGTCAAAACCGGCCTCCTGCAGGGCGTAGGCCTTCATCTTGTTCGCCAGGCCGATTCCGCGACCCTCCTGGCCACGCAGGTAGAGCAGAGTCCCGCCGAGTTCGTTGATCAGCTCGAGGGCATAGGCCAGCTGTTCGCCGCAGTCGCAGCGGAAGGACCCGAACACATCGCCGGTAAGGCATTCCGAATGGAGGCGGACCAGCGGGGGCTGGCCATCAGCCGGGGCCATCGGTGAACTGACCGCCAAGTGCTCCGCGCCGGTGGCCAGATCGGTCCATGCCTGTGCCACGAAATCGCCAAAGGCGGTGGGCAGCTGGACGATGGGTCCTGCGCTGACCGGATGCGGCTGGCGGGCCATGGCCGTCTCTTCGCGGGTCTCCGAAGTCGTCATTATTTCTCCTCCATCAGACGGGGTCCGTTGCGTGGCTGCCGTGCTGTCCTGCTTCAAGGTACGCCACCAGATCCGCAATCGAAATCAGCGGGCAGCCATGCTCAACCGCAAAGCCGCGCAATCCGTCCAGCCGCATCATTTCTCCGTTGTCGTACACAAGCTCTGCTATCACTCCCACGGGCTCCAGGCCGGCCAGCCGGCACAGGTCCACGGCCGCCTCGGTGTGGCCGGGACGTTCCCGCACTCCCCCCTTAACGGCGCGGAGAGGAAAAACATGCCCGGGACGGGTCAAGGAATTTGGCTGGCTTTGCGGGTCGGCCAGGATCCGGGCCGTCAGGGCGCGGTCTGTGGCGGAAATTCCGGTGCTGATACCCACCGCGGCGTCGCAGGACACGGTGTAGGCGGTGCCCTTGGCATCTTCGTTGATTGCCACCATCGGCGGCAGGGCCAGCGCGTCGGCGCGCTCGGCGTCGAGCGGTACGCAGATCACTCCGGAGCTGTATCGGACTGTCCAGCCCATCAGCGCCGGGGTCGCGTGCTCGGCGGCGAAGATGATGTCGCCTTCGTTCTCGCGGTCCTCGTTGTCCACCACCAGGACCGGGCGCCCGGCTGCCATGGCGCTGATGGCGTCCTCGATCGGATCGAGGCCTACCCGGCCGGCGCCGGAAGCGGCGGCGCGGAGCGCCTCTGCCAGGCCGGCTTGGTCTTTCACGTGGTCTTTGACGCGGCTCATTTCGCGTCCCCTTCCGTGGGTGCGGATACTGCGGCGGTGCCGTCGGGCGCTCTGTGCGCTGCGGGCGACGTTCCACCGGCAAAGGACAGCAGGCGCTCGGTGTACTTCGCCAGGACGTCGACCTCAAGGTTTACATGGCCGCCGAGGGGCTTCTGGCCCAGCCCCGTCTCGGCCAAGGTGGTGGGGATCAGCCCCACTTCAAACCAGGGCGCCGGCTCGTTGGCCGGGCTGACCGTCGTGACGGTAAGGGAGACGCCGTCGACGGCGATGGACCCCTTTTCGGCGATGTACCGGGCCAGTCCGGCCGGCACAGCGAACCGGAGCCGGTCCCAGTTGCCGAGGCCTTCACGCTCCAAAAGCTGGCCGACGCCGTCGACGTGTCCCTGCACCACGTGACCGTCCAGCCGTCCCCCGGCGGGGACGCAACGTTCCAGATTGACCGGATCGCCCGCAGTGAGCTCTCCGATGGTGCTGCGGACAAGGGTCTCGCCCATGACGTCGACGCTGAAGTCCCTGCCGTCGATCTGCGTGGCGGTGAGGCAGACGCCGTTGACCGCTATGGAGCCACCCAGGGCGAGGCCGTCAGTGGTGCCGGGCGCGTGGAGCCGAACAGTGGCGCTGCTGTCCCCGTTGCGCTCAACGGACAGCACCTTCCCCTGCTCGGCGATAATTCCGGTAAACATCAATTGCCTCCTGCGGCGGTGTCCGCGCCGGTGCGGCGCGGGGTTGTATCGGATGAAGTAGGGGTGGCGGCCGGATCGGCCGGGGTAGCCGGAGTAGCCGGATCGGCCGTGGTGGCCGGGCGAAGGTGGAGCCGGAGGTCGCGGCCGAGGACCTGGACGGCTCCCCCGGATGCCGGGTCCCATTCCCACTGTTGGGCATCGGCCAGGGTGGTGATGCCGAGGCCTTCCAGGGCGGCCGTGCCGGAGCCGAGCAGTGTCGGCGCCAGGTAGACGATGAGTTCGTCGACCAGGCCGGCCGCGAGGAACGCGCTCAGTATCCGTGAGCCGCCTTCCACCATGAGGTGCCGGACGCCGTTCTCGAACAGCTGGTCCAGGGCCTCGCGCGGATCGCGGGTGGCCAGGTGCAGGACGTTGCCGTCCGCTCCGTGGATGGCGGCGTCGTCGGGAATTCCCCGGTAGCCCATGACGGCGCGCAGCGGCTGTTTGCCGTCTGCTTCGCCGTCGGAGTTCCGTGCGGTGAGCCGGGGGTTGTCGATCAGCACCGTCTGCGTGCCCACCAGGATGGCATCAATCCGTCCCCGCAGGGCGTGGTTGTCCGCGAGCGATTCCGGGCTGGAAATCCACTGGCTGGTGCCGTCGCTGGCAGCGATGCGGCTGTCGAGGGTCTGCGCGATGTGCAGCGTGACGAAGGGCCGTTTGGCGGCGACGGCATCGAACCAGCGCCGGTTCAGGTCCAGCGCGGCCTCGGCCGCCAGTCCGGAGCGGACCCGGACACCCGCGGTGCGGAGCGTCACGGCCCCGCCGGCGGCCGGATCATGGGGATCGTCGACGGCGTAGATGACGTCGGTGATGCCGGCGTCGATGATCGCCTGCGCGCAAGGGCCGGTGCGCCCGCAGTGGTTGCAGGGCTCCAGGGTGACCACGATCGCAGCGCCGCGGAGGTCCAGTCCCGCCGCCTTCGCCTGGGCGATGGCGTCGGCTTCGGCGTGGGCAGTCCCGGCTCCGCGGTGGTATCCGGTGGCGAGGACCGTTCCGTCGGGGCCAACGACGACGGCACCCACGAGCGGGTTGGCGCCCCGCGGACCCTGCGCCGCGGCGGCCAGGGCAGCCTGCATTGCAGCGTTTTCGGCAGCGCTGAACGGGGCTGCCTTGAGAGGGGCAGAATTGAGCGGGGCCGGATTGAGCGGGGCCGGATTGAGCGGGGCGGGGTTGAATCCGGCGCTCACGCCGGCGCCGCTGCGGGCACTCACTTGACCACCAGCGGGTCGGGGAAGGCGGTCTCGACAGTGACCGGCCGGTTCGCCAGCTTCGACGCACGCCACCAGACGAAGAATCCGGTGAGCGTGAAGAAGCCGTAGAAGAGGTACATGACGGCGCTGGCGTAGTAGCCCGCGCTGAACAGCAGCGGCACACCGACGATGTCCACCGCCACCCAGATGAGCCAGAACTCCGTCCAGCCGCGGGCCATGCCGTAAGTCGCCAGCAGCGAGCCCATGAACGTCCAGGCGTCTGCCCAGACCGGCGGGTAGGAGCCCAGCGAGTCGAAGAGCGGCGTCAGCGCGGCAGTCCCGGCCACGAGGCTGAGGGCCAGAATTACCCGGGTCCTGTTGCTGGCCCAGCGCAGCGCGACGGCTGCCCCGCCGCTGGCGGACTGCTTGCCCTGCTGCCAGCGGTACCAGCCGTAGAGGGCGACGCCGATGAACATGATCTGGCGTCCGGCCTGGCCCCACAGCGTGGCGGGCGTGGCGGAGCCGAAGACGTTGCCCAGGAAGACCGTCAGCAGCAGTAGGTTGCCGGCGATGCCGACCGGCCATGCCCAGACCCGGCGGCGCATGCCGCCGAAGGCGCTGGCGAGGCCAAAGATGTTGCCTAGCACTTCACGAAGAATCAGGACAGATCCGCCTACCGGGATCTGCGCTTCGAAGAGCCATCGCAAGAGGTCCATGCGTGTGTCGTTCCTTCCCTCAAGAACCGCGATGGCTCCGGGGGTATACGACAGCACAATTATGCGGCGCCTTCTGGGCGCCGCAGTAACAGCTGTACGTGCTTCTCTCATCCAGACTTTAACTGTCGGTACCGGAATTTCACCGATTCAACCGTTTGCCGGCATCCTTCCCGAGGGAAGGCGCTGGCGCGCGGGTCGCGGACTGTCACCGCCGGTTCGGACTTACACCGACCCCGGAGCACGTATGTGTGTTGTTATTCTGACACAACTGCCGGGCTGACCGGGCTATTCCCGGGATGCCGATGTTACGCCGGGCGTCATCTTCGCGCTGGGCCGGGCGGCAGCCGGGAGCCATCGCGGGGACCGCCCCGGCCCGTCGCGTCAGCGGCTTCCTGCGGCCCGGAGCCTTTCGACGGCCTGCGCCGGATCCTCCGCGCCGTAGACGGCTGACCCTGCCACAAAGACGTTCGCTCCCGCCTCGGCGGCACGCACGATCGTCTCCTCGGTGATGCCGCCGTCGACTTGCAGCGCCACTGCGACGCCGGAGCCGTCAATGGCCGCGCGGGCCCGCCGGATCTTGGGCAGCGTCAGGTCCAAGAAGGACTGCCCGCCAAATCCTGGCTCCACCGTCATGATCAACAGCAGATCCAGTTCCGGGAGCATATCCAGGTAGGGCTCCACGGCAGTCCCCGGACGCAGCGCCATGCCGGCCTTGGCGCCGCGGGCGCGCAGTTCCCGCGCGAGTTTGATCGGCGCGATCGAGGCTTCGGCGTGGAACGTCACCGAGGCCACTCCGGCGTCGGCGAAGCCCGGTGCCCAGCGGTCAGCGTCGGCGATCATCAGGTGGGCGTCCAGCGGCACCGGGCTGACGGCCTGGATGCGCTGCACCACCGGCAGCCCGATTGTCAGGTTGGGCACGAAGTGGTTGTCCATGACGTCCACGTGCACCGCATCCGCATTGCTGATACGGCGCAGTTCGGCCTCAAGATTGACGAAGTCAGCCGAAAGGATGCTCGGGTTGATGCAGCACTGGGCCATGGATTTCCTTCTCGTTCGTACTTAGCTGGTTCATATGTAGCTGGCAGTGCCCCAGTATCAGTGAAACTCAGGCCAACTTGCGAATCAGCGCCAGGAACATGGCGTCCGTCTGGTGCACGTGCGGCCAGAGCTGGGCGGTGAGCTCGTGCCCGGCCTCGAGGTGGCCGGTGAGGCTGACACTGTCCAGCGCGGCGCCGGCGTCGAGGAGCTCGAGATCCTCGCGCTTGCGCAGGACATCACTCACGACGGCGGTCGTCTCTGCCGGGTGCGGCGAACATGTCACGTAGGCCACCACGCCGCCGGGCTTGACGGCGTCGATCGCGGAGTTGAGCAGCTGGCGCTGCAGCGGGCCAAGGTCCACGAGGTCCTTGGGCGTGCGCCGCCAGCGCGACTCCGGGCGCCGGCGCAGGGCACCCAGCCCGGTGCACGGGACATCGACGAGGACACGATCGAAGGACTCGGGCTCTTCGGCGCCGATGTCGCGGCCGTCCCCGGTCCTGACCTCCCAGGCGTCCCGCGGGACCGCGGAGAGGGCCTGGCGTACGAGTTTGGCACGGTGCGGGGCGGATTCGTTGGCCAGCAGGTGGGCGCCGCGTTGCCGGGCGAGGGCAGCGAGCAGGGCGGCCTTGCCGCCGGGGCCGGCACAGAGATCCAGCCAGCGCTCCCCCGCACTCCCGCTGTCCGTCCCCGTTTCCCCGTCGGGATCCGCGCTGGTTTTTGTGCCGGGGCCTGTGCCGAGATCGACGGCGGCCATGGCGCGGGCCACGAGCTGCGAGCCGACGTCCTGGACACGGGTGCTTCCGTCCCGGACCGAGGCGAGCCGGCCGAGGTCCCCGCCGCTGGAGAGCGCGGAACCCTCAACGAGTTCACCCGGGATAGCCCCCATTTCCAAGGCCTCGTCCAGGCTGCCCACGCCCGGCAGCGCCACGAGGTTCACCACGGGCGCGGCGTTGTCGGCTTCGAGGAGCCCGTCAATCTCAGCGGCCGGGCGGCCGTGGGCCACGAGCGACTGCCGGAGCGCACGCACGATCCACGCTGGATGGGCGTAGCGGATGGACGCGATGGTGGTGGCGTCGGTCTCGGTGCTGAGCAGCAGCTCGAGCCACTCGTCAAGGGTGCGGGCGGAGACTTTGCGCAGCACCGCATTGATCAGGGCCGAGGGACCGGCGCCGATCACCGCGCGGGCCAGCCCCACAGTCTGGTCCAGGGCGGCGTGGGCGGGCACGCGCATGGCGAGCAGCTGGTGCGCGCCGATCCGCAGGGCGTCGAGGACCGCGGGATCCAGCTGGTCCAGCGGCCGGTCGACGCAGCGCGCCAGGATGGCGTCGTACGTGCCCTGGCCGCGGAGGGCGCCGTAGCTGAGCTCGGTGGCGAATCCGGCGTCGCGCTTGTCCAGCCCGTGGTGCCGGATCCGGGCAGGCAGCACCAGGTTCGCGTAGGCGTCCTCGGCCTCCACGGCGCGGAGCACCTCAAAGGCCACCAGACGGGCCGGATCGGCGCGGCGGGTCCGCTGGGATGGGGTGCTCTCGGTGAAGCCGCGCTGCGGGCCGCGGTTGCGTTCCCTGCCCTGGGCGTTGCGCCGGCTGCCGCCGCGGGCGCCCTGGCCACTGCCTCGGCTGCTGCCGCTGGTCCCGGACTCGCTCATTCGAATACCACGCTTTCAAGTGTTGCCTGCCCACGCGCCCAATCAGCGGCGGTCATCATTTTCTTGCCCGTGGGCTGGACCCGCGTCAGTTCCACCGGGTGCGAACCCGTACCTACGAGGACCCGTTTCCCGTCCATGGCCAGCTGTCCGGGCCGAAGCGCGGCGGACTCCGGGGCCGGAAGCACCGGCTCCAGCTTGATCCGCTGGCCGTCCAGCATGGTCCAGGCGCCGGGCTCCGGCGTGACTCCGCGGGCCCGGCGACCGATCGCCAGTGCAGGCTGCTGCCAGTCGAGCCGGCCGTCCTCGAGGCTGAGTTTGGGTGCCAGGCTGACATCGCCCTGTTGCGGCAGCGCGACGGCCTTGCCGGCGTCGATGGCGGACAGGGTCTGGGCCAGCAGGACCGCACCGCTGTGGGAGAGCCGTTCGAGCAAGGCCCCGGCGGTGTCGCCGGCGTGCACGGTCTCGGTGAGGGTTCCGAAGACCGGACCGGTGTCCAGCCCCTCCTCCAGACGGAAGGTGACGGCGCCGGTGACGTCGTCGCCGGCGATGACGGCGCGCTGCACGGGGGCGGCGCCGCGCCAGGCCGGCAGCAGGGAGAAGTGCAGGTTCACCCAGCCGTAGCGGGGAACAGCGAGGGCCGCACGGGGAATCAGGCCGCCGTAGGCAACGATCGCCGCGACGTCCGGCGCGGCGGCGGCAATGCGGGCGGTGGCCCCGGCATCTACTTTGGTGGCGTGGATGATCTCGATGCCGAGTTCTGCGGCCCGGGCCGCCACGGGCGAGGGCGTCAGGACCCGTTTGCGTCCCAGCGGGGCGTCAGGGCGGGTGAGGACAGCGACGACGTCGAACCCGGCGTCAATCAGCGCGTCCAGGGACGGCACGGCGACGGCCGGAGTCCCTACGAATAGGACCCTCACGGGGTGATTCCGAAGCTGGACCCGCCAAAGCTCGTCCCGACGCTCTTCGCGCGCTTGCTGGTTGTCTGCTCCGTAATGGCGTCGTAGTTGGCATTGCGGATGGCGCGCAAGGCGGCCTTGCGGTCATCGCCCTCGAGCCGGTCGGTGTAGAGGATGCCGTCCAGGTGGTCGGTCTCGTGCTGGAAGCAGCGCGCCAGCATGTCCTCGCCCTCAACGGCGACGGGGTTGCCGTGGAGGTTCACGCCGGTCACCCGGGTATGGCGATACCGGCGGACGGGGAAGCCGAGGCCCGGGATGGACAGGCAGCCCTCGACCTGGTCCGGCTGGAAGTCCTCGCTGTTTTCCAGCACGGGGTTGATGATGTGACCCTCGACGCCGCCGATCCGGTAGGTGAAGACGCGCAGGCTGACTCCAACCTGGGGTGCGGCCAGGCCGGCGCCCTCGACGTCCTCCATGGTTTCGGTCATATCGGCGACGAGCTTTGCCAGTTCAGGCCCGAATTCCGTCACGGGATCGGCAACTGTGCGCAGCACAGGATCCCCGATGATGCGGATATTCAAAATGGCCATGTGCAGTCTGTCCTCACGGTGAGCGGCTAGGGATCCAGTCCAGTTTAGTTGCAGCTGCCGGGCTCCTGCTCTGGATGCCTGTTCCGGGAGGCCGGCGCAGCGCTTCGGTCCAGGTCTGCCGATCCAGTGCTGACGGTTCAGCGATGCCGCTCCATTGCTGACGGTTCAGTGCTTCCGGCTCAGCGCTTCACGGGCGGCGCCAGCGGGAGCAGTGCTGCCCCGGCGGTCGCCGTGTCCGCTGACATCTCCCACACGCGGCGCAGCGCGCAGAATTTCCACCAATGGTGTTTCAGGACCTCCGGGTTGGCCCGCTGCGGACGGACTTCGGTCTCGCCCACCGCCACGGCCAGGAGGATGGGGGATTCACCGTGCTGCCAGGCCTCCCACTCCCCCGCCACGGGATCGACCAGGCTTTCTTCTGCCTTCATGCCGGCCACGAGCTGCATGACCACCTTGTCATCCAGCGGCTTGACGGTGCCGTCCCGGCTGGTGCCCTTGGTCTTGTAATCGATAAGACAGGTCCTGCCATTGATCCTTGCCACGAGGTCCAGCGTGCCGGCGTAGCCGACAGTCTTGTTCCACACCGTAATCTCCGGGGCGATGGGTTCAACTTCGAAGAGCTCCCACCATTCGTCGAAGCGTGCCGCGAAGGCTTCCTCACCGTTGGCGGCCAGGGCCTCCCGTGTTTCCTTCAGCTGGTGCGGCCGGCCGAGTGCGCGCAGCGCAACCTGCTCGCAGTAGTTGTGGACCCGGTCGCCGCGCTTGGCGGCGTCGTCCCGGTATGACTCCGCCGCTTTGGCAGCCCGGCTGACCGCCTGGCGCAGCTTGGCGGGGCTCCCCAGGATGCCGGGGAGCTCGGGATTCTGGGCCAGGCTGTTCGCACCCATGTATCCAAACCAGCCATCCAGGCCGTGCGGCTGCTGGCCGATCACCGTGGTGATGGAAGGGACGGAGAACTGTGCCGATGTGGAGCGGGCGTACATGCGGCCATAGTCCGTGGCGTGGGCGAGGAGTGGAGCGGTCATATGAAGACTCTTTCACGGGGGTCAGACAACGGTGAAAAGCAAAATGGTCCGCCCCGCTGAGTCAGCGGAACGGACCATTTCGTTAGTGGGCGATACTGGGTTCGAACCAGTGACCTCTTCGGTGTGAACGAAGCGCGCTACCACTGCGCCAATCGCCCTAACGACATTGAATGCTAGCCCACCCGGGCGGATTTTAGAAATCGGGCCCGGGGAACCCGGCTCCGCCACTCATCCGCCACTCATGCTGCGCCTCAGTCTCCACTCATACGGGCACCGATCTCCCCCGCCGCAGTCCAGTTCAGCAGCCCAGTGCGACAGTGCAGTGCACCGGTCCCGTACTGCTTCGAGCCGCGGCATGAGTTGGACGCTAATTACAGCGCTGTAATTAGCAAAATCCCCTAGAAATCAAGGAAGTAAGGCCATCGAACGCGGTCCAATGAGCCTCGATTTGTAGATTCCCGGAACCTCCTATAGAGTTCTTACTCGTTGGAACGCGAGGAATTGCCGAATGCGGCACGGAAACGCACGCCGACAATGCGGACGTAGCTCAGCTGGTAGAGCACCACCTTGCCAAGGTGGATGTCGCGAGTTCGAATCTCGTCGTCCGCTCGCAGGACACTGTCACGGCAAAGGTTCTTCGGAATCCTGTCTACACGGTGGGTTGGCCGAGAGGCGAGGCAGCGGCCTGCAAAGCCGTATACACGGGTTCGAATCCCGTACCCACCTCGGTGAAAACCCTGGTTTCCGGTTTCGGCCGGATGCAAGGGGCGATTGGCGCAGCGGTAGCGCGCTTCCCTGACACGGAAGAGGTCACTGGTTCGATCCCAGTATCGCCCACCAAAGCAAGGCAACTTGCTTGATGCAGCACCACCGGCCCAGCCGGCATGGACTAAAATGCGGACGTAGCTCAGCTGGTAGAGCACCACCTTGCCAAGGTGGATGTCGCGAGTTCGAATCTCGTCGTCCGCTCTCTTCATTACAACTCCACTCCGGATCCTTCCGGTTGCGGGCGATTGGCGCAGCGGTAGCGCGCTTCCCTGACACGGAAGAGGTCACTGGTTCGATCCCAGTATCGCCCACCACAAGAGCAGCTCCCCCTGGAGGTGCTCTTTTTTGTGCACTGGGGGTCCTTCTACCCTGTGCACCTGGCCCTGGCATCTTTTATCCTCTGGGCGGACACCCTTGGCACCCCCGCCACCTCCCGCTAGGGTAGAAATCGCTAGGAGCGATCTGGCTCCGCGACCGAAGGGAGGTGCCCGTGGGTTTACTTGACGATCTAAAGGGCAAGGCTCAGCAAGTAATTGGTGGCAACGAAGAAGCCATCAAGGACGGCATCGAAAAGGCCGGCGACTTCGTCGACTCTAAGACCGGCGGAAAGCACGCCGACAAGATCGATGCCGTGCAGCGGGGCGCTTCCGACTTCGTGGACAAGGCGAACGACCGGCCGAGCACGGCCCCCGTCGCCGATCAGACTCCCGTAGCCGGCGAGCCCCCCGTAACCGGGGATCCCCGCCAGCCAGGCCTCTGACCCAGATACGTCAGCGAGGTGCCGGTCCCGCCGAGAGGTGGCGCCGGCACCTCCGGCATTTAAGGGCGGCTCCGGCGTTCGGCCGCACGCCGCCCAGCGGCACTTAACGAAGCAACGCAGGGTCACATCGCGCCCAGAATGGGCCGCAAGTGACCCTGCGTTGTAGTTGGAGGGGTTGGACGCTAGGACGGTTCGTGGTTTTGGCCCTCGCGGGCCAGTGCGGTGAGCCGGGAGACGGCGCGGAAATACTTTTTCATGTACCCGCCGGTCATCATTTCCTCAGTGAAGAGCTGGTCGAACGGCACACCGCTGGCAAGGATCGGCACGTCTTTGTCGTACAGCCGGTCCGCCAGCACCACAAAGCGCAGCGCGACGGCCTGCTCGGTAATCGTGTGCACGTTCTTCCAGACGACGCCTTCGATCCCTTCCAGCAACTGGCGGTAGCGGCTCGGGTGCACGCCGGCCAGGTGGTTGATCAAAGTGCTGAACTCATCGCGGGCCACGGTCTTGCCGTCGAATTCGGCATGCATGTGGTGGGTCAGGTCATCATTGCGCAGTGGCGCGGGGGCGGCCGGCAGGCCACGGTGACGGAAGTCCTCGCCGTCGATCCTTACGACGTCGAACTGGTCAGCCAGCACCTGGATTTCGCGGGCAAAGTCGACGGCGGCGAAGCGCCCGTCGCCGAGGGAGCCCGGCAGGGTGTTCGATGTCGCGGCAAGTTTCACGCCGGCGTCGGCGAGTTCGCGCATGAGCCGGGACATGAGCACAGTGTCGCCCGGATCGTCGAGCTCAAATTCATCGATGCATACCAGCTTGTAGTGGCTCAGGGCCTCCACGGTCTTGCGGAAGGACAGCGCCCCGACGAGGTTGGTGTATTCGACGAATGTGCCGAACGCCTTAGGGCCCGGGGCGGCGTGCCACAGCGACGCCAGCAGGTGGGTCTTGCCCACACCGAATCCGCCGTCGAGGTAGATCCCGGCCCGGGACGTGTCCTTCTTGCCGAAGAGCCGCTTGAACAGGCCGTCTCCGTCACGGGCACCCACGCCCGCCGCGAAATGCTGCAGGGAATGAACCGCGTGGGCCTGGCTGGGC
>NZ_CAKKMF010000105.1 GCF_918697925.1 Arthrobacter sp. Bi26
CCACCACCCAGATCGAGTGCGGGGACTTCTTCGAAGCCCGCGACGACGCGCTCCGCTCCCACCGCACCCAGGTGGACCCGGAAGGATTCTTCTTCGCGGTCTCCGCGGCCATGCAGCGCAAGGCCTGGCCGTGGGAGGACTACTCCCTGATCGAGTCCAGGATCCCGGCGGAACTGCCCGAAACGGACCTCTTCGCCGGGCTAAGATAGAGACGAAAGGGCTCTTCTATCCCGCGTAGAAAAGACGCGGTAGAAAAGGCGCCGTAGAAAAGACACCAGTTTCCACAGAAGGTTTTCACCGTGCACTCCTTGCTCATCGCTCTGGCAACAACCCCGGCGCCGACCCCAACGCCGTCGCTGCGCCCGGGCCTGTCCGAGGACCAGGTCACCCCGGGTCTGCTGGGCTTCCTGCTGACCGCCTTCATCGTGGTGTTGACCGCGCTGCTGATCGTTGACATGGTGCGGCGTATCCGCCGGGTCCGCTACCGTGCCCAGGTGGAGGCCGAGCGGGCGGCCGCCGAGGAAGCATCCGGGGAAGCAGGGGCCCCGGGCGGCGTGTTCCCTGCCGACGGCGCCGCCTTCCGCGCTGACGGCACGGCGTTGCCCGCCGACGGCGGGGTTTCCCGGCCGGAAGTCAACGGCGATGCGGGACCCGGAAACCGCTGACGGCGGTTCCCCCAACCCGCTGTCCGGGGCCTCGAATGCCCTGGCGGCGGAACCCTCTGCGTACCTGCGCCAGCACGCTGGCAACCCAGTGCACTGGCAGCCGTTCGGTGACGCGGCCTTCGCCGCAGCGACCGCCCGGGACGTGCCGGTGTTCCTCTCAATCGGCTACGCGGCCTGCCACTGGTGCCACGTCATGGCGCATGAATCCTTCGAGGACCAAGGCACCGCCGACTACCTGAACGCCCACTTCGTCTCCATCAAGGTGGACCGCGAGGAGCGCCCCGACGTCGACGCCGTCTACATGGCCGCCACGCAGGCGATCAGCGGCGAGGGCGGCTGGCCGATGTCCGTTTTCCTCCTGCCCGATGGCCGGGCCTTCCATGCCGGGACCTACTTCCCGCCCCGGCCCATGCCGGGCCGTCCGTCCTTCCGGCAGGTCCTTGAGGCCGTGAGCGAGGCCTGGACGGAACGCCGCGGCGCCGTCGAGGCCAACGCAGCCACCCTGGCGCGCGGCATCGCCGCGTCCCAACCGGCCGCCGCCCTGCGCCTTGACGGGCCGCCCGAGCCCCTGGACGCCGCGCTCCTGGGCGTTGCCGTTGCCTCCCTGTCCGGCTCCGAGGACGAGGCCTATGGCGGTTTTGGCGGGGCGCCGAAGTTCCCGCCCGCGGCCGTGCTCGAATTCCTGATCCGGCACGCCGCGGTGCCCTCGACAGCCGCGGCCCCGGACACCGCCGCCGCGGCCCGTGACATGGCCGGGCGGACCCTTGCGGCCATGTCCCGCTCGGCGTTGTTCGACCAGCTCGACGGCGGCTTCGCCCGCTATTCGGTGACCCGCGACTGGTCCGTTCCACATTTCGAGAAGATGCTCTACGACAACGCCCAGTTGCTGCGCGTCTATGCCCACTGGGTCCGGCTGGGCGGCACGCCCGAGTACCCGGCGGCCGAGGCCGCAAGGATCGCCGGGCACACCGCCGACTGGCTCCTGGCCCGCCTCGGGCTGACGCCTGATCCTGCAACAGGCCCCGCGACGGGCCCTGCAACGGACCCGGACGCGGGGGTCGTGGCCCTGGCGTCGTCCCTGGACGCCGATACGGTCGTCGACGGCGTGCACGCCGAGGGGGCCAGCTACCTGTGGACCCCCGAGGAGCTCAAGGCGCTCCTGGGACCGGCCGACGGCGCCGCCGTGGCGGCCCTCATGAACGTCCGCACGCCCGGAAGCGTGAGCGCCGACGGTTCGCCGCTGCATCCGGGCCGGGCGGTAACCGGCGGGGACGCCGCGCTATGGCAGCGGGCGGGGCCGCTGCTGGCGCAGGCGCGCAACGGACGGCCCCAGCCCGGCCGGGATGACAAGGTGGTGGCCGGCTGGAACGGGCTCGCCGTCGCGGCCCTCGCCGACGCCGGTGCCGTCCTGGCCCGTCCTGAGCTTGTGGACGCCGCGGAACGGATCGCGGACTACCTTGAACGCGTGCACTGGCGGCCGGCGGACGGCCCCGGCAGGCTCATGCGCGTTTCCCACGACGGGGCGGCGCGCGGAATCGGCGGCTTGCTGGAGGACTACGCCTTCTGCGCCGAGGGGCTGTTCGCGCTCTATGGGGTTACCGGGCACACCCGCTGGTATGAGCTGGCCGAGGCCATCCTGGAGGCTGCCTGCGGGCGGTTCGCAGCCGACGGCAGCCTGAGGGACGCGGCCGGGGAGTCGGTGCAGGTCACGGCCGCCCAGGGCGGCCGGGACGGTCTGGAGCTGTTCGACAGTGCCACCCCCAGCGGCGCCGCCGCACTGGCCGGTGCCCTGCTGACCCACTCGGCCCTGTCCGGCTCTTCCGAACACCGCACCCTGGCGGCCAACATCCTCGCCCTGCTGCTGCCTCCGCTCGCGGTCCGGGCGCCCCGCGCTGCCGGCTGGCTGCTCGCGACCGCCCAGGCCGCCCTCGCCGGTCCGGTCGAGGCCGCCGTCGCCGGGCCGGACATCCCGGATCGGGCCGCGCTGCACCGGGAGCTGCTGCTCTCGGCCAGCCCCGGGCTGGTGATCGCGGTCCAGGACGACGGCGCCGCCCGGCCAGTGCCGCTGCTGCGGGGCCGCGGCGCGGGTCCGGACGGTGGCCCACAGGTGTTCCTGTGCCGTGGCATGGTCTGTGACCTACCGACGGGTTCGGTCGAAGAGATGCGCGAGCGGCTGGCTAGGATGTCCTCATGACTGGTCCGGACGGTTTTGAGCTGGTGGTGTTCGATTGCGACGGGGTGCTGGTTGATTCCGAGGTGATCGCCATCCGGGTGGACCAGCGCGTGCTGGCAGATCTTGGCTGGGACCTGGAACTCGAGGAAATCGTGGAACGGTTCGTCGGAAAGTCCGAGGCGCACTTTGTCGCCGCGGTTGAACAACAGCTCGGTGTCCGGCTGGCCGACGGCTGGGACCAGGACTACGGGCGCTGGTACCAGGAGGCGTTTGAGCGCGACCTCGAAGCGGTCGACGGCATCGAGGAGGCACTGGACCGGCTGTCCCTGCCGCATTGTGTGGCCTCCAGCGGCAGCCACGACAAGATGCACCGGACCCTTGGCAAGACCGGGCTGCTGCCCCGCTTCCAGGGCCGCATTTACAGCGCCACGGAGGTCGCCAACGGCAAACCGGCCCCGGACCTGTTCCTCCACGCCGCCGCAAGCCTCAACACCGCGCCCGGACGCTGCGCCGTCGTCGAGGACAGTGCCTACGGCGTCCAGGCCGCCCGGGCGGCCGGAATGCACGTTTTCGCGTACGCCGGGGGTGTCACGCCGGCCGCGCGCCTGGCCGGTCCCGGGACCACCGTCTTTTCAGACATGCGGCGTCTCCCCGAGCTCATCGCGGCAGGGCGGCACGGCTGAGCCGGCCCTCGACGCTGAAATTCCCCACCTTTGAAGTCGGCGCCCGGCGTGTCGGGCCGAACCGCCGGTGAGCCGCGGCGTCCCTGCCTCAAAGGTGGGGAGAATCCGCGGGGTGCCGAGAGCCAGTGGCAGTCCTGAGCCCAAGGCCCGGCGGAGTCAGCCCAGGACCGCGATGGCAATGGCGATGTAGTGCGCGGCGAAGGCAAAGACCGTCAGGGCATGGAAGAGTTCGTGGAAGCCGAAGTGCTCGTAACTGAAGTTTGGTTTCTTCAGCGCATAGAAGACAGCCCCGGTGATGTACAGGACGCCGCCGACGCAGATCAGCACCGCCGAGGCAACATTGGCGGCGAAGAAGTCCGGAAGATAGAACAGCGACCCGCAGCCCAGCGCGATGTAGATCGGCACGTAGAGCCACCGCGGGGCGTCGGTCCACAGCAGGCGGAACAGCACGCCGAGGATGGCACCGGACCAGATGACCCACAACAGCACTTCGGCCTTCTGCCGGTCCAGCAGGGCCCAGGCGAGCGGCGTGTAGCTTCCGGCGATCACCAGCATGATGTTCGTGTGGTCCAGCCGCTTCAGGACGATCTTCACGCGCGGTGACCAGTTCCCGCGGTGATAGACGGCGCTGACGCCGAACAGCAGGACCCCGGTGACGGCATAGACGGCGCAGGCGACCTTCAGGTCCGGCGGCGCCAGGATCACCAGCACCAGCCCGGCGGCCAGCGCCAGCGGAGCGGTCACGGTGTGGATCCAGCCTCGCCATTTGGGCTTGATCATCAGCAGTTCGGCAAGTCTCACCGCGGCGTCGTCCACCGGGGTTCCCCGTTTCGGCGGAGGCTCCGGCCGGGGCTCAAGACTGTTGCTTTCCATGCCGCAATAATAACCTACGCCCTAGTAAGTTACCGGCGAGTAACAAACACTCCGGGGCTGCCTGGTGGCGGACCTGCACCCGGCAAGGCCCGCCGGCAGGTAGCCTAGGATGTGCACTGAACAAGTACCTCAAGGAAGCCAGGTGAACCTCCGGATGGAAATGCCCGGGCTCCTCTACGGCTTTTACGAGCGCAAACTGCAGCGCTCCCTCGACCCGGAGCGGATCCCCCGCCACGTCGGCGTCATGGTCGACGGGAACCGGCGCTGGGCCCGCCAGTTCAACGCCCCCACAAGCCAGGGACACCAGGCCGGCGCGGACAAGATCCACGAATTCCTCGGCTGGTGCCAGGAGTTGGGCATCAAGGTGGTCACCTTGTACATGCTCTCCACGGACAACATGAACCGCTCCGGCGAGGAACTCGACCTCCTGATGGGTATCATCGCCAACACCCTGGACCGGCTGGACGAGGACGCCAACATTTCGGTGCACGCCATGGGCGCCCCCGAACTGCTGCCGGACTATCTCGCCGAGCGGTTGAACAAGCTCACGGCGCGCACGCCCGCGCACGAAAGGCTGCACGTCAATGTCGCCGTCGGCTACGGCGGACGGCGGGAGATTGTCGACGCCGTCCGGGAACTGCTGCACGACGCCGTCGCCCGGGGTGCGGACATCGGAAAACTGGCCGACGATCTCACCGTGGATGACATCTCCCGCTTCCTCTACACTCGGGGCCAGCCGGATCCTGAGCTGGTGATCCGGACCTCCGGGGAACAGCGGCTGTCCGGGTTCCTCATGTGGCAAAGCGCGTACAGTGAGTTCTACTTCTGCGAGGCCTTGTGGCCGGCGTTCCGCAAGGTTGATTTCCTGCGCGCCCTGCGCGATTACGCCGGCAGGCAGCGCCGCTTCGGCGCCTGAGCCGTTCACGCGGAGTTCACAAGAAAGCAACAAGAATCGCCGGAAAATAATCGGACAAAACCACTCCCGGAGACGTACGTTAATCCCATCGGCGGGCAATTCGCCGGCCGATCGGGGAGGCCAGTACATGGAGCGGATTTTCGCACCGGGTGTATGGGAGGCCGCGTCCGGCCTCCAGGCCGAGCCGCCTCACCAATAACAATTCCGGGCATTGCCCCGGGGCTGGAGTCGATGTGGCTATTTCTGAGCAACTGCCCGACGTCATTTCCGATCAGGGACAGAAAGCTACCTCTCGCGCCAAGCGAGCCACCTCAAAGACCGGTGCAGCAGATTCCGCTGCGGCCGGTCTTGCTGTTTCCGGGGAAGGAACAGGGAGCCGGGGCACGGCCCGCAGTTTCGTGATCGACACCTCCGTGCTGCTCTCCGATCCGCGGGCCCTCCTGCGCTTCGCCGAGCATGAGGTCATCCTGCCGATTGTCGTCATCACCGAGCTCGAAGGAAAGCGCCACGACCCGGAGCTGGGTTACTTCGCGCGCAAGGCGCTCCGGCTGCTCGATGACCTGCGGCTCGAGCACGGCGGCCTGGACCGTCCCATCCCGCTTGGCCCCGACGGCGGCACGCTCATGGTGGAGCTGAACCACATCTCCGCCGAGGTGCTGCCCGCCGGCTTCCGCGGGGTGGATAATGACAGCCGCATCCTCGCGGTGGCCAAGAACCTGGCCAACGAGGGCCGCGACGTGACGGTGGTGTCCAAGGACCTGCCGATGCGCGTCAAGGCCTCCGCGATGGGGCTGCTGGCCGACGAATACCGCAATGAACTCGTCAAGGACTCCGGCTGGACCGGCGTCGCGGAGCTGGACGCGGGTGAGGACGAGGTTGCGACCCTCTACGGGCACGAGCCGGTTTTCATCCCGGCCGCGGCCGAGATGCCGACCAACACCGGGCTGGTCCTGCTTTCCAGCCGCGGCTCGGCCCTCGGGCGGGTAGGGGCGGACAAGCAGGTCCGGCTCGTCAAGGGCGACCGCGACGTCTTCGGGCTCCACGGCCGCTCGGCCGAGCAGCGGCTGGCGATCGACCTCCTGATGGACCCGTCGGTCGGCATCGTGTCCCTCGGCGGCCGCGCCGGCACGGGCAAGTCCGCGCTGGCCCTGTGCGCCGGGCTCGAAGCCGTCCTGGAGCGCCGGGAACACCGCAAGGTGATCGTCTTCCGGCCCCTGTACGCGGTGGGCGGCCAGGAGCTGGGCTACCTGCCCGGATCCGAAGCGGAAAAGATGAACCCCTGGGCGCAGGCCGTCTTTGACACCCTGGGCGCGCTGGTCAGCCAGGAGGTCGTGGAGGAAGTGATGGACCGGGGCATGCTTGAGGTCATGCCGCTGACCCACATCCGCGGACGCTCGCTGCACGACGCGTTCGTGATCGTCGACGAGGCGCAGTCGCTGGAGAAGAATGTGCTGCTGACGGTGATGAGCCGGATCGGGCAGAACTCGAAGATTGTCCTCACGCACGACGTCGCCCAGCGGGACAACCTGCGGGTCGGACGGCACGACGGCGTGGCGGCCGTCGTCGAGACGCTGAAAGGGCACCCGCTGTTCGGCCACATCACGCTCACCCGCTCGGAGCGTTCGCCGATCGCGGCACTGGTGACGGAGCTGCTGGAGGGGGCAGAGATCTAAGCCCGTTCCGGTTTGGGGCCGTGGTCCGGTTTTGCCGGGCCACGGCCCTTCGCCGTTGTTGGGTTGCCGGGGTTGGCTGCCGGGCCACGGCCTTTCGCCGTCGCTTAGACACGTCGCATGGGACCCGCTGCGGTCGCTGGGCGACCTCCGGGGCCCGATGCGCCGCGATGCGCTCCTCTACGAAAGACCGCGTCCCGGCACTTCTTTCGCTGTTGGCTGGCTGCCTTCTCGCGAGGGTGACCTTAGCGGGGCTGCGGTGTCCCGCTAAGGAGCGCATCGCCGACCAAAGCGAAGCGAAGGTCGCCCAGCGACCGCAGCGTAGCGACGGGAGGTGTCTAAGCGACGGCGGGTTGCCGCGGGCCCGGCAAACCCAACCACGGCAACACAGCGACGGGAGGTGTCTAAGCGACGGCGGGTCGCCGCGGGCCCGATTGGGCTATTTCTTGATGCCCAGGTACTTCGCTGTGGCGTCGTGGCCCTGTACCTGCAGCTGCCAGTCCGGGCGTTTGAAGGTGGCGGGGGTGAGGCGGACGTTTTGGACCTCCTGGGCCTTGCCGCCCCACACGGCGCGGGTGACGCCGTTGAGCTCGTAGCCGAGGGAACGTGAGACGCCCAGGGACTGCTGGTTCCAGGCGGCGGCCTCGGATTCCGCCACTTCTGCGCCGAGCCAGTCGAAGGCATAGAGGGCGACGGCGGCCCGCATCTCCTTGCCGAGGCCGCGGCCTTGGGCGCTCTGGCGGAGCCAGGAGCCCGTGGTGACCGTCTTCCGCGTGGCGAAGTCCTTGGCCGCGATGTCCTGGCAGCCAATGAACTCGCCGTCGTGCCAGATGCCGAGCAGCAGGGTCCAATCCCGGGGGCTCATGCTGCCGCGGCACCGCCAGTACCACTGCGCCATGTTGGTTCCGAGCTCGTTGGGCGGGGCTTCGGTCCAGGGGTTGCTGAACGGGTTCCGGCCCGGCTCGTGAACGCCGCCCAGGGAGGCCTCGACCGCGGCCGGAATTTCCTCGTCGCGGATGGGGCGCAGCTCCAGGTGCGGCGTGGTCAGGGTCAGGCCGAAAGGGGGCCAGTAGTCGGCAGGTCCAGTCATCGCAGGAAGCCTAACGGTGCCGGCGGCCGGATGCCAGTCACAGACCGGCTATTCCGCGGGAACGTCCCAGCTGATGTGGCGACGGACGTCGGTGAGGTTCATCGATTCGGCGAGGAACAGGTCATCGAGCATGTATTCGTCCACGCCCAGGATCCTGAGCCAGTGGCCGTAGCCGGCCGGCCCGTCGCCGGCTCCCGGCTCGTCCAGCCAGCGGCTCGCAACGCAGACGCCCGTGCCGGCGTCGATCCTCAGCAGCGTGCGTCCGGGCCGGCAGAGCGGGGCAGCCGGATCGGCTGGGCGGTACGAGGGGTTCGGGCTGACCGTGGTTTCCAGGGCGGGCCGGCCCTCGTGGTCAACCTCCGTGATGGGGCCAAGCTCCACGGCGTTGGCGTTGGGGAACTCCAGCGGGACAGGGGAGTTGCCTGCGAGCTCCACCGGGTCCAGGGCTGCGGCGAACCGGCCGTTCCCGAAGGACGGCTCGCCGTAGGCTGCCTCCGGGCGGCGGCGCACCAGGCCGTCGTCGTCGTACACCGGGGTGACCAGATGCGGCGGCAGGAGCCAGGTCTTCCTCGTGGAACTGACATAGAAGCCGCCGCGTGAATCGTTGATGCCGGTGGTGCTGGCGATCACCAGCCCGTCGGCGGTCTCCAGCCGCAAGGCGCCGGGCCTGCGCAGCCACGCCCTGATGAGGCCGTCGGGCAGGGCCGTAGGGGAGCTTGCGGAACTCGTGAGCGGCCGGTCCAGGTACTCGAACCTCAGTGACTGCCACTTCCAGGGCGAGGACCGGCACAGGTGCCGGAAGGCCGCAGCCGGATTCGCCGGGCCGCGGGGCGCGAGCGGCCCGCGCCCGTTCCTGCTGTCCCATGCGGCCATATCCACAGTTTACGCGCGGGGACCGCCGGGCCGGACGAATATCCAGTAGCATCCGAGAGTGATCGAACGACTCGGCACCCTGGGCGCCGCCAACCCGCTGGCCTTCTGGCTTGCCCTGGCCGCGTGCGCCTATTTCTTTGTGATGGCCATCCGGCTCACCGTCATCGATGTCCGGCACCACCTGCTCCCGGACAGGATTGTGTTTCCGTCCTATGCGATCGCCGGAGTCCTCCTGCTGGGCGCGGCCGCCAGCCAGCTGCTTCCCGGCGGCCAGGACGTTGCCGGCACGGCGGACGCCGGAGTGTTCGGTGTGCCGGGGCTGCGTGTCCTCGCCGGCGGGGCGGCCCTCTGGCTCTTCTACTTCCTCCTGCACGCGGTGTATCCGCCGGGAATGGGATTCGGCGACGTGAAGCTCGCAGGCGTCCTGGGAATGTACCTGGGATTCCTGGGCTGGGGGCACGTCATGGCCGGGACCTTTGCCGCGTTCGTCCTCGGCGGGCTGTGGAGCCTCGGAATACTCGCGGCGCGGCGCGGCAATTTGCAGTCGGCCATTCCCTTCGGGCCGTTCATGCTGGCCGGCACGGCGGCCGCCATGCTGCTGATTCCGGCCAGTTAGGCCGACACGGCATGGCCACCCCGGATTTCATCCTGAAACTGCGCGAGAAGATCGGACACGAGGCCCTCTGGCTGCCCGGCGTCAGGGCAGTGGTGTTCGACGGCGCCGGCCGGGTCCTGCTCGGCCAGCGCGCCGATAACCGGCAGTGGGGCCTGATCACCGGGATCCTGGAACCGGGCGAGGACCCGGCGCCGGGCCTGCTGCGGGAGATCCTCGAAGAGACCGGCGTGGTGGCCGCGGTGCAACGGCTGGTGTCGGTGGATGCTGTGGGTCCGGTCCGCTATCCCAACGGCGACGTGTGCCAGTTCCTGACCCTGGTGTTCCGCTGCCGTTTCGTCTCGGGAGAGGCCAGGGTCAACGACGACGAATCCCTCGACGTCGGATGGTTCCATCCGGAGGACTTCCCGGAGCTCATGCCCGGGCATCTGGAGATGATCCGGCGGGCCGCCGACCCCGCCGGCGACGTCCACTACCGCCGCTGACCCCACACCGGGCTGCCGGCCCTGACCGGCCCGGCACGCAGCAGGGGCGCCGCAACCCCCAAAGATTGCGGCGTCCCTGGCTGGCGCTGGCCGGCACCCGCTGGCGGGCGCCGGCGGGCGGGCCGAAACCGGACCGTCAGCCGCGCAGGCTGGTGAACGCGTCGTCGCGGCTGGGCTCGTCGGCGTTGCTGTGCGCGGCGGGCCCTTCCGGCTCGTCGCGGTTCGGGTCCTCCGAGCTTTCGGTGCCGTGGCGGGCTGCCGCCCGTTCCGCCTCGAGCCGCTCGGCTTCCTCTCCGCCGACTGCTTCTCCGCGGGCCACCATGCCGGCGGTGTCCGAGAGCGGGATCTGCTTGAGGGTCAGGGCCAGGATCAGGGCGATGCCCAGGAACGGCAGCAGGTACCAGAAGACCGGGGCCAGCGAGTCCGCGTAGGCGTTGACGATCGCATCCTTGAGCTGCGCCGGGAGTTGGCTGAGCATCTGCGGGTCCATCGTCCGGGTGGACTGCGACGCCTGCTCAGCGGACGCCCCCGCGCCGGTGAAGGCGTTCGTCAGGGACTCGGAGAGCCGGGTGGTGAAGATGGAGCCGAACACTGCGACGCCGAGGGATGCGCCGACCTCACGGAAGTAGTTGTTGGTGCTCGTTGCCGTGCCGATCTGGTCTGCAGGCACGGAGTTCTGCACCACGAGGACAATCACCTGCATGATCGAGCCCAGGCCGGCGCCGAAGATGAACAGCTGCACGCAGATGACCCAGATGGGGGTGGCAGCCGTGAGCGTGGTCAACCACAGCATTGCCGCGATGGTCAGGGTGGCACCGAGGACCGGGAACAGCTTGTACTTGCCGGTCTTGGAGATGCGGATGCCGGAGAAGATGGCCATGCCCATGAGCCCTACCATCATGGGCAGCATCAGCAGGCCGGATTCGGCGGCGGAGGTCCCGGAGGACATCTGCAGGAAGGTCGGGACGAAGGCGATCGCCGCGAACATGCCCAGGCCCAGGGTGAAGCCGATGGCGGTGGAGTTCACGAAGATGCGGTTCTTGAACAGGCTCAACGGAATGATGGGGTCCTCGGCCCGGCGTTCCACCAGGACGAAGGCGGTTGCGGCGAGCACCAGCCCGGCGCCGAAGGCCCACGTCAGCGGCGAATCCCAGCCCTCGTCTTTTTTGCCGCCGAAGTCGGTGAAGAAAATCAGGCACGTGGTGGCCGCGGAGAGCAGCAGCACGCCCAGGATGTCGATCCGTTTCTCGGCCTTCTTGTTGGGCAGCGTCAGGGTGAACCAGGCAATGGTGAACGCGGCGATGCCGATCGGGATGTTGATGTAGAAGGCCCATTCCCAGGTCAGGTGGTCCACGAAGAAACCGCCCAGCAGGGGCCCGGCGACGGCGGAGAGGCCGAAGATGGCACCCAGCGGGCCCATGTACTTGCCGCGCTCCTTGGCCGGAACGATGTCGGCGATGATGGCCTGGGACAGAATCATCAGGCCGCCGCCGCCGAGACCCTGGACGGCACGGAAGATCACGAAGCCCCAGAAGTCCGTGGCGAGGGCGCAGCCGACGGAGGCGAGCGTGAAGAGTCCGATGGCGACGAGGAACAGGTTCCGGCGCCCCAGGATATCGCCGAACTTTCCGTAGATCGGCATGACGATGGTGGTGGCCAGCAGGTAGGCCGTGGTGATCCAGGCCTGGTGTTCCACGCCGCCGAGCTTGCCGACGATCGTGGGCATGGCGGTGGACACGATGGTCTGGTCAAGGCTGGAGAGCAGCATGCCCGCGATGAGGGCGGAGAAGATGATCCAGATGCGTTTCTGGGTCAGCAGCAGCGGCTCGGCTGCTGGTTTGGTGCTGACGGCGGCGCTCATTGCGCTCCTTCGGAAGGGTTGAACTGGGCAGTGTCGGAGTAAGCGGTCCCGGAGCCGGAGGTATCGGATGGGGACATGGTGAACGGCAGGGAGAAGAGTGTGCGGGCGGCGGCAATGTTTTCCAGCAACATGGCCCTGTACGGGCGGGTGTTGCCTTCGGAGAAGTAGTCGGCGCTGGTTTTCCGGGCAACGTTGCCCAGGAGGACAACGGCCATGCGGACCACGGGATGGTCGGCAGCGACGCCTTCCCTGGCCGCGAGCAGCCGGGCGAACTCTGCCTCGCGTTCCTCGGTGGCGCCGATGATCCGGAGCATCAGCTGCGGCTCCTTCTTGATCACGCCGATCAGCTGGCGGGTCTCTTCCTCGGAACCGCTCATCCGTTCGGACAGATCGAGGGACAGCCGCACGAGGTCGTCGAGGAGTGAGGCCGATATTTCGCCGGGAGGCGATCCTGCGCCGCCTGCCATGAACCGTGCCACCACCCCTTCCGGAAAATCGTCATCGACGTGGCCGAGGATCGCGTCTTCCTTGGCGGGGAAGTAGTTGAAGAAGGTCCGGCGGGAGATGCCCGCCCGCTCGCAGACTTCCTCCACGGTGTAGCCGCTGAGGCCGCGTTCGGCGGTCAGGGAACGCGCGACGGCGGTGATGCTCGCCCGTGTTGCGGCCCGCTTGCGCTCGCGGAGGCCCCCCGTGTTAGTTGCACTGTTTTCCATAGAGTGTATTTTTGCACTTATTACCTAATAGTGCAAAAGATGGCCGTTGCCGACGGACGGGCACGAGCGGGGAACCGCCCCGATTCCAGGGTGCAGACATGCCGGCGGCCGGCACCCTTCCAGGAAAGGTGCCGGCCGCGGATGGTCCCAACAGGGGGGGCGTCGCCGCCCGGAGCCGCTACGCCTTGTGCGGCGGGCGCGTCATGGACATGACGTCCAGGGCCGTGTCCAGCTGCTCCTCGGTCAGTTCGCCGCGCTCGAGGAAGCCCATGGAGACGACGGTTTCGCGGATGGTCAGGCCCTCGGCCACGGCCTTCTTGGCGATCTTCGCGGCGTTCTCGTAACCGATGAACTTGTTCAGCGGGGTCACGATCGACGGCGAGGCCTCCGCGAGGAAGCGGGCGCGCTCCACGTTGGCGGTGATGCCGTCGATCATCTTGTCGGCCATGACGCGGCTGGTGTTGGCCAGCAGGCGCACGGATTCAAGGAGGTTGGCGGCCATGACCGGGATGCCGACGTTGAGTTCGAATGCGCCGTTGGTGCCGGACCACGCGATGGCGGTGTCGTTGCCGATCACCTGGGCGCAAACCATGATGGAAGCTTCGCAGATGACCGGGTTGACCTTGCCGGGCATGATCGAGGAGCCGGGCTGCAGGTCCGGGATCGCGATTTCGCCGAGGCCGGTGTTGGGGCCGGAGCCCATCCAGCGCAGGTCGTTGTTGATCTTCATGAAGGAGATCGCAATATTGCGCAGCTGGCTGGAGGCTTCGATGAGCCCGTCCCGGTTGGCCTGGGCCTCGAAGTGGTCGCGGGCCTCGGTCAGGGGCAGCCCGGTGTCGGCCGCCAGCAGTTCGATCACGCGCTCGGGGAAGCCGGCCGGCGTGTTGATGCCGGTGCCCACAGCGGTTCCGCCAAGCGGGACCTCGGCGACGCGGGGGAGGGAGGCATTGATGCGCTCGATGCCGTAGCGGACCTGGGCGGCGTAGCCGCCAAATTCCTGGCCCAGGGTGACGGGGGTGGCGTCCATGAGGTGCGTGCGGCCGGACTTCACGACGTCCTTGAATTCGGCAGCCTTGCGCTCCAGCGACCCGGCCAGGTAGCCGAGGGCCGGGATCAGGTCATTGATCAGCGCGGACGTGGCGGCAACGTGCACGGAGGTCGGGAAGACGTCGTTGGAGGACTGTGAAGCGTTGACGTGGTCGTTCGGGTGGACAACTTTGTCACTGCCGGCGGACTTGAGGGCCCGCGAGGCGAGCTCGGCGATGACCTCGTTGGTGTTCATGTTCGAGGACGTGCCGGACCCGGTCTGGAAGACGTCAATCGGGAAGTCGCCGTCGTACTTGCCCGCCGCGACCTGGTCGGCGGCGTCGGCGATCGCCTGGGCGAGCTCGCCGTCGAGCACCCCCAGTTCGGCGTTCGCCTGGGCGGCAGCCTTCTTCACCCGGGCCAGGGCTTCGATGTGGGCGCGCTCCAGGGTCTTGCCCGAGATCGGGAAGTTCTCGACTGCACGCTGCGTCTGTGCGCGGTACAGGGCGTTCACGGGAACGCGGACTTCGCCCATCGTGTCGTGTTCAATGCGGAACTCTTCGGTGTTCAACTCATCTGTGGAAGTCATGGGGCTAGCTTATTGGGAGTGGGAGTCCCATCGAAAACCGTGAACGGCCTGCAAGGGCCGGGCGCCGGGGTTTATAGCCGGCCGATGCTGGAGACGAGGTCGGCCCTGCCGTCATTAAGGCTGTATGCGAGACCGATCACGGCAGTGCGGCCGCTGTCGATGGCGCCCGAAATCACCCGGGAACTGTCCACGAGCCTCTGCGAGGTCTGCTTGACGTTTTCGACCACCATGTCGTTGATGTCGGTCTGATTGTTACGCAGCGAGGTCAGTACGGACGGGGTGATCCGCTCCACCAGGCTGCGCATGAATCCGACCGGCATCTGACCTGTTTCAACGGCCGCCTTGGTCACGGTGACGGCACCGCAGTTGTCGTGGCCCAGGACGACGATCAGCGGGACGTCCAGTTCGCTGACGCTGTATTCCAGCGAGCCGAGCACGGCATCGTCGATCACCTGGCCGGCGGTGCGGACGACAAATGCGTCCCCGAGGCCCAGGTCGAAGATGATTTCGGCGGCGAGCCTGGAGTCGGCGCAGCCGAAGATGACGGCGAAGGGGTGCTGGTTTTCTACCAGCGACGAGCGCCGCGACGCGTCCTGGTTGGGGTGTGATGACGTGCCGGCGACAAAACGCTTGTTGCCTTCACGGAGACGTTGCCAGGCGAGCGCGGGAGTCAGATAAGTAGCCACGTGGCCACTTTACGGTGAAGGGGTGGCCGAAGGGGAAACTGTTGCGCCCGGCGTGCTGGACCGTGCCCCGGCGGGAGGATTGCTTTCAAGCGACTTCACCACTGCGTCGGCCAGGGTGGAGAACTCCTCCAGCGTCGCGGATCCGGACAGGATCACGGTGGTGCCGCGTTCGGTCAGCACCATGGATTTCTCGCCCTTGCCGGTGTCACGCAGTTCCCAGTCCCGGCTGCCCGCGTTACGGGTGCCGGTTACCGGCGCGTTGTTGGTCTGCTGCAGCAGCCACGTGGGGTTGGCCTCGCGGGCCTGCACCAGGGCGATGAAGGATTCCTTGGGCGTCAGATACCCGACTTCCCAGGCGGGGACGCCGCTGCCGGCGCTGGACTGCCAGCGGGCGTAGTTGGCGCGAAATGTGTCGCCGGTATCGGCCGCCACAGGTGTGAACCCCGCCACACCCGCGGCGTTCTGTGCGATGGCACTGACGTTGATGTTGGGCCGGTAGCCGTCGGCCTTGGGGGAGGGGTTCATGAGGACGATCGGCAGGAACGCGGCGATGCTCACCACCAGGGCGATGATCATGCCCATGACGGAGGCGTTGGCGCGTTTGGCCGCCGCGGCGGCGATGACGGGCTTCAC
>NZ_CAKKMF010000106.1 GCF_918697925.1 Arthrobacter sp. Bi26
CGGCATGCTGCTTGCAGCAATGCCGTCCGGCGAAGGGGCGGGGGCGGCATCGCCTGTGGCGGCGACTGCGCCGGAAGCAGCAACAGCACCAGCCGGCATCACCGAGATCAGCGGCTTCCCGACGTCGAGCGTCTGGCCCGGCTCGCCGTGCAGCACGGCCACGGTGCCGGCGTACGGGGAGGGCACCTCCACCATTGACTTGGCGGTCTCCACCTCGGCGATCGGCTGGTCCACGCGGATCTCGTCGCCCACGGCCACGAGCCAGTTCACCAGCTCGGCTTCGGTGAGGCCTTCGCCCAGGTCCGGGAGGAGGAATACTTTCGGTTCGCTCATGGTCAGTCTTCCCACTGGAGGTCGTCAACGGCGTCGAGGATGCGGTCCACGCCGGGCAGGTAGTAGTGCTCGAGCTTCGGCGCAGGATAGGGCACGTCGAAGCCGGTGACGCGGCGGATCGGTGCAGCCAGGTGGTGGAAACAGCGTTCCTGGACCCGGGCGACGATTTCCGAGGCGACGGACGCGAAGCCGTGGGCCTCGGCGATCACCACGGCGCGGCCGGTCTTGCGGACCGAGGCGCAGACGGTCTCGTCGTCGAACGGCACGATCGAGCGGACGTCGATCACTTCCAGCGAGCGGCCTTCCTCGGCGGCCGCGGCAGCGGCGGCGAGCGCCGTCGGGACGGACGGCCCGTAGGCGATCAGCGTGGCGTCGGTGCCGGGGCGGGCGACGGCGGCGCGGCCCTCGGAGGACATGCCGCGCTCGGTGTTCGCGGCGTGCTCGGCGCGCAGCGCGTCCAGGTCCACCTGGTCCTTGGACCAGTACAGCTTCTTGGGCTCCATAAACATGACGGGATCGTCGGAGTCGATGGCTTCGCGGAGCATCCGGTAGCCGTCCGCCACGGTGGCCGGGGTGAAGACCTTCAGGCCGGCGGTGTGCGCGTAGTAGGCCTCGGAGGAGTCGCAGTGGTGCTCTACTCCCCCGATGCCGCCGGCGTACGGGACCCGGATGACCATGGGCAGCTTCACGGCGCCCTTGGTGCGGTTGTGCATCTTGGCGACGTGGCTGACGATCTGTTCGAAGGCCGGGTAGGCGAACGCGTCGAACTGCATCTCGATGACCGGGCGCATCCCGTTCATGGCCATGCCCACGGCCATGCCGACGATTCCGGATTCGGCCAGCGGGGTGTCGAAGCAGCGGCTCGTGCCGAAGGTCTTGGTGAGCCCGTCCGTGATCCGGAAGACGCCGCCGAGCATGCCGACATCCTCGCCGAAGACCAGGACCGAGGGGTCCGCGTGCATGGCGTCCGCCATCGCGGTGTTCAGGGCCTTGGCCAGCGTGATGGTCTGCGGGCCGGTCAGCTCAGCGGTGGCCGCAGCCTTGGCGGCCGCGCGGGCGGTCGCGGCGCTGACGTTGCCGTTCGCCTCGGAGGACGTGGTGATGGTGGGGCTCATTTCCCGGCCTCCGTTGCGGTGGATGCGGCGTCGCGGGCCAGTTCGTCGGCGAGCATGGCGGACTGTTCCTTCAGTTGCGGTGTGGGGGTGGAGAAGACGTACTTGAAGAGGTCCTGCGGTTCCACCGGGACCTCCTCGCCGAGGCCTTCGCGCAGCTGCGTGGCAACCGCCTCCGCCTTTTCGGCGATCGCGGCGGCGCGGTCATCGTCCAGCAGGCCGCGGTCCGTCAGGTAGGTCTTCATCCGGCTCAGCGGGTCCTTGGCCACCCACTCGGCCACTTCGCTGTCCTGCCGGTAGCGGGTGGCGTCGTCGGCGTTGGTGTGCGCCTGCATCCGGTAAGTGTGCGCCTCCACAAGCAGCGGGCCGGAACCTTCCCGGGCGAGCTTGACGGCCCGGCCCAGGACGGCGAGGAGGGCCACGACGTCGTTGCCGTCCACGCGTTCGCCGGCCATGCCGTAGCCCACGGCCTTGTGGGCCAGCGACGGCGCGACGGACTGGTGCGCGAGCGGCACGGAGATCGCGTACTGATTGTTCTGGACGAAGAAGACCACGGGCAGGTGGAAGACGGCGGCAAAGTTCAGGGCCTCATGGAAGTCGCCTTCGCTCGTGGCGCCGTCACCGCACATGGCCAGGACCACGGTGTCCTCGCCGCGCAGCTTGGCGGCGTGGGCAACGCCGACGCCGTGCAGCAGCTGGGTGGTCAGCGGCGTGCACTGGATGCCGACCTTGTTCTTGGCGGGGTCGTAGCCGCCGTGCCAGTCGCCACGGAACAGCGTCATGGTCTGGACGGGGTCGACGCCGCGGGCCATCACGGCCACGGAGTCGCGGTAGGTGGGGAACAGCCAGTCACCCTCGGCAAGGCACAGCGCCGCGGCAACCTGGCACGCCTCCTGGCCGTGGCTTGAGGGGTAGACGGCCATGCGGCCCTGCCGGACCAGGGCGGAGTTCTGGTCATTGACGCGGCGGCCGACGACGAGCTGCTCGTAGGCGGCCAGCAGTTCGGCCTCACTGGGCAGCCTGTATTCGTGCCCGGGCTGGGTGCCCTGCTCCGTGTGGGGATTCAGGGTGCCGTCCGGGCCGACCATCTGGATCTGGTGGCGGGCGGGGAGCATGTAGTCCTCAACAGTGATGCCGAACTTGCTCACGGCCTCGCTGGCCGGATCCTGCTGCCCGGCTGGCTGCGTAGCCTGCGCCGGCCCCGGCTCCGCGGTCGCGGGCTGTTGCGCAGCGTGGTCTGCGGAGATCGTCATTGGTCCGTCCTTCTGTAGCCACTATTCTTTCCCAGTATGCCGCCAGCCCATGTTTCGTATCCACCTCCACCACGGATCGTGGAGAAGTCCACAAATTTGCCCTAATCTGGAAGACAAATTGTAACTGTGAGCTGGATTACGGGTGGGAGTTGTAGACGAATGGCAGAGCTTGAGCCGGACCAGGTGGCGGTGCCGCTGGACGATGTGGACCGGAACATCATTGCGGAGCTGACCCGGGACGGCCGGATGTCCGTGACACAGGTGGCAGAGAACGTCCATATTTCCCGCGCCCACGCCTACACCCGGATTGCCCGTCTCACTGGCGAAGGCGTCCTGACCAAGTTCACCGCCCTGGTGGATCCCATCAAGGCCGGCTTGAAGTCCTCGGCCTATGTGACGCTCAAGGTGCGCCAGCATTCCTGGCGCGAACTGCGCGAGCTCCTGCGCGCCATCCCGGAGGTCCACCACATCGCGCTGGTGGGCGGGGACTTCGATGTCATCCTGCTGGTACGCGCTGTGGACAACATTGACCTTCGCCGGGTGATCTTCGACCAGCTGCAGTCCATGCCCGGGGTCCTGGACACCCAGACGTTCCTGGTGTTTGAGGATGTGGATACGCGGTAACAGTCAACTGCGGCCATGAATTTCTCCTGCAGGCCGGTAACATGATTGCCCGGACAGTGGCGGCGGGAGTTTTCAAATTTCCGACTCGGGCAGGCGGGGTTCCAGATCGGCGCTGCATCGGCGGCTATTCATGCCTGTCGCACCGCGTGGTTCTTGCCTGTTTGTTGCCGGGTAGACTGGTCGAGACCGCACGAATATTGCCGTTCTTGGGGGCGTGCTTCGCGGCGGCCTCCTGCCATCAACACAGGGGGCCCGATTTGAACTTACAAGATTGCCTGCGCGTTTTGCGCCGCAACTGGATCATGATCGTTGCAACCACGTTGATCGGCCTCCTTATCGGCGGTGCGGCGGCGGTGCTGACGAAGCCGACATATACGTCAATGACGCAGCTTTTCGTTTCAATCCAAAACTCAGGCTCCGTCCAAGAGTTGCAGCAAGGAAATACGTTCAGTCAGGCGCGAGTACAGTCCTACGTGAAAACTGTCTCATCGCCCGTCGTCCTTCAACCCGCGATCGACGCTCTTGGGCTTCAGACCAGTTCCGAGGAACTTGCCGGGCGCGTCAAGGCGAGTACGGACCTCAACACCGTACTCATCGACATTTCAGTCGCAGACAACTCGCCGGTGCAGGCGGCAGCCATCGCCGATGCGGTAGCCAACAGCCTCATCAAAGCGATCAACTCGCTAGAGAAACCAACTACGGGCGGGTCATCGCCTGTCAGCCTATCTATCATCAAGCCCGCGAAAGCACCCGAGGCCCCTTCGGCGCCGAATACGCGCTTGGACCTGGGCTTGGGGCTCTTAGTCGGGGTCCTATTCGGAGTCGGGCTGGCCGTTGTGAGAACGCTTCTAGATAACAAAATTCGGGGCGAGGTCGACCTCAGGCGCGTAACCGACGCACCCCTCTTGGGCGGAATCTCCTTTGATCAAGACGCAACTCGAAAGCCCCTCCTCACTCAGAGTGCACCCCAAAGCCCCAGGGCCGAATCTTTCCGCCAGCTGCGAACCAACCTACAGTTCGCCAACGTCTCTGGACGCGCGAAGACCGTCCTGATGACGTCTTCTGTGCCAGGCGAAGGTAAGACAACCACAGCAACCAACCTCGCCATAGCATTGGCTCAGGGCGGGCATACCGTATGCCTAGTCGACGCCGATCTGCGCCGCCCGATGGTAGGTGACTATCTCGGGCTAGATCGAAATGCCGGCCTCACAACGGCCCTAATCGGTGCCGCAGACGTAAACGATTTGCTGCAACCTTGGGGCGACGATGAACTTTATGTGCTCACTTCCGGCGAGATCCCGCCCAATCCAAGCGAACTATTGGGCTCGGACGAGATGAAACAGCTGATCCTGAGACTTGAGCACGCCTTTGACACCGTGGTCATCGATGCCCCGCCGCTACTGCCAGTAACGGATGCTGCTGTCCTGTCTCAGCACGTTAGTGGCGTCGTGCTCGTCGTCGGTTCCCAGAAACTAAGTCAGCAGGACGTAGAAAAGTCACTCGGCGCCCTCAACATGGTGGGAGCCAATCTCTTGGGAATAGTACTAAACCGGCTTCCGACCAAGGGGCCGGACGCTTACGCCTACACCAATTACTCTTACGACAGCAAAGGACCAAGCCGGCTTTCTGGCAAGCGAAGCGGGGCCGATTCCGGGCACGCCCTTGAACAGGCCGCAGCAGACTATGATTCCGCAGATTCGACGGACTTCATCAGGCAATTTCCCGATGCCACCTCGCCTAGGACCATGTCCGAGCAGCTCAGCAAATTCGGTGCAGGCGACCGATACATCAAACCCTAGCCTTCACCCAGAACTCTTCTAGGTGAAGTCCCGTGGAGAATGTGCAACGGGTTGCCCTTCTCCCGCCACAATGGCGCGGCTGTTGGCTCGCATGGAACCACTGCCAAGCTGCCAGGTTCGAGGCCTCATTGCTTCACCTCGACTTAGCAGGCCGCGACACACACCGAAGCCCGAAGACCACAATCTACAAAGGAAGCGGAAACGTTGAAGGTTTTCCATGTCGTAACTCTCTTTACACCAACAGGAGATTTCGGTGGACCTACCCGGGTAGCCGTAAACCAAACTCGGGCGCTGCGTACGATGGGCCTCGACGTAACTCTCCTAGGAGGATCCCGTGGCTTTGGCATCGGGGAGACGCAAATTGACGGTGTCGAGGCACAACTGTTCGGGTCGCTAACGCTTGGATCGAAGGCCCGATTCGCAGCAGTCATATCGCCTCGGCTCATTTTCTGGTTGGTCCGGAACCTCAGAAAGGCCGATGTCGTACATGTACATCTGTCGAGAGACCTTGTTACCCTGCCCGCAGCAGTCTTGGCGCTGCTCTTCTCGAAATCTCTCGTAGTCCAGCCGCACGGGATGATCGCACCCACCCGAAAGCTGGCTGCCCGCCTACTTGACCAACTGGTAACCATCAGGGTGCTGAGGAAAGCAGCAACGGTCTTCTATCTCTCAAGGCAAGAACTTGACGCAATCGGGAGACTGACCAGCCTTGAACGGCTTCACATGACCAAATTACCTAACGGCATCCCATCGCCTGCCTCAGCATTACTGTCGGCCGGCGAAAGTGGGACCGACGTCCTCTTCCTGGCGCGACTCAACGTTCGCAAACGACCAGACCAGTTCGTTCGCATGGCGCAAAGACTGTCGACTGTCAAGCCGGGCGTGACGTTTTCTCTAGTGGGCCCCGACGGAGGCATGGGACGCGAAGTAGTGAATATGATTACAAACTTCAGGATCCACCACTCAACAAAGTGGGAGGGGGCGCTGGCTCCTTCAGAAACGCTAGACCGAATGTCCCTATCAGCCATCTATGTGCTGCCCGCAGTGGATGAACCTTTCGGCATGACCGTGCTAGAGGCCCTGTCCTGTGAGCGGCCCGTTGTTGTAACGGACACGTGTGCGTTAGCCCCGTTCATCGAGGATCACGACTGCGGCATCGTTACCGATGGATCCGTGGAGCAGTTGTCTCAAGCTGTTTGCTACCTCCTCGAGAATCCCCTACGTGCCTTGGAAATGGGCAAGCGAGGAGCCCAAGCTGTGACAAAGGCCTATGGAATGAACGATGTCTCGACAATCCTAGAATCGTCATACAAAGCTATTCACGAACCCTCGGCAGCCAAAATCCCGAGCGATATAAGAGAAGAGGAATCTTCCTAGTGAGAGTCTTAATTGTCGGTGACATGAGAGTTGGAACCAACTCTCGTAGTGTCGCAGAGGGATACAAAACGGCAGGCCACGATGTCGCCTGGGTTGACATAAGTCCGTCCACCACAGCCGCCAAGGGATCAAAACTATGGTACTCGGTCCGGAAGTTACAAAGAGTCACGGCCGAAGAGGACACGAGAGTTCTGCGAGAAGTTAACGCAGCCACGCTGGAATTTGGGCCGGACATATTATTAGCAATCAAGGTAATACATTATGATCAGTCAATATTCCTAGACAACAGAATTCCGATAAAAGTTCACCAGTCTTTCGACGATGTGAGTAATCCGGATAACGTCTCAGCTGAATATTTGGATCATGAGGCTGACTGGGATCACATCGTCACAACTAAACGTCATAACGTTCCTGAGCTGTATGCGCGCGGAGCTAAAGACGTCCTGTTTATTTGGGGAGCTTACGACCCTCAGTTCCGGCGCCGAACAACGTCCTTGGACCAACGGCCCTTCGACATCGGGTTCATAGGCGCTTCGCGCCCCGATCGGTGCACCCTCCCTAGGCAGTTCGCTGATAATGCTCCATTCAAGGGCATTATTTACGGACCACGTTGGCATCGCCGCTACCCCATCGGCGTCCGAGGCGTCGCCCTGAAGCGTGCCGCAACAGGACCGGCCTACACAGTAGCTGCCAATAGCTTCAAAATTGGCCTCATTCTCCTCAACTCTGAAAATCGCGATCAGCACACTAATCGAACGTTTGAGGCACCAGCCTCTGGACAGCTGGTCCTCGCACAGAGAACTGTTGAGCATTTGGAAGTCTTCCAGGATGGCGTCTCGGGAATTCTATTCGACCATATGGGGGAGGCATGGGAACACGTTCGTAACCTCCAGCGGAATCCCGTCCAGATGCGTAATATCGCAGAGGCCGGTTTTATGATGATTTCCAAGGGCGGTCATACTTACCGCGATCGGGCAAATCAGGTAATCAAACACGTGAGCTCCTGATGGATGTCAGCACTTCACCAATGATTCCCCTGTTACTGGTGGCGGCGGCACTAATAGCTCAACTGTTGCTTGCACGAAAGCTGGTGCCAGCACTCGGGCTCCTCATTGGAACTCAAGCCATATTCTGGACTCTTGCCTTCGTTTTACGGCCGATGTACTTGATGACCTTCAAACCTGTTCTGATACCCGAGTTGGCTGATCGTCGGTTAATGTGGACACATTATGATTCTGCGCTGGGCCAAGTACTGTGGCTTTGCTTTGTGGGGCAAATTGCCTATCTTGCGGTTCTAGTCTTTTTCCACTGGGGGACCCGCAACAGACAGCGACCCGCTACCCCTGCGATAACAGACATCGGCCGGTCCCATGAAGTCGTATTGGTCGCTTTGATTCTGTGGGCTGCAGGGTGGATTGGCCGCATTGGGGCAGCTCTCCATCTCCAGTCGATGGATTCTGCCTTCCGTATCTTCGGCACTGTGGGAGGGGCCCTTTTGATCGCCACTGTGCGGACCAAACGCCCTGTCTCAGCTATGTGGGTAGTCGGATCCTTGGTCGTGATCGAAGAATCCTGGGCTTTTTATTACGGGTCGAAGGCAGCCATGGTCATACCTCTGCTCGCTCTTTGTCTACGATGGCTCTTGGCCGATAAACCGGGTGCATTTGGGCGGCGAGCCGTGGCGTTGGGACTCCTGGCTATCGTAGGATTTCTCGTCATCCAGCCAATGCGCGGCATCAGCACTGCTGAAAGAGTTGCCTCTGCATCTGACGGAGAGCACCCGGAGATTAAGGGCGCCGCAGTTTCTGTTCTTGAACGCTTCGACGGACTTTCGGCCGTTACAGATGCCGCATTTCTAGGCCCTGCGATTTGGATGTCCGGAGGAGAATTCGTCACGCGCATTATCTTAAACATGACTCCCACCGGGCCAATCGCTGCGAAATCGCTTTCTATTGGACAGCAGTGGACGCAAGAGGTCCGGGCGGAATCGAACGCCAACCAGGTGATGGATGTCCCTCTCGCGGCTGGACCGACCGCTGAAGGCTTCGCCTTGGCCGGTCTACCTGGAATCATTCTCGAAAACTGCGCTCTGGCATTAGCGACTATTGCAGTCGGATGTGCGCTTCAATCAAGGAAGACCATACCGACTATTTTTGCCGCTACTTTCGCTTTCTCTACGGTCCTGTTTGAACAAGGAATACTAGGACTCGCTGCCACAACGAACAAGGCTCTGCAGATAGCGGTTTGCGGGTTTATTATTTTGATGTTTATTAGATCGGCCGATTCGAAAAATGGCAAAGTCGCAGCTTAGCTCTGCGCTTATGCTGGAAAAAGTCATGCCTAATCGTGTTTACGCGAAGAAAATCTGAATGTGGAGCAAAAAAATTGAGAGTCCTCATCCTTGGATCCCACCCGGCTAATAGCTACAGCATGCTACGTTATACCGAATCACTGGCAGCTGCTTATTCACGCTTGGGCCACTCAGTTAAGCTCCTCCGGCCTCCGGCGCTGATTAGCGGCAGCCTTCGCCCGGGAGGCTTCAGGAAGGCCGTAGTCTATGTAGAGCAATTACTCGTCTTTCCTTGGATCTACGCCGTCGAGGCGCGCAGGTCGGAACTAATTCACCTTGCGGACCACAGTGATGCTGTCTGGCTCCTGAGTTTGCCACGGAGACTCCGGCAAATAGTGACCTGCCATGACTTGGTTGCAGTCCGCGCTGCGCTCGGGGAGATCCCCGAACATCGACCTGCCTACTCTGGCCGCTTGTACCAGTTCCTGGTCCGATGTGGCCTTCGTCGCGCATCCCGAATTGTCGCTGTAAGCGACGCAACTCTGGCCGATGTCCGGCGACTGATTCCTCGAACCCCCGCCGGTCGCATATACAACCCCATCTCGAACTCGATCGCCAGTGCGGATCCTACGATTACGGTAGAGGAACCCTATGCGCTTATTGTAGGGAGCACGGGATGGCGCAAACGTAGAGACCTAGGCCTGCGTGTCTGGGCTCGAGTCCGAACCGTTGCTGGTCTGGAGAACCTGCGCCTAACTATCGTCGGACCGCCACTGGAACAGCACGAGCTGAACCTATTGCTCAAAAATGGCATCCCCCTTGATCACGTTACCCATTTTGATGGTGTAACAGATGCCAAAGTCTCTGAACTCTACGCCAATGCATTGACGTTGATCCAGATGTCCAGATATGAGGGCTTTTGCTGGCCAATACTCGAGGCAAACGTATTCGGTGTCGTTGCGATTTGTGCAGATGAGGCAGTCCTCAGAGAGACCGGCGACGGCAACGTCTTCGTACCAGCGAGTCTGATTGGAGTCGACTGGATGATGATTGCAGATGCGGTTGCATCTGCAGACACGAAGATGATTCTGGCCGAAAGAGCAAGGACCTTTAGCGAAGGTGCTTTCGATCGAGATCTTTCTGACCTCCATAGGATATTAGCGGAGCCAAATGGCGATAAGTGGCGCCTCAGCAAGTAATCTCATTTCCGACTACAGGGAACGAAAATGTCGAATTTTCTGAAGAGGGTTTCACTGGGCGCAGGAGCCAACGCCTACAGTCAAGTGGTAACGATATTCATCCAACTGGTTTCTGTACCTGTATTTCTGTCGCAATGGAACCTTGAGACCTACGGTCAATGGCTCATATTATCTGCTATTCCGACATATATTGCGCTTTCTGATATAGGAATAGTGACGGTCGCAGGAAACCGGATGAATATGTTGGTTAGCTCTGGCCAGGCAGTGGAGGCTAAGCGCGTATTTCAGAGTGCACAGGTTTTTACCTACGGAATGTGCGCCGCCATCGCATTGATTGCGATCACAGTTGGACTAATTCCGCTTTTCTTCTTGGGTGGAACTGACGAGAAGAACGCCCTTTTGTTACTAGTGCTAAGTGTTCTCCTTGGACAGATCGGCGGGCTCGCTGAATCTGTTTTTAAAGCGACTAAGGGATATGCCATTGGCGCCGCGCTTTCGTCGAGCGCGAGATTATCCGAATGGCTCGGCTATTTGATGGGGCTATTCCTGATCGGCAATTTCACGGCAGTCGCGCTGGGCGGCTTCACGGGCCGCCTCCTTATTGTATTTATTGCCTTCATGATGAGCTCAAAACGTCACTCTCACCTAAAATGGGGTTTTCGGGAGGCCCGCTACGGAGAAATAAGAATGATGCTAAAGCCGGCACTGTCATTTCTATTGTTCACTCTTTCCAACGCATTTACGTTTCAAGGTTTTACAATCTTGTGCGGCGCCCTCTTTGGGCCCGCGGCCACCGTGGTGTTTACGACATACCGCACCTTGGCCCGGGTCGCCGTTCAAGCATCGTCCATGTTGAGTCACGCTCTATGGCCAGAGTTCACCGCCCTATTCGCTCAGGGACGTGGCGAAAGGTTGGGGTCAATCTACAAACGCTCGTCCCTGGCAAATCTTGCCATATCAGTTGGTTTAAGTGGGGCACTGTTTCTGGCCTCAGGGCCGCTGCTGACGATTTGGACTCACGGTGCAATCACGCTGCAACCCATTCTTATGGCAATTCTCTTGGGCTATGCCGCCGTTGCCGGTTGTGGCCATCTACCAAGGGTCGTATTGATGGCGACGAACAATCACACCTCTCTTGGCGTTTGGTTCGCTTTAGTCAGCCTGTCGTCTGTCGCGCTCGGGTGGGTCCTCGCACCATTTCTTGGGCTGTCAGGGCTCGCGATAGCGATGACTGCCTCAGAGATTTCGACCATCGGCCTGAGTCTAATCATGGTCCGGAATTTGTTGCAAAATCTACGGGAAGCTAAGGTAGGCCAGTTCGCATGAAGGTTGTTCTCTCCACCGTGGGAAAGTTCCACACATTTAATCTCGCGCGTGAATTGGATAGGCGCGGCAATCTGCTCCGAGTTTTTTCCGGCTACCCTCGATTTAAGTTGTCTAATGAGGGAATATCGTCTGACCGCATTAGTACCTTTCCGGTAGTTCATGCACCTTATATGGCGATGCCTTACAAACATGCAATCGGCCCTTGGCTGAATGCGCAATGGGAGTATGTTGACCGTGTCTCATTTGGCCGACATGTCGCTCGCTCCATTCCTGAATGTGATGTCTACTCCGGGATGTCAGCGTCTGGCCTGGAGGCGGGCCGGGTGGTCAAGAAGCGGCAAGGGATCTATATGTGCGATAGGGGATCATCCCACATCCGCGCCCAGGACGAAATTTTGCGCAGGGAGCACGACGCGTGGGGCATTCCGTACCGTGGAATTGACCCCCGTATAATACTACGAGAGGAAGAAGAATATCAGCTCGCGGATATGATATCAGTCCCTTCGGAGTTCGCAGCGCGAACTTTTATTGCTGAGGGGATTGACGCTTCGAAAATTCGAGTGGTTCCGTATGGCGTCCAGCTTGACCGGTTTGCACCCGTTGATCTCCCTGATCCTTCATGCTTTTCCGTTGTCTTTGCCGGCCAAGTGACTCTTAGGAAAGGAATTCCATACCTACTGGAAGCCTTCAGCCGGTTGGATCATCCGAATAAGCTTCTGACTATTGCCGGCCGAGCAGATCCGAGCTTCCTGAGATTCTTGAATGCCCGAGGACTCCTCGATTCTCGAGTCAGATTCGTCGGCTCTCTGCCGCAGTCTGGTCTGAACAGCCTTTTTAGCCGTTCGGATGTCCTCGTGCTACCTAGCGTTGAGGATGGGTTTGGACTTGTTCTCGCTGAGGCCATGGCCTCAGGTTGCCCGGTCATCGCGTCGCGCAGTTCGGGAGGACCCGACCTCATCAATAGCGGGGTTGATGGTTTTGTCGTCGAGACAGGGTCGTCTGCGGAACTATTGGCCCGTCTTCAGGACCTTGCGGACGCGCCTGAGATGCGACTTGCCCTGAGAACAGCAGCAGTGGCTAAAGTCAACACGATGGGCGGGTGGACTCAATATGGTCAGACTATGTCTGAGATCATGCAGGTCCTGTCAGCGCGAAACGGCAGCCGGCACTAGGATTTGTCCCCTTTCTCACGACCGAGCTTTGGCGGGCGACGGACCGACGTCCAAATCACAAATTTGCATGACACCCGAGGGGATCGAATGACGGAATCTGGGAACACTGCTCTCTCTCCTGCGCGCATTGCCGGCTTGGACCTGATTCGAGGGTTCGCAATCCTACTGGTCCTGTTGCGCCACGCGTGGCCAGAAGTTTTCGGCGGTGCCGGGATTGTAGGCGTCGTGACTTTCTTTGCACTCAGCGGATATCTCATTACTGGCGTTATCAAGAGGGATATCGACGTTCATGGCAAACTTCGCTACGGGAGATTCTATCGAAATCGCGCTTTTCGATTGTTGCCAGCGCTTTGCTTTATGCTTTTCGGTTTCGGCATCATAGAAAGTACTTTCAACATCCTTGGCCATCGCCAAGAAATCTGGCCGTCAGTCTTTGCAGCCCTTACTTACACCATGAATATTCCTGGCATTCCCCACGGTAGCAGCGCAGTCTCGCATTTGTGGACTTTGGCGACTGAAGAGCAGTTCTATTTGGTGTGGCCCGCGATAGTAGTCGCAGGAATTCGATTTCGAAGAATGCGGTGGTTTGTAGTATTTTCAGCCGTTGCCTCTCTTGCATTCTGCGCAGTGACGATCGCCATCGTTTGGCCGCAAGTGGAACGCGTGTATTCACTCCCGACCTCTTGGGCCGTTGCAATGATCATCGGAGCCGCAGCGAACTTGGGAAAGTCACAGTTGGTCCGTTACCTCCCAAAGCGCGCCTCAGCTCGGCACATTGCGGCGGCTGCTGCAATGTCCCTGTTGATCATATTGTCCTTCGCCCCAGAGCCTAAGGGTAGCGCCCTGGCATATCTCATCGGCGGACCGCTAGTGGCCATCTGCACCGTAGTTCTAATCGATTATGCCGGGGGGTGGGCTACCCTTCCAACGCCCACGCTTAGTCCTTTGCTTTGGCTCGGAACGGTATCCTATGCCACATACCTTTGGAATTTTCCGATCGCCACGTGGATGGGTGGCCGTCCGCTGGCTCCGCTGCAGGCGTTGGCCAGCATTGCATTGTCTGTTGGGGCCGCAACAGTGAGCTGGTGGCTCATTGAAGTGCCCTTCAGCCGTCTGAAGCGGCGATTGGACATGCGAGCACGCTCAGAACTAAAAGCTGCGCGTCCCCTCTCAGATCTGAAAAAGTAGTGTGCTGACTGGTCCGGACTCCTGGAATAGACGTCTCTCATGGCGCACACGTGGAGCTTGCCCTCATCGGACTAGTGGTCCGAATTGTGCTCTTCTAGGTTTGTCGGAATGATTCCGGGGTTTTCGGACAAAACGTGTGTATCGGCGGGGCATGCTTCGGTGTTTGCGATCGAAATCCGGGATTGGGATCTTTGGGAGTTTAGAGTGGCTGCGGTGCTTGCATTTCTCTGGAATGTGGCCCTACGCATTTATGCTTAGTTGGTCTGCTTTTCTTGTAGGGCCGGTGTCCGCCGGCGGCGAGTAGGCATCTGAACCGGTAGTTAATGAAGTTGCGGGAGCCGCGGGCAATTCAGCGGGGGTTTCAACTGCTCCGTTGATCCCTTCGGTGGGCTTTCACGGTTCGTGGTGAGTGTTCTGCCGTGATGGATGTTCATGCCGCTGTTCTGGCGGCACTGCGCAACAGGATACGCGTTTTGTAGTTGCGTGCGTTGGTGAATCCCCGGCCTGTCCGTTTGATGTGTTGATGGATGTGTTGTTTGCTTCTACTTTCGCTATTGTCGCACCGGTCATGACGAGGACTTCGATTTCCTTCCACCACCGACAGATCGTGCGCCAGAGCCGGTTGGTTTCCGGCTGTGCGGCTTCTTCGTCGAGTGACTGCAGGCGGTCTTACGCCCAGGAGGCCCTCGTGTCCTACGCTACCCATGCCAACGCCGACCTGACACCTAAGGCAAGAGGAAAACTCGCCCGCCTGGTCCTCGAGGAAGGCTGGACCCCGCGCCGGGCCGCGGAACGCTGCCAATGCTCGCCTGCGACGGCGAAGTGGCCAGACCGGTACCGTGCCTGCGGCGAGGCCGGCATGCGGACGCGTCCTCGCGGCCGCGCCGGAGCCCGAACCGCACCGGTATCCGGACCGAGCGGCGGAGCGCGGCACTGCGGTTCACCCGCCGGTGGGGCCCGCACCGCATCGCCGCCCACCTCCATCTGGCCCGTTCCACCGTCGGCAAGATCCTGGCCCGGTACCGGATGCCCCGGCTGGCCTGCCTGGACCAGGGCACCGGCCTGCCCGTGCGCAAGCCCGCACCGCAAAGATACGAACACGACCATCCCGGGGACCTGGTCCACGTGGCCACCAGGAAGCTCGGACGCATCCCGAATGGCGGCGGACATCGCGCCCTCGGCCGGGCCAAGGCTCATCAACTTTTAGCGTGGTGTCCTTCAAATGAAGGGGCTCGTAGCCCTGCGAGCATAGGTGTTGTCGAGACATCTATTGCTGAGGACTACGAGCCTTGTTACAGATTACGCAGACGTGCGATG
>NZ_CAKKMF010000107.1 GCF_918697925.1 Arthrobacter sp. Bi26
GCCCTCACCGGCACGGGCGTCGGCGACCGCATCCGCAAGCAGGACGTGCTGGCAGCTGCCGAGGCAAAGGCCGCACCGGCCGCAGCCGCTCCCGCCGCGGCGCCGGCATCCGCGCCGGCAGCTGCGTCAGCCTCAGCTGCCGCGTCCTCGCTGCGCGGCACCGTGCAGAAGGCCCCGCGGATCCGCCAGGTCATCGCCCGCCGCATGCGCGAGTCGCTGGACATCTCCACCCAGCTGACGCAGGTCCACGAGGTCGACATGACCAAGGTGGCCAAGCTGCGCGCCAAGGCCAAGAACTCCTTCCAGGCCCAGAACGGCTCCAAGCTGACCTTCCTGCCCTTCATCGCCAAGGCCGTTGCCGAGGCCCTGAAGCAGCACCCGAAGGTCAACGCGTCCTACGACGAGGACAAGCAGGAGATCACCTACCACAACGCCGAGCACCTGGCGATTGCGGTGGACACCGACAAGGGCCTGCTGGTTCCGGTCATCTCGGACGCCGGCAGCCTGAACCTGGCCGGCCTGGCCGGCAAGATCGCCGACGTCGCCGACCGCACCCGCAACGGCAAGATCGGCCCGGACGAGCTCTCCGGCGGAACCTTCAGCATCACCAACATCGGTTCCGTGGGCGCACTGTTCGACACCCCGATCATCAACCAGCCGCAGGTTGCCATCCTTGGCACCGGTGCGATCGTCAAGCGGGCCGTAGTGGTCGCCGACGAGAACGGCGATGACTCGCTGGCCATCCGTTCGATGATGTACCTCTCCCTGACGTACGACCACCGCCTGGTGGACGGCGCCGACGCGGGACGCTTCCTGCAGACGCTGAAGGCACGCCTTGAGGAAGGCGCCTTCGAAGCCGACCTTGGGCTCTAGGGTCTAAAAGCACACCGACGGCGACGGCGGTGCGGGCGCCGGTGGGAAACCACCCGAGTGCCCGTGCCGCCGTCGCCGTTTGCTGTTCCGTCCCGGGACGGCCCGGCGGGTCCTACTACGGTGCGTAGAAGACTCTGGCTACACTGATGCCATGAACATCGTCTATAACGTCATGGTCTTCCTGCACATCATCGGCGCCGCCATGATCGTCGGCATCTGGATCGGCCAGATGAAGAAGCCCACCGTCCACCCCCGCCAGTTCGACGGCGCGATGCTGCAGCTGATCACGGGCATCATCATGATGGGACTGATCCCGGCCCTGGACATGAACGCCAACTACGTCAAGCTCGGCATCAAGCTCGTCATCGCCCTGATCGTCGGCGTCCTGGCCTTCATCGGCCGCCGCAAGTACAAGAAGGGCGAGCCGATCAGCAAGGGCCTCGCGAACAGTGTTGGCGGCCTGGCACTGCTCAACGTTGCGATCGCGACCCTCTGGCAGTAGTTGTTCTGACGAACAGCGGCGGCGCCGCACCCCGACCGGGGGTGCGGCGCCGCCGTCGTTAATGCGCCGCCGACGTTAATGCGCCTCTGTCCTTGAAGCGCCGCTGCCGTTAAGCGGCTTGTCAGTCGCCGGCGATGCAGAATTCGTTGCCCTCGGGATCCTGCATGACATCCCAGTGGAAGTCGCCAATGTCATTGCCCTCCACGAACCCGGCACCGAGGGACTCTGCGTGAGCGCGCAACGCCGCAGGGTCGGTCCCGTGGATGTCCAGGTGCAGGCGTCGCCTCCCTTCCGTGGGCTCCTCGACCTGCTGGAAGGCCAACTGCGGGGCCCCGGGGCCGGCCGGCTGGAGCCAGACGAACTGTTCGAAGCGGGACGAGACCGCCGTGCCCAGCAGCGCGGCCCAGAACTGGGCCAGACGCTCGGCGTCGACGGCGTTGACCATGATCGTGGCGATGCGTGCCGACGGCGGGGCTGGCGCCTGCGCATCTTCCGTAATTTCCATGACGCCACTGTACGGACGACACCGTCCGGGGTCACAATCCTCTGACAGCGGAACCCCCGTGCGGCGGCCGCTCGGAATCCCTAGGATTGATCACGGCAGGCTCCGGCATCTCGCCGGTCCCTGATTCACAACGACGTCGAGGAGTGGACATGGCAACAACACGCACCGCACACACTGTATGGAATGGCGACCTGATGACAGGCGCCGGCAACACCACCCTGGACAGCTCCGGGCTGGGCAACTTCGACGTCACCTGGAAGGCGCGCGCCGAGGCCGCCGAAGGCAAGACCAGCCCCGAGGAGCTCATCGCGGCAGCACACTCCGCCTGCTTCTCGATGGCGTTCAGCAACGCCCTGGCCCAGGCCGGCCACACGGCCGAGGAGATCAACACGAAGGCTGACGTGACGTTCCAGCCCGGCACCGGAATCACCGGCAGCCACCTCACCGTCTCCGCGCGGGTCCCCGGCATTTCAGCTGACGACTTCCAGCGGCTGGCCGAGGAAGCCAAGACCGGCTGCCCCGTCTCCGCCGCCCTGACCGGCATCGAGATCACCCTGGACGCCACGCTGGCCTCCTAGTTCCGGCTAGCTCCGGGCGCAATTTGAGGCCCGCAGTAAAAGGCCCGCACTAAGCAATGGCCCGCCGTACAGCAAAGGCCCCCGTCCTCCTGGAATCTCCAGGAAGGCGGGGGCCTTCAGCACGGGGTTCCTCGCCGTCGGGCGGGCCGCCTAGGCCTGGCCGGCCTGCTGCCGCGCAGGCAGCGGTGCCGGCCGGACCCTGCGGTAGCCCTCGCGCAGCGGCGGACGGTCCGTGGGCAGTTCCTGGATCATTTCCTTCAGCGCCCCGATTCCGTACTCCAGCTGCGGGTCGGTGCCGGCGGCGTAGGCGTGCGGCGGGAAGGTCACCTCGATGTCCGGGGTGACGCCGAAGTTCTCTACGCCCCAGCCAACGCCACCGGCGAACCAGGTGGCGTAGCGCGGCTGGGTGACGCCGGTGCCGTCGGCCAGCGCGAAGCGGTTGTCGATCCCGACGACGCCGCCCCAGGTGCGGGTGCCGATGACGGGACCGATCCCCCGCAGCTTGGAGACCTGCGTGATGATGTCGCCGTCGGAGCCGGCGAACTCGTCCGTGAGGATGACGACCGGTCCGCGGGGAGCGTGGTGCGGGTATGTCCGCGGCTTTTCCCCGCGCGGCATGCTCCAGCCGGTGACCTTGCGCCCGATGAGCTCGGCCACGAGCTGGGATGTGTGGCCACCGCGGTTGCGCCGGACATCGACAATGAGTCCGTCCAGGGCCGTTTCGGTGTCGAGGTCGCGGTGCAGCTGGGCCCAGCCGTTGGCCATCATGTCCGGGATGTGCAGGTAGCCGAACGTCGCGTTCGAGGCTTCCCGGACGGTCCGCCGGTTGCCGGCGACCCATTCCTGATAGCGCAGGCGCTCCTCGTCCTTGACCGGGACCACCGCGACGCGGCGCTGGGTTCCTGCGGCCGCGCCGTGGCCGGCGCCGTTGCGCAGGGTGAGTTCCACGGGGCGGCCGGCCGCACCGACGAGCTGCACTGCGGGGGTCCGCGTTTGGGTAAGTTCGACGCCGTCGATCGCCAACAGGACGTCGCCGGGCTTGGCGTCGGCGCCGGGCCGGGTCAGCGGCGAGGTGGCCAGCGGGTCGGAGGACTCTCCCGCGAGGATGCGGGTGATTTCCCAGCCCTCACCGGTGAACTCCAGATCCGCGCCGAGGCGCCCCTGCGGGCTGCTGCCGTTCTCGGTGACGGCCACCGGGCGGACGTAGGCGTGGGAGGTGCCCAGCTCGCCGTGAAGCTCCCACAGCAGGTCCACAAGGTCATCATGGGAGCCGAGGCGTTCCACCACCGGACGATAGCGGGCGTGAATGGACTCCCAGTCCTGGCCGGCCATGTCCTCGGTCCAGAAGAAGTCGCGCTGGAGCCGCCATGCCTCGTCAAAGGCCTGGCCCCACACACTGAGCGGGTCCAACTGCACCCGGATGCGGCCAAGGTCCACCTTGATGAGCTGGCCGGAGTCCTCGTCGGCCTTGGCGCCGGCGGGCGCAACCCGGATCTGCTTGTCCTGGATGAACACGATCTTTTCCCCGTCGCCGGAGAGCCGGTAGCTGTCCACTGCCTCAACGATCGTGGACGTGCGGCGCTTGGCCAGGTCGTAGCGGACCAGGCTTGGCGCGGCGCCCTTGTCCTCGAGGCTGGCCCGGCCTTCGCCGGTGGTGCCGGCGAGTTCGCTGTCAAGCCAGAGCAGGGCCCCGGCAGCGGCGGCGAGTGAGGAGTAGTTGCCTTGCGGCACCGGGACGGCGATGACGCGGTGGGCCAGGCCGTCGGCGTCGACCCGCACGGAAGGCACGGGCTTGGCGGCGGACTGCCCCCCGGGTGCAGCACCGTCGGCTCCTGCCGCGCCTGAGACTGCGCCTGCGGCGCCGGCGCCGGCGCTGGCGTCGGCGTCTTGGAGGTCGACGCTTGGGCCGAACGGCGATGGGGTATCTGCGGCGAGGGCGACGAGGTAAGGCTTGATCGGGCTAGGGAAGGACAAATCGAAGGAGTGGCCGTCGTAGACCGGATCGAAACTGCGGTTGGAAAGGAAGGCGAGGTATTTGCCATCCGGGGTGAACGACGGTGATTCGTCGCGGAACCGGCCGTCGGTGACATCAATGATTGCCGCGCCCGCGCCGCCGTCGATCCTGGTGATCCGGAGCCGGCTGCGGGACCCGAAGGACGTAACCGGCTCGGACCAGCCGAGCCACGCGGAGTCCGCGGACCAGGTGAATCCTTCGATGCTGCCCTCGCCGATGCTGCTCAGCTGGGATATCGTGCCCGCGATTGTGTCCGCAAGGTAGATGTCACCGAAGGACGTGCCGACGGCGAGCCAGCGGCCGTCGGGGCTGGCTTCGATGGCGCTGGCCCGGCTGGGCTTGGGGAAATCGATCCGGGTGACGTCGCTGGACGCAGGCGCCTGCACGGCGGTGCCCGCATTGGCCGGGCCAGTCTGGGGGCCGGAGCCGGATGCGTCAGTAGCGGCCACGGCCCGGACTGCCGTCACCGGACTGGACACGGAACTGCCCACCGCGGCGGCAGTCAATCCGGAGCCGGTCAATGCTGCTGCGGACACCGGCTTCGGCAGCGGCATGCCGGCGTCTTCGGACGCCGCTGTGGAGTGCAGGCTGGCCTGGACGGCGGGCTGCGGTGCCTTGGTGGCCGCCACAGACGCGCCCGCCAGGGGCGCCGCAATGGCTTTTAGGTACAGGGCCTCGACGCCGTCGTGGTCGGCGACATAGGCGATCCGGCCCTCGCCGAACGGCCGGGGCAGCCGTGCACGGACACCCGGGGTGGCTTCGAGGACGCGGGAGGGGCCGTCCTTGTGCCGCAGCCAGTGGACGGTTCCGTGGGATTCAACGGCGCTGGACGCGCCGGTGCGGTCCGGGACGACGTCACCGAGGTGTCGTGAGGGCTTCAGCGCGGCGGGGCGGCGCGCTTGCGAGGCGGACCCGAGCGAAATGTCGAGTTTGACGGCCTCCGCGTCGAGGCTGGGCAGCAGCCAGAGCTCGCCGGCCGATTCGAAGACGACGCGTTCCCCGTCGGTGGCGGCGTGGCGGACGTAGAAGTCCTCGTGGTCCGTGTGGCGCCGCAGGTCGCTGCCGTTCGGCAGTACGGAATAGAGGTTTCCGTAGCCTTCGTGGTCGGACAGGAACGCGATCCGTCCCTTGAACCACAGGGGGTCAGTGAGGTTTCCGTCCAGCGCGGGGGCGAGCCGGAAGAATTCGCCGTTTCCGTCGGCGTCGATCCACAGCTTGCCGGCGGCGCCGCCGCGGTACCGCTTCCACCAGGCGGGCTCACGCGACAAGACGCTCGCGAGCACCACGGGGCGTTCGTCCCCGACGACGGGGCCGAAGGCCACCGATTCAACCGGGCCAAACGGGAGTTCCTTCGCCCAGCCGCCGGTCACGGGGAGGCTGTAGGCGTGGGTGTGACGGCTGTCTGACTGGCGGAACGCGCTGGTGACCAGGACGTCGCCGTCGGGCGTGAAGCCCTTGACCCGGGTGGAGCTGTGGCCGAAGTAGCTCAGCTGGCGGTAGCCGCCGCCGTCGACGTTTGCCGTGACGACTTCCGGGGCCGTCCCCTGGACGACGGTCCAGACCAGGCGCTTGCCGTCGGGGGTGAAACGGGGGTTGCGGGCCTGCAACTGCAGGGAGGATACGCGCCAGGCACGGCCCCCGCCCACGGGTGCAATCCACACGTCGTCCTCGGCCACAAAGGTGACCAGATCGCCGTGGACATGCGGGAAACGAAAGTAACTCGAGGGGGTCATCGTTTGATCATAGCGACAACGGCCCTTGCGGCCCGGGAGTTTCGCGGCCGTGCCGGGCATGGTGAGATGGATCATGCGAATCCTTATTGCCGGGGCCTCCGGGCTGATCGGAACCGCCCTTTCGAGCGCACTGCGCAGCGAAGGGCACGACGTCGTGGCCCTGGTCAGGCGTGCCCCCGTGTCAGCGGCCGAGTTCCAGTGGGACCCGGCGGCCGGCCGGATCGACGACACCGCGCTGAAGGGCGCGGACGCGGTGGTCAACCTCTCCGGCGCCGGAATCGGCGACCGGCCCTGGACCCGGGCACGTGTCAACGAACTCCGCAGCTCCCGGCTGGGGGCGACCCGGACCCTGACGTCGGCGATGACCCGGCAGGAGACGCCGCCTGCGGTGTTCCTGAGCCAGTCGGCCTCCGGTTACTACGGCAACGCCGGCGCGGTGGTGCTTCGTGAGAACGCGCCCGCCGGGGACGGCACGCTCGCCCGGATCTGCGTCGACTGGGAGGCCGCGGCGCATGAGGCGCCTTCCGGGGTCCGCGTGGTCACGCCCCGCACCGGCGTCGTCCTGAGCCGCTCCGGGGGCGCGCTTGGCCGTTTGTTGCCGCTGCTGCGCCTGGGCGTCGGCGGCCCGCTCGGCAACGGCCGGCAGTACTGGCCATGGATCACCTTGCCGGATGTGACCGGTGCCTTTTCCTTCCTTCTCTCGGCGCCCGTGGCCGGGCCGGTCAACGTCTCCGCCCCCGAAACCGCAGACGTGAACTCCCTGATCGCGCAGCTGGCTGGAGCGCTGCACCGGCCCGCGGTGCTGCGCGTACCCGCCCCGGTGCTGCGGCTGGTGATGGGCCAGCTCGCCGAAGAACTGCTGCTCGCGAGCCAGCGGCTGGAGCCGGCCGTCCTGGCGGACAACAGCTTCGCCTGGCAGCACCCGTCACTTCGCGACGCCGCGGCGTGGGTGGCAGGACGCGGCTAACCGCGTAGCGTGGCGTAGCGCTGGAGGAACAGCGCCAGGGACTCCGCCAAGGCCCTGATCTCGTTTGGATCGACGCTCTCGTTCGGTGCATGGATGAGTGCGAGCGGTTCTTCGACGCCCAGCAGGATGATCTCCGCGTCCGGGTAGGTGTCGGCGAACACGTTACAAAGGGGAATCGATCCCCCTTGCCCCAGGGTTGCCATCGGCCGTCCGTAGGCCTCGGACATCGCGGCACCCATGGCCTCAAATGCCGCGCCGCCGACCGCTGCCTGGAAGGGGGACCCGATGGCCTCAAGGTCAACGGTGACGTGGACACCCCAGGGTGCGGCCGCCTTGAGATGGTCGGCCAACGCAGTGCGGGCGTCGGCGGCGGCCATGCCTGGCGGGACCCGCAGGTTCAGGCGCGCGGCCGCCCGCGGCACGATCGCCGCCGTCGAGCCGGTTACCGCCGGGCAGTCGATGCCGAGCACAGTAATGGCTGGCCGCGCCCAGAGCATGTCGGACACACTGCCGTCTCCCAACAATGAGACTCCCTCGAGCACGCCGGCGTCGACGCGGAACTGCTCGGGCGGATAGGGCGCGCCGGTCCAGGTCTGGGCGTTGTCCAATCCCGTGATCGTGGTGTTGCCTTGCTGGTCGCGCAGTGACGCCAGCATGGCGATCAGAGCGGCGAGCGCGTCGGGGGCGGCCCCGCCGAACATGCCGGAGTGGAGTTCGGACGCCATCGCCTCCACTGTCACCACCACATTGACCATTCCGCGCAGGGTCACCGTCGCCGCGGGATGTCCCACGGCGGCGTTGCCGGTGTCGCAGACCAGGATGGTGTCGGCACGGAACAGGTCCGGGTGGCTCGCGACGAACGCCTCGAGCCCACCCGTACCCTGTTCCTCGGACCCCTCGACCACCAGCATCAGGTTCACCGGCACGTCGTCGCCGAGCGCCCTGAGCGCGAGCAGATGGGCAAGGATGTTGCCCTTGCAGTCGGCGGCGCCCCGGCCGTACCAGCGGCCGTCCACTTCAGTGAGTTCGAAGGGCGGTGTGCGCCAGGCCGAATCATCGAGGGGTGGCTGCACGTCGTAGTGGGCGTAGAGGAGCACGGTCGGCGCATCCGGATCAGGTCCCGGTCTCGAGCCGACCACCGCGTCGGAGCCGTCCGGCGTGCGCTCGAGATGGGCATCGGAAAATCCGAGCCCGGCGAATTTGCCGAGCACCCACTGGGCAGCCTTGGCACACTCCTCGGCGGGGAACTGCCGCGCATCTGCCACCGATCGGATGGCCACGAACTCGGCGAGCTCCTCCCGTGCCGGGCGCATCAGATCGGTGATGCGGGCGCGCAGGTCCACGGCTCACGCACCACCCGTGTGGTACGTCTTGAGGTCGTCGATGAACTGCTGGAACTCGGCCAACTGGTCCGGGCAGTAGGTCTTGATAATCGCGACCTCGCCGATGAGGATGCGGGCGTTCGCGATCACCGGCCTGTTTCCAGGTCCCGTTGCCCCGTTCGTCAACTGGCTCAGGTAGGTGGCCCGGCTCAGGGCGTCGTTCGGGTTCGCGCAGACCGCGCCGCCGTCGTCGCCAAGCACCCGGGCTATCTGTTCGCGCGAGGGCGCCGTCCCGCCGGCCCCTTCGATCGTCGCTATCAGCTGGTCGGCCTTCGCCAGGGATTGTTGCGTCTCCCTCGCCGACCGGAACGACAGCAGTGCGACGACGGCGAACACCACGAGCAGGATCATGGCAACGATGTAAACGACCGAGCGGCTGCGCTTGGTGGAGGACTCCGTCTGCGTGCTCATGACTTCGGCACCTCCGTCGGCGCTTCTTGGTCCGGCAGCTTCCACGAGGGCTTGCGGAACCTGTAGAAAAGGAACGGAACGAGCAGCCCGAGCCCTAATGCACCGCCGCCGACGATCAGGAAATAGACCACTGGATCGCCGTTGCCGAACTGCGACGGCGGGACGAACCCGACAAGCAGCGCGGCCAGGGAAGCGGCGAATCCGACGCCGCACAGCCCGATCAACATCGGCGCCCGGTAACCGCGCGGGTGGTCGGGGTCGTTGCGGCGGAGCCGGACCGCGGCCACGAACATCAGCAGGTACATGATCAGGTAGACCTGCGTGGTGATCACCGAGAAAATCCAGTAGGCACTGGAGACATCCGGGATGAGCGCGTAGCCGAGCGCGATCACGGTGGTGACGAGCCCCTGGGTGACCAGGAGGTTCTGCTGGATGCCGTTCTTGTTCAGCTTTTGCAGGAACGGCGGGAGGTAGCCTTCCTCCCGTGAGATCAACAGCAGGCCTTTGGACGGACCGGCCAGCCACGTCAGCATGCCGCCGAGGGAGGCAGCGACCAGCATGATGCCGAGGATCGGCGTGAGGCCTTGCATGTTGAAGGACGCCAGCACCGCGTCGAAGGCCTGCATGACACCGGCTGTGAGGGAGAGCTCCTCGGCAGGCACGATCCAGCTGATCGCCAGCGCCGGCAGGATGAAGATGAGCAGGACGAGTCCCATGGCCAGGAACATCGACTTCGGATACTCCTTGGGCGGGTCCTTCAGGGAGGACACGTGCACCGCGTTCATCTCCATGCCGCTGTAGGACAGGAAGTTGTTCACGATCAGCACCAGACTGGCGAGCCCGGCCCACTCGGGGAAGAAGTTCGCCGCTGTCATCGGAGCGGCGGACGGATTGCCCTGGCCGAGGAAGACGACACCCAGGATGACGAGCAGGGCGCCAGGGATCAGTGTGCCGATGATCAGGCCACCGCTGGCCAGGCCTGCCACACCCTTCGTGCCGCGGGATGAGACATACACGCCGGCCCAGTAGAACACCACGATCACCAAGGCCGTCCACACGCCGCTGCTGGCCAGCGCCGGGTTGAAGACGTAGGCGAGCGTGCTCGCGACGAATCCCAGCAGGGTTGGATAGTAGAAAATCGTCATTGCGAACTGGCACCACACCGCCAGGAAGCCCATTGGCTTGGAGATTCCGGACGATACCCAGTTGTAGATGCCGCCCTTCCATCCGGACGCCAACTCGGCTGACACGAGGGAGGTGGGCAGCAGGAAGACGATCGCGGGAACCACGTAGAGGAAGACTGAAGCGAGGCCGTAGACGGCCATGGTCGGTGCCGCACGGAGACTTGCCACCGAGCTGGTGGTCATTAGCGCCAGGGCCACCCAGGAGATCCACACGGCCGGAGGCGCCTTCGGCCGGGTCAATGCCTGTTCACTCACGTAGGCCACACCCTCATGTGCCCCGTGGTCTGCGCCACGGGCCAGGCGGAGCTAAACCGCCTGGGGCGAGTAGTTGACGGTTTGAACATGCCACTGCCCCCCTATCACACAAAGTGCTCGGTGCCTACAGCATGGACCTAGGAATTCGCCGGGAATAGTCCCCATCTCCTCTTTACGGCAGGTCGCCGGGGTGCTAATTTGCGCGGCTCCAGGTGCGCTTCCACAGCAGGTCGGTGATCAGGGCCAGGGCAAGGATGACCACCAGCGCTGCGGCGGTGGCGGGTTCATTGACGAGCGTGGTGGTGCAGAACACCAGGAACGTCCCCAGGGTCGCGATCAGGGCGATGATGAGCATGAAAAGCAGGGCGCCGGTCTCCCGGTACACCTTGAAGTGGGCCAGGGTGACCGCGGAGAAAATGAGCAAAGCCACCGCACTTCCGAGGGAGGCAATGCTGTTCAGGTTGAACAGCAGCACCATCACCGCCGCGAGGCCGGCCATGACCAGCAGTCCGACCGGCACTTCCCTGCGGCCCAGGGAGCGGCCGAACACCGGCGGAAACTGGCCCACCGAGGCGAGGTGCCGGGTCATCCCGACAGAGGGGTAGAGGGTGGCGTTCACCGCCCCGGCGGTGGAGAGCAGTGCGGTGACCACCATCAGCACGTATCCGAACTGGCCCAGCGTGGGCTTGGCGGCCTCGGCCAGCGCTGTGGCGCCGTAGGCGACGACCTGGTCGGCGGTCAGGGTCCCGAAGACGCCCAAGGACACCGCGACGTACACCGTCGTGGCGATCGCCAGCGCAAGGTACATGGCACGGGGCAGTTGACGGGACGGATCAGGCAGATCCTTCGCGGTGAAGGTGATGACGCCGAACCCGAGGAAGGCGAAGAACGTCAACGCGACGCTCGCGATGATTTCGCGAACCCCGGGGTAGCCGGCCGGGTCGAGGAGCGCGGGGTTCCAGTTCGCGATCGTCACAATCGCGAACACGGACAGGATGGCCAGCACCACCTTCACGATCAGGGACTGGACTTTGGCCACCGCCGTGGAGCCGACAGCGTTCAGGAAGGTCATGACCACGATCAGGGCGACGGCGAACACCTTAGCCCAGGTTGGGTCACGGCCGGTCAGGACTGCGCTGGCATACCCACCGAAGGACGACGCCACCATGAGGTACCACCGGGCCCCCGACGGCGGAACCCTAGCCTGCTTCAGGCCCCTGGGGTAGAACGTCCTGGATCCGCCAGCGCCCGTCGACGGGCACCAGGACGAGGTGAAGCTGCTGCCCGGAAGCGGCGGGAACCTCAGCGACTAAGGCGCCGTTCCCGTCGAGCTCCTGGTACCCAGAGGACGCCGTGGTGATGGCCACCACGGCCCTGGCGGGGCTGCTGTCCGCGGTGGTTTCGATCCGCGTCAATGACGTCGAGAATCCGGCCAGTACATGGCCGGATCCGCTGAGCTGCGTTCTGATCTGCGCATCGGCAGCGGCGGCGGCAGACTCCGGGGAGTTGACGGCGTCGAGCAGGCTGAAGTCCCCGGAGCTGAACGCGAGCGAGCGCAGCCTGGCGAGACCGCGGACGGCCTCCGCCGGGTCGGCTGAAGCCAGCAGGGCCTCAAGATCGGGGCGAATTGGGTTGGCCCCGCCGTCGGCCTTGGCAGGCGTTGGTTTCTCTGCCGGGCCGCCCGAAGGCTCCGTTGACGTCCCCTCAGCAACGGCAGGTCCTGATGGCACCGGTGTACCGAGGTCCGCACTGTGGTCCGCACCCAACCCCGGAAACAGCCCGGCGACGGCCTCGGGTGCCGGCCCGCCGCCCGCGAGCAGCCAACAGCCAGCCAGCAGGGCCATGGCTGTGAAGATGGTCCAAAGGGCCCGTCGTGCGGGGCTCTTTCGGACTCCGCGGTGGAATCCACCGCGGAATCCGCGGTGAAGTCCGGCGGCCGACGGCCGGTGCCGAAGAGTCCCGGGGCTGCGCCTCCGCGAGCCGGGCTGCACAGCCCGGCGGGTGAGCAACTGTGGAATGACCGTCGGGTGCACGGACACGGACAGGTCCACCGGCTCTGCCGCCGTGCTGCGATAGACTGCGGCGGCCAATTCGGCGGCCGAAGGCCTTTTCCGCCGGTCCTCGTCGAGTGCAGCCTCCAGCGCGGCGGCCAGCGCCGGCGGTACGTCGGGCACCAGGAGCGGCAGCGGCGGACGCCCCGGGCCGGGGACCGGCGCCAGGCCCGTGAGGCAATACCAGCCCAGGGCCGCCAAAGAATAGACGTCGCGCTCCGGCTGGAGGCCCGCCCTGAAGGCGTCCACCGGCGCCGGATCGGAAAAGCCCTCGGTCCCGGCGGCGCGGGCTGCCCCGGCGTCGGCCACCATCCGGGCCACGCCCACATCGGCCAGCAACGGTTTCCCGTGCGCCGTGAACAACACGTTGCCCGGCGAGACGTCGCCGTGGGTGAAGCCCTGCGAATGCAGGTATTGAAGGGCCTGGGCAATGGGTGTCAGGACCGTCACGGTCTCCCCCGCACCAAGCCGTCCACGGCCCGCGATCAGGTCAGCGACTGATCCCCCGGGCGCATAGTCCAGCACCAGGCCCAGGGCTTCCTTTTCGTCCGGCCCGGACCGCGGCCCGTGAAGACGCAGCACGGTGTGGGCCCGGAGCAGGTGGTCGTGGTCCAGCGCCGAAAGGATCCGAACTTCCCGGCGCATGGCCTCTTCGGCTTCCCGGTCCGCGGTTCCGCCGGCATCCTCCGCTGCCTCTGCCCCGGAGTCGAAGCACTTGAGGGCGAACTCCCGGCCCGTTGACCGTTCGGTGACCAGCCACACGGCCGCTGTGCCCCCGCGCCCCAGCAGGCGTCCGACGTCGTAACCGGGAACCTCGGGGGCGGCGCAGTCCGCGGCAGGGAGATCTTCCATACCCAAGGAATAGCCGATTGCGCGGAATCGTGCAGAAGTTATCCACAGGCATGAGAGCTTAAGCACACAAACGGGCGCTGGGTGCGGCGGGGTCTAAGCTTGATGCCATGACTCTTGAGTTCAAACAGCTGGGTCTCGCCCCGGACTTCATCGATTACACGCGCGGCTGGGACATCCAGCGCGAATTGCATGAAAAAGTCCTCGCGGGCACCGCGCCCAGCACCGTACTGCTGCTCGAACACTCCGCGGTCTACACCGCCGGCAAGCGCACCGAAGACCACGAACGGCCCTTTGACGGGACTCCCGTGGTCGCGGTTGACCGCGGCGGCAAGCTCACGTGGCACGGCCCCGGACAGCTCGTGGGCTACCCCATCATCAAGCTCAAGAACAAGGCGGGCATCCGCGACTACGTGGAGCGCCTCGAGGCCGTGATCATTGCCGTCCTGGCGGACTACGGCATCGACGCCGTACGCATCAAGGGCCGCGCCGGCGTCTGGATCGCGCAGGACGAGAAGGGCCCGGACCGCAAGATCGCGGCCATCGGCATCCGCGTCAACGAGGGCGTCACCATGCACGGCTTCGCGATCAACTGCAACAACGATCTCGCCCCCTACGGCCAGATCATTGCCTGCGGCATCAGCGACGCCGGGGTCACCACGATCGCCCAGGAACTTGGCAGGGACGTCACCCCGGCAGACCTCGTGTCGCGGATCATCGAAGAACTGCGCGAGAATGAACAAGCCCTAGTTGCAACCCCAGAAGGAGCTCTACTGTGACACTGGCACCAGAAGGCCGGAAGATGCTGCGCATTGAGCAGCGAAACGCGGCCACACCGGTGGAACGGAAGCCGGAATGGATCAAGGCCAAGGTCCAGATGGGCCCGGAGTTCGTCCAGCTCAA
>NZ_CAKKMF010000108.1 GCF_918697925.1 Arthrobacter sp. Bi26
TCATGGACGAGGGCGACAATGTCCTGCGCTTCCAGAAACTCTCCACCATCGCCGCGTCCGCGGTCCTCTGACACCCCTTCCTCCTGGAGCACACCATGTCCATCAACACGATCGCCCCTGCCCACCCCGGTCCGCTGGCCCCCGGCTTCGACGCCATGGGCGACGACTACTACCGCGATCCGGGCCGGCATTTCGCTGACGTCCGCGAGGGCAAGCCTGCCTTCTTCTACCCGTACCTGAACGCGTGGATCATCACCCGCCGCGCCGACGCGGAAACCATCCTGCCCGACTGGCAGAAGTTCTCCAGCGCCAGCAACGGCGGGCTGATCCCGGTCCCCGAGGCCTATCAGGAAATCATGCCAGCCGAGCTGATCTCCCGGATCCTGGTAGGTTCTGACCCTTCAGGGCACACCGTGGCCCGGCGCGTAGCCCAGAAGGCCTTCCTGCAGGAACGGATGGAAGCCCTTCGGCCCGAGATCGAAACCCGCGCCCACCGCATCATTGACCGGTTCGAGGCGGAGGGTCACGCCAACCTGATGGACGCCTACTGCCTGGAGCTCACCACGCAGACGCTCCTCGCCCTGATGGGTCTCGGCCCGGAATTCGATTCCATGATGCGCGGCCTCCGAGACGACTTCTTCCAGGTGCTCGCCAGCGCCCAGGAAAAGCTTGAAGAACCGCGCCGCTCGGAAGTATGGGACAGCTATGTCACGGCCCAGCTGACCCTGCGCGGCATTGTCCGCGAACGGCGGGACAGCCATGCTGACGACGTCATCTCCGTCATGGCCCGGGACAAGGACAGGGAAGGCAACTGGTCCCTGTCCGAGGAGCAAATCGCCCTGCACCTGAGTGAATTCGCCGCCGCCGGCACCGATACCACCGCCCAGGCCATGGCCAACGCGGTCATCTTCCTCAACGAAACACCGGCCGCGCTCACCGACGCCCTGGACGACCCCGCGCTCTGGCAGCGGGTCTTTGACGAGACCGTGCGGCGCCGCCCGTCGTCGACGTTCGCGTCCCGCCGGGCCAACGTGGATGTCACCATCGGGGACGCCCACATCAAGGCCGGCGATATGATCTGGATCGCCCTGGCCAGTGTTAATACGGACCCGGAATACTACGACCGGCCCTTCGAGTTCGATATCCACCGCGAGGACGCCCGGGACCACCTGGCGTTCACCAAGGGAAGGCACACCTGCCTGGGCCAGCCACTGGCCCGCGCCCAGGGATCCACCGGCCTGAAGGTGCTCTTCGAACGCCTGCCCAGCCTGCGTCCCGCCAAGGACTGGGGCCTGGACTTCATCCGGTTCGCGCTGCTGCCGGTCCGCCGGAGCCTTGAGGTGCAGTGGGACGTGGCACCCAAGGCGGCGCAGCACGCCGTCGAGCTTCCCGCGGACCCGACGGCCACCCTGGAACTGACGGTGCGGGAACGCCGGGAGGAATCCGACGGCGTCGCATCCCTGACACTCGTGGACCCGGCCGGCCGCCCGCTGCCCACCTGGCACCCCGGTGCACATATCGATGTCCACGTTGACGGGCATGTCAGGCAGTACTCGCTCTGCTCGCCCGGCGGGGACCAGTCCAGCTGGCGCATCGGTGTGCTCAAGGAAGCCAACGGGCGCGGCGGATCGCTGGCCATCCACACCACCGTGGAGGCCGGATCGACGCTGACCGTCAGCCAGCCGCGCAACAACTTTGTGCTCCAGCCGTCCCCGAACTATGTCTTTATCGCCGGCGGAATCGGAATCACCCCGATCCTGGCCATGGTGGCCCAGGCCGAAGAGGAAGGCGCCGACTGGAGCCTCGTGTACGGCGGCCGGTCACGGGCCACCATGGCCTTCCTGGACGAGCTCGCAGAATTCGGTGACCGGGTGCGGCTCGTCCCGGAAGACACCGACGGCCGGGTGGACTTCGCTGCCTGCTTGTTGGACGTCCGGCCTGACACCCTGATCTACTGCTGCGGCCCGGAGCCGCTGCTGAACGTCGTCGAAGGCGCCTCGGCGCACTGGCCCGCGGGCAGCCTGCACGTGGAGCGCTTCGTGCCGAAGAAGATCGATGCCAGCGGCGACGTTGCCTTCGAGGTCGAATTCGCGGACAGCGGCGTGACGCTCACCATCCCGGCAGATAAATCCATCCTCGAAGTCGCCCAGGCGGCCGGGCTCCCGGCCCTGTCATCGTGCAGCGAGGGGACGTGCGGCACCTGTGAAACCCCGGTCATCTCGGGTACTCCCGACCATCGGGACTCCATCCTGACGGACGACGAGAAGGCCAGCTGCGAGAGCATGTTCATCTGCGTCTCCCGGTCCCAGGGCGGCTGCCCGCTGAAGCTCGGACTCTGAGCCATGGGAATGGAGCAGCTCCCGTGTGATGCCCCGGTGCTTCGCTGGGGTATCAAACGGACCTTCATCAGTTACCTGTCACGCCTTCCCGACGGGAGCGTCTCAGCAGATTCCGGGGCATCCATCGTCAGCGGGAGCTACTTCCAGTTTGCGCCCGACGGCGGCGGGCCGGCCGGTGAGGCAGGGTCACCGGCGGATCCTCGAACAGCAGAGGATCCGACGCCGGCGGGCATTGGAACAGCGGGCATCCGCAGGTTCCGCGGCCAGGTGCGGCTCAGCGGCCACCACGGCATGATGAGCCTGTTTGTGGCGGACCCGTGGCTCGAATTCGATGCCGAGGGCGCCGTCCTGAGCGTTGCGGACCCGGGGCAGGCGCCCGGCAGCGGTGCCCGGCTGGAGCTCCTCCGGCTGGCCGTCCCAAAGGTTGCCGGAACGCAGGTTGCAGGACCGGAGGCTGCCGGGACGGACTGGACTGAACTGCCGGCACAATTGGCGCCGGCCGCCGTCGACCTTTTCAACGGCCAGTATGCGGCCGGTGAGGAAATGGATCCGGTGTTCCTGGGGCCTGCCTGATGCGGCCGTCCTGATGCGGCCGTCCTGATGGGACCTGCGGGGGAGTGGCGTCAGTGCGCCTCGGGGCCGGTCCTCATCCGCACACTCTTTGCACGGGGACCCAGGAGCACCTCGGCGAAGGTTGCGGCAACCTCGGTCAGCTCGCGCTGGGCACTCCATACCGCCACGGCATGCAGCGGCGGCAGGGGCGGCTCCAGCTGGCGGGTCACCACGGTGGTCTTGGCGATCTGCTGGATCTCCGGGGGCATGATGCTGATGCCCATGTCGGCCGCAACGAGCGGGAGCGTGGTCTGCAGGCTGGTGACCGTCTTGAGCCGCGGCATGGACAGGCCGTTCTCCAGCCAGTAGTCAACCAGTAGTTCGGTGATGCCTGGCACGCGGATGTTCGGCGCGGGCAGGAGCCAGGTCTCATCCATCAGGTCTGTCAGGGCCACCGGCTTGGGTGCATCCCGAAAGCGGGTGGGCAGCACCGAGGACAGGGACATCTTGGAGATCGGTTCAATCACCACGTCGTCCTGGTACATGGTGCGCAGCCGGTCCGGCGCTCCCGTGGCAACAATGGCCACGTCCAGGGCGCCGGAGCGGACGCCCTCAATCACCGTGCCAGGTTCGACGTCGCTCAGGGTGACGTCCGCGTGGGGCGACAGTTCGCGGAAGCGTGCCAGGACCCGGGGCAGGTAGGCCCAGGCGAACGGCAGAATGACCGCGAGGTGAAGAGTGCCGCTGAGCCCCTTTCCCTGGCGGCTGAGCTCACGGGCGAGCTGGTCGGTTTCGTCCACGAGCCGGCTGCCTTTTTGCACCAGGAGTTCACCGGCGTTGGTGGGCACAATCCCGCGCGCGGTCCGTTCCAGGAGCTTGACTCCGAGTTCCTCTTCGAGGTTCTTCAGGGCGGCGCTCAGCGGCGGCTGGGTCATCTGCAGCACCTTGGCCGCCTTGGAGATGGACCCTTGCCGGGTGATCTCCAGAAAGTATCGAATGTGCCGAATGTCCATATTCAAAGTGTATACCTGCGCCGTGTGAGTTCCATGAAACATATGACTGAGGCGCCTTGGCCGCCTTACGGTGGGGAACAAGCAGTGATACCTATCACACGAGGAAAGCAAGGAGGCTGCATCGTGAGCGTTGATGCCGATACCCGGATCCCCAACGATGACTGGAACCCCATAACGGTGACCGACTACCCGGCAGAGTACACCAGGCTGCGCGCCGAGCGGCCGCTGGCCTTCACCAGCGACTACGACGGTTTCTATGGATACATGCGCTACGCCGACGTCCAGAAGGGCTCGCGGGACTGGCGCACTTACACCAGCGGCCAGCCGTTCCTGGAGTTCCCCGAGTTCATGCGGTCCATCCCCATCCAGGAAAATCCGCCCACCCACACGTTCTTCCGGAAGTTCCTGGCACAGTACTTCACCCCCGAACGGGTGGCGCTGCTGGTGCCGGATATCGAAGACCTAGTGGCCAAGAACCTGGACCCGCTGATCGAGGCCGGTGAAGCGGACATGATCGAACAGTTCGGCATCATCGTTCCCCAGCAGGTCCTCGCCAGGTTCCTGCTGCTCCCGGACGATGCGTGGGAGACCATGGCCGTGAGCCTGGCCAAAGCCGACGCCGTCCGCCACGACATCGCAGCAATGCGGGAAATCAACAAGAGTCTCTGGAACCCGACGGTGGAGGCCCTCATCGAGGACCGTCGGGCCAACCCGCAGGATCCTGCCATCGACATCATGTCCGGTGTGCTGGAACTGATGCCCGAAGGCAGGCCCGTGACGCAGGAGGAAGCCGTCGCCATCGGTGTGCAGATCTTCTCGGCAGGCGCGGACACCACCACCGCGGCGATCGGGTCCATCCTGTCCTACCTCGGCAGCCACCCGGAAGACCAGGCCGACCTGCGCCGCCGGCCCGAGCTCGTGGACTCCGCCATCGAGGAAATCCTGCGCCTCGCGCCGCCCCTGCACCACACCGGCCGGAAGGCCACCAAGGACGTCCAAGCCTTCGGTGCGGTCATTCCCGAAGGCGCCAAGGTGGGCCTCAACGTGTTTTCGGCCAACCGTGACGAAGACAAGTTCGTCCGGGGCAACGAGTACATCGCGGACCGCTCGCCCAACCCGCACCTGACGTTCGGGCACGGCCCGCACCAGTGCATGGGCTCGCCGATTGCCCGCGCCGAGCTCCAGGGGATGCTCCGGCAGATCCTGGCCAAGACCAGCAACTTTGAACTTTCCGGCCAGCCGGTATCCAACGGCAGGCCGCTGCGCACCGGCTGGACCTCCGTGCCCATCCGCTTCGAGAAGTAAAGGACAACCACCATGACATCGGAAACCATGCTGAGGACGCCTGCCACGCTCACCCGCCAGCCACTCCAGGTCCGGAGCAAGCGGTCCGCGTCCGACTGCGTTGTGGAACTTGAGCTGGTCCATCCGGACGGGGCCGCCCTCCCTGGGTGGCAGCCAGGCGCCCACATCGAGCTGCACCTGCCGTCCGGGCTGTCCCGCCAGTACTCCCTCTGCGGGAACCCGGACGACAACTCCAGCTACCGCCTCGGGATCCTGAACGACCCCACCAGCCGCGGCGGATCCAGCTACGTGCACACCGGCCTGGCCGAGGACGACAACCTGGAGGTCTCCGGACCCCGGAACAACTTCGAACTGGTGGAATCGCCGGAATACCACTTCCTCGCCGCCGGTATCGGCGTCACGCCCATGATGCCCATGCTGGACGAGGCCGAACGGCGCGGAGCCCGCTGGAAGCTGACCTACATGGGGCGCTCGCGATCCTCCATGGCCTTCTGGCAGGAACTCGCAGCCAAGTACCCCGGCAAGATCGACATCCACCCCGACGACGAGTTCGGTTTCCCGGACCTCGGCGCCTTGCTGGGAAAGCCGCGGGACGGCGTCAAGGTCTACGCCTGCGGCCCCGAAGGCCTGCTGCGCGCCCTCGAAGGAATCTGCGCCGGGTGGCCCGCCGGAACCCTGCACCTCGAACGCTTCGCCCCCAAGGACCCTGCGGCGGCCATGGCCCCGGCCATTTCATTCCGGGTCAAACTCGCCCTCAGCGGCATGGAACTCGAAGTGCCTCCAGGCCGCAGCATCGTGGAGGTGGCCGAGGAAGCCGGCGCGCCGGTCATCTTTTCCTGCATGGAAGGCACCTGCGGCACCTGCGAGACCCGCATCCTCAGCGGCGAGGCCGACCACCGCGACTCCGTCCTCAGTGACGAGGAAAAAGCGGCCAACGAGATGATGATGATCTGCGTCTCGCGGTCCAAGTCCGACGTCCTCGAACTCGAACTCTAGAAAGCCCGGAGACACATAGTGCGCACTGAACAGCAGAAACCCGAACAGCAGAAACCTGAACAGCAGAAACCCGTCCTTATTGTCGGTGCCGGACCCGTGGGCATCCTCAACGCCCTGGGCCTGGCAAGGGCCGGGGTTCCCGTCCGCGTCTTCGAACGGGCCAGTACCGTGGCCAACGCGCCCCGCGCCATGGTCTACCACTGGTCCGTCCTGGACGGGCTGGAGCGCCTCGGGCTATTCGAGGACGCCGTGGCCCGCGGCTTCCTGAAGCAGGACTACACCTACAAGGTGCACAAGACAGGTGAAGAGATCAACTACGGGCTCAGATCGCTCGAAGGACGCGTCAAACACCCCTACAACCTGCACCTCGGCCAGAACGCCCTGGTGGAAATCGCCCTTGAACACCTGGCCCGTTTCCCCCACGCCGAAGTGCTCTGGGACCACAAGTTCACCGGCATGGACCAGGGGCCGGACTCCGTCACGGCACACTTCGCCACCCCGCAGGGAACCACCACGGTTGACGGTTCCTGGCTGATCGGCGCCGACGGCGCCCGCAGCAAGGTCCGCGAAAGCCAGGAGATCGCCTTTGAAGGCATCACCTGGCCTGAACGCTTTGTTGCCACGAACATCCGCTACCCCTTCGAAGCCGCCGGCTACAGCCAGACCACCATGCTGATCGATGACCGCTTCGGCGCCATCATCACCAAAATCGACAACAGCGGCGACACCGGGCTGTGGCGCTACACGTACTGCGAGGACGCAGCACTGCCGGAAGGCGGAATCGAAGAGCGCATGCCGGACTTCTTCGCCTCCATTGTGCGCGATCCCCAAAACGTGGTGGTGGACGCCTACTCGCCGTACAGCATGCACCAGCGGGCGGCGGCAACGTTCCGTGCCGGGCGGGTGCTGCTGGCCGGCGACGCGGCGCATGCCACCAACCCCACCGGCGGGCTTGGACTGACCAGCGGGCTCTTCGACACCTACGTGCTGTCCGAGGCGCTGGCCGCCGTCGTCAAGGGCACGGCTCCGGAATCGGTATTGGACGAATACGCCGCAGAGCGGCGCCGCGTCTTCGTCGACATCGTGAATCCCGCCGCGAGCAACAACAAGCGGCTTGTGTACCACTCTTCTGATGAGGCCCGGCTGGAAGAAGACCTGGCCGTGCTCCGGCAGCTCCCACTGGATGAGGATGCCGTGGTCAAGCGCCTGATGTTCCCCAAGAGCCTGGAAACCCGTTCCCTGATTGGAACGTGGTAGCGATGGCGGGCATCACCGAGTTCAGCGGTAAGACTGCCGTGGTCACCGGCGGCGCAAGCGGCATCGGCTTCGCCATGGCACGGCGCTTCCTGGAAGAAGGCATGCGCGTTGCCATTGCCGACGTCGAACAGGCAGCACTGGACACCGCCGTGCGGGAACTCTCCGCCTTCGGTGACGTGATGGGCCAGCGGACAGACGTCCGCAGCGTCGGGGACCTTGAGGCGCTCGCCGAGGCGGTGCTGGGCACTTACGGCCGGATCGACGTCGTCTGCAACAACGCGGGCGTGGAAACGGGTGGCAGCTTCCTGAGTATTCCGGAAGAGGCGTGGCGCTGGGTGATGGATGTGAACTTCTTCGGCGTCCTCAACGGCTGCCGGGTGTTCCTGCCCCTCCTGGAGGCCGGCGGCGGAGGACACATCGTCAACACCGCCTCCGTGGCTGCGTTCAGTTCCGGCACGGCGACCATGACGCCGTACTGCGCCTCCAAGTTCGCCGTGCTGGGCATGAGCGAATCGCTCGAGGTGGAACTGCGCACTGCCGGCAGCCCCGTGGGTGTTTCGCTGCTGGCGCCGGGCCCGGTCAGGACGCGGATGGTCGACGCCGAGCGGAACCGCCCTGCCGATGTGCCCTTGGCTGCCGAGCCCGGGAGGCTGGCGGTCATGGAGCGGCTGGCGGCCACCACCGCCGAGGTGGGGATGGACCCGGCAGAGGTGGCCGGGCAGGTACTTGACGCCATCCGCACCAACACCTTCTTCGTCCTGACGCACCCGGAGATGGCCCAGGCCGGCGTGCAGCGGCGGCTGGACTGGATGGCCACAGGCACCCCGCCGCCGGCACGCCAGGCCGGAAAATAATCCCCCACTACCGTTCAACGAGGAACAGACATGACTGAAACGAACATCCTCCCCGAGGTCATCGAGGCACCGGTCTCCGGCTACGATGCATTCTCGCTCGAAACGCTGCAGGACGTGCACACGTTCGACGGGGAACAGCGCGAGATCGCTCCCGTGGTCTACATGGAGAAGTATGGCTACTACGCCATCACCCGCTACGCCGAGATCCAGAAGGCGCTGCGCGACTGGCGTACCTTTTCGTCCACGGACCGGCCGTTCTACGCGCCGTCGGCATTCCGGCCGCGCACCCTGATCCTGGAGGATCCGCCGGAGCACACGGCATCGAAAGCGGCCGTGTTCAAGGTGTTCGACGCCGAGAACCTCGCCAAGATGTCCACCTACTTCAAGGCCGAGGCCGAACGGCTCATCGATAATCTCCTGGCGGACGGACCGGCGGAGATCAACGCGTACACCGACCTGTCCGTGAAGTACGTCCTCAAGGTCTTCCCGGACGTCCTGGGCCTCCCGGAGGAGGGACGCGAGCTGCTGCTGAAGTTCGGCGACGCCGTCTTCAACGTCTTCGGTCCGCCCAGCGACCTGCAGGCCGCCAAGCTCGCCAGCGGCACCGAGGCCATGGAATGGGTTGAATCCAACACCGCGCGCGACGTGCAGGCCGACGGCGGCATCGGCTGGCAGCTCTACTCCATGGCGGACGAGGGCAAGATCTCCGAGCACACCGCCCAGCAGATCCTCAAATCCATCTTCGCCGCGGGTTTCGACACCACCACCGCGTCGATCGCCTCGATGATCCGCGCCTTCGCGGACAACCCCGGGGAATGGCAGAAGCTGCGTGAGAACCCGGGCCTGGTGGACAACGCCTGGGAGGAAGCCATCCGTCTCTATCCCGCCTCACGCTACGGCGGACGCTGGGCCACCAAAGAGACGGTGCTGGGAGGCGTCCGCATTCCGGAAGGCGCCAAGATCCTCACCATGTGGCTGGGCGCGGGGCGGGATCCGCGCCAGTACGACGCCCCGGACGAGTTCCACGTAGACCGCGACCTCAAAAACGCGCACCTGTCCTTCGGGTTCGGGATCCACACGTGCGCCGGCAACCAGGTGGCCCGGCTCGAAGCCCGCACGCTGCTGCGCGCCATGGTGGAGCGGATCGAGAAGATCGAGCTCACCGGGGAACCGCGCAAGACCGTCAACTACCAGGCCTTCGGACATGATCATGTTCCCGTGCGGCTGACGCCCGCCGTGTCGGCGTAGGTCCCGTATGCCCACGACGACGGGTCCGTGTCCGGGCGCCGCTCAGCTGTGGTCCACTGAGCCGGGCGCCCCGCACCTGAACAAAACAGCGCGGACCGTGCGGACCGGCGGCTTCTTCCTCCCGGGAGACCTCCAGCAGTCCGACGCCGGTCCCTGTCAGTTGGGACCCGCCTGGGTCCAGTGGGAGGCGCCGGCTGACGGCACCGCCAGGACGCCTTGGGTTTTGGTGCACGGCGGCGGCGGACAGTCCACAGACTGGCTGGGGATCGACGACAGCGCGCCGGGCTGGGCGCCGCGGCTGGTGGATGCCGGGTTCCCGGCCTACCTCCTGGACCGACCCGGCCACGGGCGGTCACCGTACGATCCTGCACGGCTGGGCGGGCGTACCGGGTTTCCGGACTACGCCGGTGCCGGAGCAGTTTTTGCGCCGGAGCCCGGTTCCGATGCCATACCGGGTGCCGGCTCCGAACACTCCGCCTGGCCGTGGGGCCGCCGGCCCGGTTCGCCGGAACTAGACAGGTTGGTGGCCTCCTCGTCGGGCATGCTGACGGACACTGCGCTCGGCCAGGAACTCGATGCGCGCCGCATCGTGGACTTGCTCGAACAAGCAGGTCCGGCCGTGCTGGCCACGCATTCCGCCGGTGCCGCCGGCGGTTGGCTTGCCGCGTCCCGCTCCCCTCAACGGGTCCGGGGAATCGTCACCGTCGAACCCCTCGGCCCACCCTTCAGGGATTTGGGACCGCGGGGCAGCCTCGAACACGGGCTGACAGCTGTGCCGCTGGCCGGCGGCCGATCACTTGAGGGCCTGCCGGTGTTGGTGGTCTCCGGGGCGGCCTCGGGGCGTGCCGGTGGCGACGCCGAAACCGTCGAGTTCCTTAACCGCTCCGGTGCCACGGCAACGCACCTGCGGCTGGAAGGCCTGGGCATCGCTGGCAACGGCCATGGCCTGATTTTCGAAAACAACAACAAAGAGATCCTCGAACCGGTCCTGAAATGGCTGGCGGGGAACAACATCACCTAGGAGCACGCAATGACGCAGGCTACTCATCTGGCGGCACCAACCGGGAAGAACCCGGCAGCCAACATCCGCATGTGGGGGCTGGACGCCCCGAAGATGGACATCGACGCAGCACACCTGGTGGTCGGAGCCGAAGGGGCTGTCCGCATTCCCCTGCCCGCCTACCTGATTGAGCACGAGCAGGGCCTGGTCCTGTTTGATACCAGCATGAACCCGCTGGTGTGCGACGACCCCGCCCTGGTCTTCGGGGACCGGCCGGAGACCTCGATGATCGTGTCCAACCCGGAACAGCGGATCGACCGCCAGCTCGCCAAGCTGGGTTACCGTCCCGAGGACATCACGCACGTGGTCCTGTCCCATACCCACTCGGACCATGCCGGCGGCCTGTACCTGTTCCCCCAGGCCAAGTTCTTCGCCGGTCCCGGCGAATTCCAGTGGGCCGCGAACCCGGGCCCGGAATCGGCGCACCTCTTTAACCCCACCGATCTCACGGCCGAGGTCAAGGAGTTCGATTGGACCACCGTCCAGTCACCCAGCCAGGACCTGTTCGGGGACGGCGCCATCATCATCCACCACACTCCGGGCCACACTCCTGGTGAGCTCAGCGCGCTGGTCCGGCTGCCCAGCCAGAACATCCTGCTGACCGGCGATACGGTGCACCTGCGCGAAGCCATGGAATGGGGCGCCGTGGACGGTTCCGACTGGGACCATGACGAGGCCCGGCGCTCCATCGCGTCCCTCAAACGGATCCGCGACGAGGAATCGGCCTCCGTCTGGATCGCCCACGATCCCAGGGACTGGGAAGACTTCGGCGGCCCCCTGAAAGAGCTCGTCTGATGGCGCGCCTCCTCTTCGACTACCGCTGCACCGGCTGCCGCGCCGACGTCGAACTTTTCATGGACACTCCCGCCCCGGCAACCACGGCCTGTCCCGCCTGCGAGGGGGAGGCCCGGCGCCGTTATACGAGCCGGGGCCTGGCGCTGACCGGCCAGGGCCTGCGGGCCGTGGCCCCGGCGGCCGGCGGGATCGATTGCCGCGACAACCCGGATGTCCCCGGGCTGTGCCATGTTGCTCCGTCGGCCCGGCGCCGGCTCATTGCCCGGCACCGGGGGGACACTGACACCTACGAGGCCGAAACGAAACGCCAGACACGCGAATTCGAGGCCAAGGGCCCGGCCCCGCTGGACCAGGTGATCAGCCACGGCCACTGACTTGGCCTGAGCCACTGATCAGACATAAGCAAAGTGCCGCCCGGTGAGCATAACGCTCTCCGGGCGGCACTTTGCTTGCCGGACACTTCCGACGACGGCGATTTCAGGGTCAGGACGTGTGTCCCACCCAGCGCGCAATTTCCGTGTGGTCGGCACCGGGGTTCAGTTCGCCGTACGCTTCGCTCCACAGATCCACTGCGCGGCTTCCCAGCCGGCTGGGCCGACCCATTCCGTCCGCCAGGTCCGTGGCAATCCTCATGTCCTTGAGCATCAGGCCCAGGCCGAAGCCGGAGTCGTAGCCGCCGGGCAGGACGAAGTTGGGCCACTTGCTTTCTGTGGACCCGCTGCGTCCACTGGAGGCGTTGAAGACCTCCAGCATGGTGGACGGATCCAGCCCGAACTCCTGGCCGGCCACCATCGCCTCCGAGGTGGCTAGCAGGTGCGTGGCGGACAGCAGGTTGTTCAGGGCCTTGAGGGCGTGTCCTGACCCCACTGCGCCGGTGTGGCGGACGCGGCCCAGGACGGCCAGCACGTCGGCGAGTTCCGCGACAGTGTCCAGGTCGCCGCCGGTCATGATGGTCAGTGTCCCTTTTTCGGCGCCGCCCACGCCGCCGGACACAGGGGCATCCACCAGGCGGGCCAGCCCGTCAGCCGCGAGCTTCGCGGCGAGGGCCCGCGTGCGCAGCGGCTCCGAGGAACTCATGTCCACGATGACCGCAGCCGGCGGCAGCGCCGCGGCCACGCCGCCGTCGTGCAGGACCGTTTCCACAACGTCAGAGTTGGGAAGCATCAGGATGAGGACATCGGAGCCGGCCGCCACCTCGGTGGCGGTCTCGACGGCGGTGCCGCCGGCCTCTGCCAGGCGCTGCCTGTTGGCGGCCGCGAGGTCGGTGCCGGTCACTGCGTAGCCGGCTTCCAGCAGACGGCGGGACATGGGCGTGCCCATATTGCCCAGGCCGATGAAGCCGATGCGGGGCTTATACGGTGACATTCATTTCCTTCAGGGTTGCTTCGGCGATGCGGAATGATTCGAGTGCTGCCGGGACGCCGACGTAGATGGCCGTCTGCATCAGCACTTCCTGGATCTCCTCCGGCGTCACGCCGTTGTTGATGGCCCCCTTCACGTGGACAGAGAGCTCGTGGCCGCGGTTCAGGGCGGTGAGCATGGCCAGGTTGAGCATGGACCGGGTCTTGCGTTCCAGCCCGTCCCGGCTCCAGACGGCGCCCCAGCAGTACTCGGTGACGAGTTCCTGCATGGGCCGGCCAAACTCGCTGACGTTGGCGAGGGAACGTTCCACGTGGGCGGCGCCGAGCACCTCCTTGCGGATGGCCAGGCCGTCCTCGAAGGTCTCCTTATGCGTGTGCTGCAGTTCCATGGTGGCTTCCTTCCTAAAAAGCTTCGGTGGTGCGGGGGCCCGCGGGCGGCAGGACGACGTCGAAGCGCGCCTTTGTCCACGATTGCTCGCCAAGGTCACGGCGGTCGGGAGCGGGGGTTCCCGGCGGCTGGGCGGCGAAGTCCTTGATGAGGGATTCCTTCACACCGAAGACCGAATCGTTGTCCAGGTGGGCGCATCCCCTCACGAAGATGTGGGTCACCAGGGTGTGCTTCTCCGGGGCGGACACCATAAAGTGCAGGTGCGAGGCGCGGACGGGGGAGCGGCCGAAGTGCTCCAG
>NZ_CAKKMF010000109.1 GCF_918697925.1 Arthrobacter sp. Bi26
GCCATGACCGTCCCGCCCAACGCTTCAGCCCCTGGCCCGGGCTGGTATCCAGACCCTGCCGGCTCCGGCCGGCTTCAGTGGTGGAACGGTTCGGCCTGGACCGGGCAGTTCAGTGCACCCCAGTTCCATGCGGCGCCGGCCCAACACCCGGTGGCACTGCGCAGGCGCATCAGTGACCGGACGCCGGTCTACAACCCGTACATCTGGACGATTGTGGCTCTGCCGCTGGTCTCGCTCATCCTGCTCATGTTCTGGAACCCGGCGCTCCGGCTGCGAACCGTGGGCACGCGGCAGATCCCGACAATTGATCCGGCGTCGATCTTCACGGCGCCGTATTTCCTCCTGGTGGCCACCAGCTTCGTGATCTTCGGCGTGTCCGCACTCCTGGCTTATCTGGACTGGGACCGGCTGCGCAAGGACGGCGTGGTCCGTCCGTTCCACTGGGCGTGGGTGTTCCTCAGCCCTGTGCTCTACGTGATTGGCCGCTCCGTGATTGTCCACGAGGTGGCCCCGCGGCGCGGGCTGGCCCCCGTGTGGGCCACCATCAGCGTCACTCTGCTCACCGTGGTGCTCACCGGACTCAAGATGTCCGCCATCTTGGCCACCCTGGCGAACCAGGCCGCGACGATATAGGACTTCGTCGGGCGAGGTTGGCCTGAGGGATGTGCAGCCCCTTGAGCCGGCGGCTAGTTCAGCGGGGCGGTCTCGGCGGCAACGCCCGACTCGGTAGCGGCACCCGGCGCCGCAGCGGCGCCCGGCTCGGCGCCCGTAACGATGGCCGTGGCCTCCGGGGACGTGGATTTGGTTGCCAGCACCCTGACCACGGCCTGGAGCTCCTGGCGCAGCAGATCCGGGTCAATGGGCGTCGCGGCGAGCACGGAGCGTTCCATGTCGGCGGCCGCCGTGACGGCCTGGCGCCCCTGGTCAGTCAGCGACACCACATGGCTGCGCCGGTCGGAGGTGCTGCGCTGCCGCGAAATGTGGCCGTGCGCTTCCAGCCGGCTCAGTGTCTTGCCCATGGTCTGGGCCTGGACCCGGACGAGTTGGGCCAGTTGGGCTTGTGTCATAGGCCCATTCGCCGAGAGCACCTCCATGGCGATCACCCCGGCATGGGTCAGGCCAATGGCCCCCAATTTTTCGTTCCAGGAGTGTTCTACAAGACGTGCTGCCGTGGACAATAGGCGGCCCGTGGGCCAGCGATCCATATCAGGCATACCCAAGAGTATAGCGAGCAGCGGATTCGTCCGGCGCCGATCGCCTCACTAGGCTGGATGATCACCCCACTTCACGACACACCTCACCAAGGAGATACCCGTGCCTGAGCAACTCACCGCCGGTGCCACAGCACCGGATTTCACCCTCAAGAACGCCGAAGGACAGGACGTCAGCCTCCGCGATTTCCGGGGCCGGAAGACAGTGATCTACTTCTACCCGGCGGCCGCCACACCCGGATGCACCAAGCAGGCCTGCGATTTCCGGGATTCCCTCGGCGCGCTTCAGGCCGCAGGTTATGACGTGGTGGGCATCTCCCCTGACCCTGTCCGGAAGCTTGCGGCCTTCGCGGCCGCCGAAGGGCTGACCTTCCCGCTCCTCTCCGACGAGGACCACTCCGTTGCCGAGGCGTACGGGGCCTGGGGCGAAAAGAAAAACTACGGCAAGACCTACCAAGGCCTCATCCGTTCCACCATCGTTGTCGACGCCGACGGCCAGGTCGCCGTCGCGCAGTACAACGTCCGGGCCACCGGGCATGTCGCCAAACTTCGCCGGGACCTGAAACTCGACGCCGGATAGGTACAATAGAGCCTGGCGTCCGCCGCCGGGGTTCTTATCCCGGGACGACGACGGCGCCGCGCGCGAGTGGTGAAATTGGCAGACACGCAGGATTTAGGTTCCTGTGCCTTCGGGCGTGGGGGTTCAAGTCCCCCCTTGCGCACAGAGAGAACCCCGGTCTTCGGACCGGGGTTCTCGTGGTTTCCGGCGTTATTCCGGGGTTTTTCAGGAGTTTTGAAGAGGCCAAAAAGAATTTCACATCCGCACCCATCCGTTTCCTCCGAGCAGCCGAATACCCATTGAGACACCAACCAAGGGTCGGTGCCCAACAGTCGGGAAAGGGCCGCAGCGGCAAAGTTCGCCGCCGGCAAACATCGGCACAACAAAGGAGAAACCGAAATGCAGAACATCAAGCGCACCACGTTCGCCGTTGCAGGTATCGCAGCTGCCGCCATGCTCAGCCTCACTGCCTGTGGTGGAGCCACCGCCTCGTCGGCCCCCGCCTCCTCGGCACCGTCCTCCGCACCGGCGGAATCCAGCATGGCATCCCCTTCCACGACCGCCTCCGCCGCAGCCATGGATCCGGCCGCCAACCTTGTCGGCTCCGGTTGCGCCGCCTACGCCGCCCAGGTTCCCAGCGGTGCCGGCTCCGTCTCCGGCATGGCACTTGACCCGGTGGCCACCGCGGCGTCCAACAACCCGATCCTCACCACCTTGACCGCCGCTGTTTCCGGCAAGCTCAACCCCAAGGTCAACCTGGTGGACACGCTCAACGGCAGCGAATTCACCGTCTTCGCCCCGACGGATGACGCCTTCAAGAAGATCGACGCCGCCACGATCGAGGCCCTGAAGACGGATGACGCCACGCTGAGCAAAATCCTGACCTACCACGTAGTCCCCGGCAAGATCACCCCGGACCAGATCGTCGGCACCCACAAGACGGTTCAGGGCGGTTCGGTAACGGTAACCGGCACCAAGGATGCCCTCAAGGTTGACGACGCCAACGTTGTCTGCGGCGGCGTCCAGACTGCCAACGCCACTGTCTACATGGTCGACTCAGTCCTGATGCCCAAGTAGGCAGCTTCAAGCCCTCCTGCCCGGCTCCAGCCTGACTCCCTGGACCACTAGGAGAAGCGAAGGCCCGCACCCCCAGGTGCGGGCCTTCGCTTTTTGTGGTGCCGTGCCGCAGGGGGCTGATGGCCGGAGACGGTGTGCCACAAAAGCTGGCGGACCCGGCCGTCAACTAGACTGGGGCTGTTCCGCAGCCGGCGGACCATCCAGTTCTTAGAGGTGATTCTCGAGTGCCCAGCAGTACAGTGCCCAGCAGGACAGTGCGGCGGATTGCCGCCGGCATCGGGGCCGCTCTCCTTGTGCTGCCGCTGGCGTCCTGCACGGGCAATCTCGGCCCGGCACCCAGCTCCGCAACCGCCTCTCCCACCTCCACCGCGGCACCCACCGCGGTCTTCACCTTCGGCACCGGCTCGGAGCCGCTGGGGCTCGATCCTGCCCTGGTCTCCGACGTCGAGTCCTACCGCGTCACCCGGCAGGTCCTGGAAGGCCTCGTTGGCGTGGACCAGACCACCGGCCAGCCCACGCCGCTTCTGGCCACCGAATGGTCCCAGAGCGATGAAGGCCGGACCTACGAGTTCAAGCTGCGCGAGAACGTCACGTTCCAGGACGGGACGAAGTTCGATGCCGCCGCGGTCTGCACCAACTTCAACCGCTGGTTCAACTTCTCGCAGGCCCTCCGCGACCAGGCCACGGGCACCACATTCAAGGGTGTGTTCAAGGCCCATGCGGACCAGGCCCCGCTGTCCATCTACAAGAGCTGCACCGCGGTGGCGCCGGACAACGTGCGGATCGGCCTCAGCCAGCCCTTCACAGGATTTCTCCAGGCGCTCACCCTCCCGGCCTTCGCGATCTCTTCGCCCAAGGCCCTCGCCGCCGGGAACGCGGACGTCCTGAACCAGAACCGGGGCGGGCAGCCGGTGTCCGCCTACGGCCTCCACCCGGTGGGCACCGGACCATACGTCTTCGGCTCCTGGGACCCGGGCAGCGTCACCCTGGGCAGCAACAAGGACTATTGGGGCGAGAAGGGACAGATCGGGACCATCAAGTTCGTGACCTACGATCACCCGCAGACCCGGATGCAGGCACTCCTGGAAGGCAAGATCGACGCGTACGACGCCGTCACTGTGGGAAACTTCGACCAACTGGTCAAGAGCGGAAAGCAGATCATCCAGCGGGACCCCTTCTCCGTGATGTACCTGGGCATGAACCAGGAAGTCCCTATCCTGCAGAACCTCAAGGTGCGCCAGGCGATCGAGATGGGGCTGGACAAGGACACGCTGATCCGCCGGTTCTTTATCGACAACACAGCCCAGGCGTCCCAGTTCGTTCCGCCCAAGCTCAGCGGCTTCAACAACAACGCCGCAGCGCTGGGCTACAACCCGGGCAAGGCCAAGGAACTCCTGGCCGAGGCCGGCTACAAGGGTGAGGAGCTGAAGTTCTACTATCCGCTCAACGTCACCCGGCCCTACCTGCCGACACCGGAAAAGGTGTACGCCGAAATCAGCCGGCAACTGACCGCCATCGGGCTCAACATCAAGCCCGTGCCCGTGGACTGGGCAGACGGCTACCTGCAGAAGGTCACCTCTCCGGGCGACCACGCCCTGCACCTGCTCGGCTGGAACGGCTCGTATTCGGACCCTGACAACTTCGTGGGCCCGCTCTTCGGCGAGAACACCGGCGAATTCGGCTACCAGGATCCCCAGGTCTTCTCCAAGATCGCCCGGGCCCGGGGCTTGCCGGACGGCAAGGACCGCACTTCGCAGTACCAGACCATCAATGGGCAGATCGCGGCCACGGTGCCCGCGGTTCCCATTGCCTTCCCGATCTCGGCACTGGCGCTCTCGGACCGGGTCCTGAAGTACCCGGCGTCGCCGGTGCTTAATGAAGTTTTCACAAAGGTCGAGCTAAGGCCTTGACGCCCGGGGTCAATTTCAGTTAGTGGGCGGTGCGGGATATTCTGTGACAGCCAGAGCCGCTGCTATCGGAGACTGATTGTGACTTTCATTTCCAAGACCCAACATGCCGACGTCGTCCTGATTGGCGGCGGCATCATGAGCGCCACGCTCGGTGCTTTCATCAAGCAGCTTGAGCCGAACTGGACCATCTCGCTGTTCGAGAAGCTCGACGAACCCGGGCTGGAAAGCTCCGGCCCGTGGAACAACGCCGGCACCGGACACGCGGCGCTGTGTGAGCTTAATTACTCCCCCGCAGCCAAAGACGGCTCGGTGGACCCCGGCAAGGCCCTGAACATCAACGAACAGTTCCAGCTGTCCCGCCAGTTCTGGTCCCATCTCGTCTCGAATTCCCTGATCGGCTCCCCCAAGGGCTTCATCAACACCGTTCCGCACATGAGCTTCGTGATCGGCGAGGACCACACCAAGTTCCTCCGCACCCGCTACGAGGCCCTCAAGCCGAACCCGCTGTTCCGCTCGATGGAGTATTCCGAGGACCACGCCCAGATCGCCAAGTGGGCACCGCTGATCGTCAAGGGCCGCGACCCGAAGCAGCGGGTCGCGGCAACCCGCGCCGCCGAGGGCACCGACGTCGATTTCGGTGCCCTGACCCGCGAGCTGACCACGTACCTGGGCAACAACGGCGTGGAGATCAACTACGGCCACAACGTCAGTGACATCAAGCGCGCGTCCGGCGGCGGCTGGGACCTGGCGCTCAAGCACCCGCGCTCCGGTGAGCACGGCTCCATCCACGCGAAATTCGTGTTTGTCGGTGCCGGCGGCGGCGCCCTTCACCTGCTCCAGGCCTCCGGCATTCCGGAAAGCAAGGGGTTTGGCGGCTTCCCGGTCTCCGGCCAGTTCTTCCGCTGCACCGACGAGGCCCTCGCGGCCCAGCACAGCGCGAAGGTCTACGGCCAGGCATCCGTCGGCGCCCCGCCCATGTCCGTGCCGCACCTGGACACGCGCTACGTCAACGGCAGGCGCTCCCTGCTGTTCGGCCCCTACGCCGGTTTCTCCACGAACTTCCTCAAGAACGGCTCCTACCTGGACCTGCCGCTGTCCATCCGCCCCTCCAACATCATCCCGATGCTGGCCGTGGCCAAGGACAACATGGACCTCACCGCCTACCTGATCAAGGAGGTCGCCAAGCGCCACGGCGACAAGGTCGAGGCCCTGCGGGAGTACTACCCCGAGGCCCAGGACGGCGACTGGGAGCTCATCACCGCCGGCCAGCGGGTCCAGATCATCAAGAAGGACCCGAAGAAGGGCGGCGTGCTGCAGTTCGGCACCGAGGTCATTGCCGGACGCGACGGCACCATCGGCGCCCTGCTCGGCGCCTCCCCCGGCGCGTCCACGGCCGTGCCGATCATGATCGAGCTGCTCCAGAAGTCGTTCCCCAAGAACTTCAAGGGCTGGCAGTCCAAGCTCAAGGACATGATGCCCGGCTACGGCATCAAACTCAACGACAACCCTGAGCTCGCCGCGCAGCTGGAGGCCCAGACAGCCAAGACGCTGCAACTCGAACAGGTCACCGCCCGCAACTAAGCCGGGGCCGGGCCACGGCTGGTCTACACTGCTGGTTTGGGACCGCTGCAACTCGTTGACGTCCCCGTTTTGATGTCCCGTTGTGCAGGACGCCCTCGACCCACCAGGAGACCATGAGATGTTCCGGCTTGCAAAGCTGTCTCTCGCCAACAGGGCCCTGATCGCGCTGATCACGGTGTTCGCGTCCGTGTTCGGCGTGATCACGATGTCCTCGCTGAAGCAGGAGCTCATCCCCTCCATCGAGTTCCCGCAGATCACGGTCATTTCCTCGATGCCCGGCGCGTCGCCGGAAGTGGTGGACAAGCAGATCAGTGCCCCGCTGGAAAAGGCACTGAACAGCGTCGAGGGCCTGGAGTCGACGTCGTCGACGTCCCGGAACGGCGTCTCCCAGATCTCCCTGGCGTTCACGTACGGCTCCAACCTGGACCGGGCGCGGAACCAGATCGACCGCGCCATCTCCAACGCCAAGCAGGCCTTGCCGAAGGACGTCCAGCCGCAGGCGATCGCCGGGAGCATCAGCGACTTCCCGATCGTGTTCCTGGCCGTGTCTTCGGACAAACCGCTCAGTGAACTCAACGCCGATCTCGCCCGGCTCAGCGTCCCCCGACTGCAGAAGCTCGACGGCGTCAGGGGCGCCGACGTGACCGGCGGCGCCACGCAGCACATCCAGATCCTGCCGCGGCCCAAGGACCTGGCCGCGTCGGGCGCGGGCATCCAGTCCATCAGCGACGCGCTGAAGAACAACGGGGCGTTGGTTCCGGCCGGCACCATCGAGGAACAGGGCAAGACCCTCTCGCTGCAGATCGGCAGCCCGGTGGACTCCCTCGACGCCATCAAGGCCCTCCCCCTGGGCGCGGCCCGCGATGCGGCGACCATCGGCAGTGTGGCAGATGTCAGCCTCGTCGAGGACGCCCGCACGTCCATCACACGGACCAACGGCAAGGAAACCCTCGCCCTGTCCGTGACCAAGAAGCCCGAGGGAGACACCGTCGCGATCTCCCATGCGGTCAAGGACGCCATCGCGCAGCTCGAGGCCGAGCTCGGCTCCAATGCCAAGTTCACCCCGGTCTTCGACCAGGCGCCGTTCATCGAGAAGTCCATCAAGGACCTCACCACCGAGGGCCTGCTGGGACTGGGCTTCGCCGTCCTGGTGATCCTGGTGTTCCTGATGTCCGTGCGAGCAACCCTGGTCACGGCCGTGTCCATCCCGCTGTCCCTGCTGATCACGTTCATCGGGCTCTCGGCCACCGGCTACTCGCTCAACATCCTGACCCTTGGCGCGCTCACGATCGCAATCGGCCGCGTGGTGGACGACTCGATCGTTGTCATCGAAAACATCAAACGGCACCTGAGCTACGGCGAGGACAAGATCACCGCGATCGTGACCGCCATCCGCGAAGTCGCCGGCGCCATCACGGCGTCCACCCTGACCACCGTGGCCGTCTTCCTGCCCATCGCCTTCGTCGGCGATCTGGCCGGTGCGCTGTTCCGGCCGTTCGCCCTGACCGTGACCATCGCCCTGCTCTCCTCGCTGCTGGTCTCGCTGACCATCGTGCCGGTGCTGGCCTACTGGTTCCTGCGCACACCCGCCGTCACAGGCTCCCCGGCCGGTTCTGCCGCTGACATTGCCGCCAAGGCGCACGAGGCCGAGCAGAGCACGCTGCTGCAGCGCGGCTACCTGCCCGTCCTGGCCGGTACGCAGCGGCACCCGGTCCTCACACTTATCGCCGCGGCCCTGGTGCTTGCCGGCACCGTGGCGATGTCACCGCTGCTCGCCACCGACCTCCTGGGCCGCTCCGGCGAGAACAGCATGACCGTCAAGCAGGCCCTGCCGGCGGGGACCAGCCTTGACGAGGCCAGCGCATCGGCGATCCGGGTTGAGGACACCCTGCGGGGCATCGAAGGGATCAAGGACGTCCAGGCCACCACCGGCAACGCCCAGACCGGCTTCTCGGCCCTGCTCTCGTCCGGCGCGTCGAATTCGACCTTCACCGTGGTGACGGACGAGAAAGCCAACCAGGGCAAGCTCCAGGACACCGTCCGCAGCGAACTCTCCAAGCTCGGCGACGCCGGAAAGATCACGGTCGGTTCCCAGCAGGGCGGCTTCGGCACGTCGTCGACCGTGGACATCACCCTCAAGGCCGCCACCACCGCCGATCTCCGGACCGCCAGCGACGCAATGGTCAAGGCCATGGACGGCGTTCCCGGCAGCAGCGAGGTGGCCACCAACCTGGCCGCCAGCCAGCCGGTGGTCCAGGTCAAGGTGGACCGGGCCAAGGCCGTCGCGGCCGGCCTGAACGAGGAGCGCGTGGCCGGGGTGCTGGCCGCCACGATCAGCCCGATTCCGGCCGGGACTGTCCGCATCGACACCAACGACTTCCCGGTCCGGATCGGCGAGGGAACCCGCTTCACGAGCATCGACGCGGTCCGGGAGATCCCGCTGCCGACGGCGGCCGGCACCGTCCCGCTCGGCAGCGTCGCCTCGGTGGAGCAGGTGGACGTCCCCGTCTCCATTACCGCCAGCAACGGCCAGCGCACCGCGCGGGTCTCGGTGACGCCGTCGGGCTCCAACCTCGGCGCGGTCAGCACCGAGGTGCAGAACCGGCTCAAGTCAGTGCAGCTGCCGCCCGGGGTGACCGCCACGATCGGTGGCGCCACGACGCAGCAGGCCGATTCGTTCCGCCAGCTGGGACTCGCGCTGCTGGCCGCCATCGCGATCGTCTACGTGATCATGGTGGCTGCGTTCAAATCCCTCATCCAGCCGCTGATCCTGCTGGTCTCCGTCCCGTTCGCCGCGACAGGCGCCATCGCCCTGCTCGTGGTGACCGGGGTGCCGCTGGGGCTGCCGTCGCTGATCGGCATGCTTATGCTCGTGGGCATCGTGGTGACCAACGCGATTGTGCTGATCGACCTCATCAACCAGTACCGCCAGCCGCGCAACGGCGAACCCGGGATGAACGTGGCGGACGCTATCACGCACGGCGCCCGCCAGCGCCTGCGCCCCATCCTCATGACGGCGCTCGCCACGGTGTTTGCTCTGACACCAATGGCGCTCGGACTCACCGGCGGCGGCGGATTCATCTCCCAGCCCCTGGCGATCGTGGTGATCGGCGGCCTGATCTCCTCGACCGCCCTCACACTCATCCTGGTCCCTGTGCTGTACCGGCTCGTGGAAGGCCGGCGTGAGCGCAAGGCGCTACAGAAGTCGCTGCGCCGCGGACGCCATTCCGGGCCGGCCGTGACCGAGGACTTCCCGGACGACTTCCCCGAAGACGCTCCCGTGCCAACCGGTTCGCACTAGGAACCAGAACTCGGCGTTCCTGCCTTGTCCCGCGTTGCCCGGTGCGTCCCGTGGGCCGCGTTGGCTGCAGCACGGGCCGCGTGGGCACCGTGGGCTGCGTGGGTTCCGTGCGTTCCCTTCGAGAGCTTCAGGCGCCCACCAGTTGCCGCGGCGGCGTCCCTGTGGCGGGGCCCGCTGGACACCAGGGCCGCGAGGGCTGCGGGTGCGGCGGGGATCATCACTTCGCGCGACGGGTTGCCGGAAAATGTTGCGTTCTCCGGGACGTCTTCACCCTTCATCAGAAAGGCGTCGGCCCCGAGTGACGAACCTTCGCGCATCGTCGCCCCGTAGTTGACCCAGGCGTCCACGCCCATGGAGCAGCGGTTGCCGATCACGATGTGGTGCCCGTGCATGTCCCCCAGCTTGGCCAGTACCGGCACGGCGAGGGCGCTGACCATGAGCTGAGCGGCCTCGAACCAGTTGACGTCGGCGTCGTGGATCCCCAAGTGCCGGGCTATATCGGTGAGGATGGGCGTGTAATAGCCCTGCAGGATTCCGCTGGTGAGCTCCACCAGACACAGAAAAGCTACGACACGTCGCATGGGGGCCTTCCGGGCGGGCCGGGCACCTCGCGGCCAGCCGATTGATTGCTTCCTAGGCCCGCGCTCGTGCCACAGGCGGCAACGCGGCCGGGAAGACGAGCCGGGAAACCCGGCCGGGACGGTGCGGGAATATTCCTCCGTGGCGGGCGTTATACCCGTCGATAGATGCAAATGCATGTAAATCGGTTATAGTTGAAGCAGATCCCGGATCACCCCGGCCACGGAAAGGCACACCATGCAGATCGGCGTATTCAGCGTCAGCGACATCACCACCGACCCCACCACGGGCCGCACCCCGACCGAGCACGAGCGCATCAAGGCCTCCGTGGCGATCGCCAAGAAGGTCGAAGAGATCGGCATGGACGTCTACGCCCTCGGCGAGCACCATAACCGGCCTTTCTTCTCCTCCTCCCCCACCACCACGCTCGCGTACATCGCGGCCCAGACCGAGCGCATCATCCTGTCCACGGCCACCACACTGATCACCACCAATGACCCGGTGAAGATCGCCGAGGACTTCGCGATGCTCCAGCACCTCGCGGACGGACGCGTGGACCTGGTCCTGGGCCGGGGCAACACCGCCCCTGTCTACCCCTGGTTCGGCAAGAACATCCAGGACGGGATCGAACTCGCGATCGAGAACTACTCCCTGCTGCGCCGCCTCTGGGATGAGGACACCGTCAACTGGTCCGGCAAGCACCGCACCCCGCTGCAGAACTTCACCTCCACCCCGCGTCCGCTCGACGGCGTCGCCCCCTTCGTGTGGCACGGCTCGATCCGCACGCCGCAGATCGCCGAAGTGGCGGCGTACTACGGTGACGGTTTCTTCGCCAACAACATCTTCTGGCCCAAGGAGCACTACCAGCAGCTGATCGGCCTCTACCGCGAACGCTACGAGCACTACGGCCACGGCAAGGCGGACCAGGCCATTGTGGGCCTCGGCGGCCAGTTCTTCATGCGGAAGAACTCCCAGGACGCCGTCAAGGAGTTCCGCCCCTACTTCGACAACGCACCGGTCTACGGCCACGGCCCCTCGCTGGAGGACTTCACGTCCCAGACCCCGCTGACGGTCGGCAGCCCGCAGGAAGTGATCGAAAAGACCCTCACGTTCCGGGAGTACTTCGGCGACTACCAGCGCCAGCTTTTCCTGATCGACCACGCCGGCCTGCCGCTGAAGACCGTCCTGGAGCAGCTGGATCTGTTCGGCGAAGAAGTCCTGCCGGTGCTGCGCAAGGAGTATGCCGCGCTCAAGCCCGCGCATGTCCCGGAACCGCCGACGCACGCCGGCCGGGTGGCCGCCGCGCTGGCAGCGGGACCCACCGACGCCGCCGCCGCCGCAGAGACCACCAGCAAGGGCTCATGATGGCGGCCAGGACCACAGAATCGCCGGTACGCCTGGCCGCGGAAACGTGGGAATCCCTGTTCCGGGCCCAGGTGGCGGTGATGCGCAAGCTGCAGGCGGCGCCGGCGTTCAAAGCCCTGGCGCTCAATGAGTACGACGTCCTGTTCACGCTCTCGCGCTGCCCCTCCGGGTGGCTGCGCCTGAACGAGCTCAACGACAACGTCCTGCTGAGCCAGTCCAGCCTGAGCCGGCTGGTGGAGCGGCTCGAAAAGCGCGGGCTGGTCGAACGGACTCCGGCCCCCGAGGACGGCCGCGGGATCCTCATCCGGCTCACCGATGCCGGACGGGACCTGCAGAAGCAGATCGGCCGGGAACACGTGCGCGACATCGCCGCGCTCGTGGGCCCGGCCCTCTCCGCCGCCGAACAGCAGGAACTGCTGCGGCTGACCGAAAAGCTCCGCGCCTCGGTCGCCGTGCGCTAAGACCGTCTGAAACCCTGCGCAAAGACCCGGCGCCGGCCCGCTGGCCGGCGCTGCCTACTGGATGGTGACGAGCTTCGCCGGGTCTTCCAGCGGCAGCTCATCGACGACGGCGGTGACGCTGAGTTCCTTCAGCGACAAGCTGCCGCCCACGGTGGACAGGAATGCGGTGTCCGAGGAATCGCGCCCGGCCGTGATCCGCAGCATGCTCTCCCGCGGCGCCAGCCCCGTCGGGTCGATGACGTGCCAGGCGCCGTTGATGTGCGCTTCGGCGACGGCGTGAAAGTCCATCGGGGTCAGGCCCGGGGCATAGACAGCCGCCAGCCGGGCCGGGACGTTCTTGGAGCGCAGCAGGGCAATGGCGAGGTGGGCAAAGTCCCGGCAGACGCCGCGGCGGTGCAGCAGGGTTTCGACGGCGCCGTCGGTCCCCCGCGAGGATCCGCTGACGTAGCGCAGTTCGCTGAAGACCCAGTTGCGGATGGCGTGGAGCAGCTCTTCGCCCTGAAGCCCGCCGAATTCGGCATAGGCAGTCGGCAGCAGCCGGTCCGACTCCGCGTAGCGGCTGGGCCGGACATAGCGGATCAGTTCCATGAGCCCAGGTTCCTCGGGCCGGGCGAAGCCGGTGACGGTGGCCGAATACTCAACCAGCACTTCGGTGGGTTCGGCGAATTCCATGTAGTGGAAACGCCCGCCGTGATGGTCCGAGAGTTCGGTCACCGGCACGTCCTCGCCTCCCGCGGTTACCATGAGCGACTCTTCGACCGACCCGTACCCGCCGTTCCGGGCCACGGCCACGGCGAGAGCCACCTTGGTCTCGGCAACGGTCTTGAAGGCCAGGCGGGCGGCTACGGCGCGTTCCATGTATCTCCGTATCTCCGGGATGTGGGATGTGAGGTGGGTGCAGGGGAAGTCGCCGCCAACGGCCCGGGGATGTGCGGGTGGG